>DXCX01000100.1 GCA_019115785.1 Candidatus Intestinimonas merdavium | reverse complement strand
AGGTCTCTCCCCATGCTCTGGATGTGCCGGACATAGACTCCTATGTGGGCCTTATGCACACGCTTTTTACGCTGGAGGACCGCTATGGCCTGAAAATCTGCGAGTACGACGGAGAAATACATCTTCGGGTGGATGTGTTCCAAGGAAAAGAAGCGGCCCGGCTCCATGAGATGCTCTGTGCCTGGGGAGAGCAAGCGGCCAAGCTGAAATCGGGGGAGATCAACAAAGAAGACTACGACCGTTGGCGTTACCGCTACCCGGAGTTCGATACCACAGGCCACTGGCACAAGGTTGTCCCATCCCAGGAACTGAGTGATATGCTGGTAGAAGAATTCAAAAAGCAGCCGGACAAAGAGAAGTAAAATAAAAAGAGCTACCTGACTTTCGCAAATCAGGTAGCTCTTTATCTTTGGAATAATGAAAAACTGTTGCCAAATCGTTGCCACGGATGGCTTTAACCCTTCAAAACCCCAGTCATATCAGGCTTTTCTGGGCCTTTGAAATCATTCCCACTCGATGGTTGCGGGGGGCTTGGAGGTGATGTCGTAGACGATACGGTTGATACCGGGGACCTCGTTGACGATACGGGTAGATATCTTGTCCAACACATCATAAGGAATACGGGCCCAATCGGCGGTCATAAAATCGCTAGTGGTCACGGCCCGAAGCGCCAGTGTGTAGTCATAGGTCCGGCCGTCGCCCATAACACCCACTGAGCGGGTATTGGTGAGAACGGCAAAATACTGATTGATATTCTTGTCCTCACCAGCTTCGGCGATCTCCTCACGGTAGATGGCGTCGGCGTCCCGAAGAGTATCCAGCTTTTCCTTTGTAAGGTCACCGATGACCCGGATGGCAAGGCCAGGACCTGGGAAGGGCTGACGCATGACCAGATATTCGGGGAGTCCCAACTCACGACCCAGCTGCCGCACCTCGTCTTTAAAGAGGAGCCGCAAGGGCTCAATGATCTCCTTGAAGTCCACATAATCGGGCAGTCCGCCTACATTGTGGTGGCTCTTGATCACCGCGGCATCCCCAGCGCCTGACTCAATCACGTCAGGATAGATGGTCCCTTGGACCAAATAATCCACTCGACCGATCTTCTTTGCCTCTTCCTCAAAGACGCGGATAAACTCTTCACCAATGATCTTTCGCTTATGCTCCGGCTCTGACACACCGGCCAGCTTCAAAAGGAACCGGTCCTCGGCATCCACCCGGACAAAGTTGATGTCCCATTTCGAGAAAGCGGCCTCCACTTCATCTCCCTCGTTCTTCCGCATGAGGCCATGGTCTACAAAAACACAGGTGAGCTGGCTGCCCACCGCCTCAGCCAAAAGGGCCGCAGCCACCGAGGAATCCACGCCACCGGAGAGTGCCAGAAGTACTTTCCCGTCCCCAACATTCTCCCGGATGTCCCGGATGGCGGTGCGCTTGTAATCCCCCATGGACCAATCCCCCAACGCACCACAGACTTCATAGAGAAAGTTATGAATCATGTCGGTACCGTGCTGGGTGTGATTGACTTCAGGGTGGTACTGTACCCCGTAGAACCCCCGGGTCTCATCGGCAATGGCTACGTTGGGACAGTTATCAGAGTGGGCAACGAGTATAAAACCCTCTGGCACCTTTTCCATATAGTCACCATGACTCATCCAGGACACACCTTCGGCAGGCAACCCCTTAAAAAGCTTGCAGGAGGTGTCATAATAGGTCTCGGTTTTACCATACTCCCGAGCGGTATCTTCCTGAGCGGCAGTGACACGTCCGCCCAATGTGTGGGCCATAAGCTGGCATCCATAACAGATTCCCAGTACTGGAATCCCCAGATCAAAAATGGCTGTGTCAACGTGGGGTGCCTTTTCGTCATAGACGCTATTGGGCCCACCGGTAAAAATGAAACCGATAGGTTCCATGGCTTTCAGGGCCTCCAGAGGCGTGGTGTAGGGCTTGACTTCGCAATACACACCGCACTCACGGACCCGTCGGGCGATGAGCTGATTATACTGGCCACCAAAATCCAAAACAATGACAGTCTGATGGGACATCATCCAGCCTTCTTTCTCTAATGTGAAATGTTGTCCTCCCCAGGAGGGCTGTATTTTATATCTTAGAATAGCACACTCAGAAGGGGAGCACAACCCCCGAACACCCTCTCCCCTGCCCAAAAACGATTGCTTTCCCACTTGCGTTTTGTAGCAAAAAGATAGCCGTCCCGGATTTTCCGGGGCGGCTAGTGCATCCTAATAAATTTCTGTCCCACCCCATTCCACAAAGGGGCCCATGAAAATCAAGCTTTATAGTGAATTCCGTCCGCTCCTTCGGGCAGAAATAAATCACTGGTTTCCCACTCATGTCTCCTATATCCTCTTGACAGGCGGAAAGGCATTGCAACGACAGAAACAGGCACATACACAGCAGCTTTTTTATGGAATAACCCGCCCTCTCGCTTTCTAAATTAAAAGAAAAGTGAGAAATAAGGTTCCAAAGAAATGGATTCAAAATGGGTCCGTTTCTTTCTGGCGCTTTGAGGGAAAAAAAGCGGGGAAAAGGCCAAAATGGGAACCCAGAGCATGGAATAGTGGGAAGCAGACCAAGATGGTGATCCCCTGCGCCCACTTAGTATAGTGCTCCTCCCGGTATTCCTCGCTGTACCGGGCGGCATTCCCTGTCATATCCACATAGAAGTCCGTGCGGTTCAGAGGATACCCTACAGTGATTTGCTGCATAAAGGCCTCATCTTCCTCCAGATTGGCCCACACCAACCGCCCCACTGGAAGGACCACTTCCCCGGAGTAGATGTCCCCCTGGGTCTGGACACTCTCCAGGTTGATGTAGGCGGCCACCCGCTCGCCAGAGGGAAGGGCCAGATTATAGAGATACATATCTTCATAGTACCCCGCCCCCTCATTGCGATAGGAGATACCCTGAGAGAGGATGGTGAAGGTATCCATTGTCAGTAGGTCCTGTACGCTCTGAGCACGAGGCACGTCCTCCCCGGCCAGGCTGCCCGCCTCTCCAGAAAGTGCGGAATGGTCCGCCACATACTCCTCATACGTGGCATCACTGATGGCGGAGGTTATTGCAACCGCCCCCATGGAGATCAGGTAGGCCAACAGCATACACACCCAGATATCAAACCGCAGTCGGCGAAGCCGCATAGCATCCCCTCCAGTTTAGATTTTGGTAATATCAATGGGGTGCAGGTCGGCGCTCCGGCCCTGTTCCCGAACGGTGAGAATGGCGTGAGCGGTATCGATTGCGGTAACACAGGCCACGGAGTGCTCCACAGCGGCCCGACGGATCTTGAACCCATCAGTATCGTGCTTGCGTCCTTTGGTGGGAGTGTTGATGATAAGGTCGATAGAGCCAGATGCGATCATGTCGAGAATGTTGGGGTGGGCCTGGGAAACTCGAGCCACCTTCCGAGCAGGGACACCGGCGGCATTGAGGGCATTGCAGGTACCAGAGGTAGCCAGGATCTCAATGCCCATGTCCTCCAACCCCCGGGCAATGCCGATCATTTCACCTTTATCCTCATCCTTCACAGTGATGATGACTCGTCCGCCCTTCTTGGGGACCTTCAGGTTGGCACCTTTAAAGGCTTTGAGCAGTGCTTGTGGGAAGGACTCGGCCAAGCCCAAACATTCTCCAGTAGATTTCATCTCCGGCCCCAGACCCGTATCCACGTCAGTGAGCTTTTCAAAGGAGAAGACGGGCATCTTGACAGCATAGTAATTCGCCTCCGGATAAATACCGGTGCCGTAGCCCAGGTCCTTTAGCTTCTGTCCCAGCATGACTTTGGTGGCCAGGTCAATGATGGGCACCCCGGTCACCTTGGAAATATAGGGGATGGTCCGGGAAGAGCGGGGATTGACCTCAATCACGTAAACCTGATCGTTAAAGAGGATAAATTGGATGTTAATGAGTCCGATGACACCCAGTGCCTTGGCCAGATCATAGGTGTAGTGGAGAATGGTCTCCTTGTGCTTCTCCTCGATGTGGAGGGGCGGGTAGACCGATATAGAATCACCGGAGTGGACGCCAGCCCGCTCCACGTGCTCCATAATGCCGGGGATGAGGATGTCCTCCCCATCGAAGACGCCATCCACCTCTACCTCTCGTCCCATCAGGTACTTATCCACCAGAATGGGGTGCTCCTGTACCGTCTGGTTAATGATGCGCATGAACTCCACAATGTTTCGGTCGTTATAGGCGATCTCCATGCCCTGTCCTCCCAGGACATAAGAGGGCCGCACCAATACGGGATAACCCACCTCATGAGCGGCGGCAAGAGCCTCCTCAGTGGTGAAGACAGTTTTTCCAGCTGCCCGGGGAATACCACATTTCTGTAGGATCTCATCGAAACGCTCCCGGTCCTCGGCGGCATCTACACCGTCAGAGGATGTACCCAAGATGGGAACCCCCATGGCGGTGAGCGCCTTGGCCAGCTTGATGGCGGTCTGACCGCCAAACTGGACCACAGCGCCCCAGGGCTTCTCCAACTCCACTACATTCTGGACATCCTCAGGGGTCAGAGGTTCAAAGTAGAGCTTGTCAGCCACATCAAAGTCGGTGGAGACGGTCTCGGGGTTATTATTGATGATAATGGTCTCATAGCCCAAGCGCTTGAATGCCCAGACGGAGTGTACGGAGCAATAGTCGAACTCAATGCCCTGACCAATGCGGATGGGGCCGGAGCCTAGCACCAGTACCTTTTTCTTTCCCGGGTCGGGAGTATAGGCGTGGGCGGGGGCAGCAGCCAGGGTCTCACACACCGGAGCATCACCCCACTCATGGGACTGGGCAGCCTCGTTCTCCTCATCGTAGGTGGAGTAGTAATAAGGTGTCTGGGCCTCAAACTCGGCTGCGCAGGTGTCTACCATTTTGAAGGCTGGTACGATGCCCATGGACTCCCGAAGGGCCTTGATCTCAGCCCCGGTCTTGCCGGAGAGGGCGGCGATCCACACATCGGAGAAGCCCATCTCCTTTGCCTTGCGCAAGGTGTGCTCATCCAGATGGCCGTGGTCCAGCGCATCTTCCATGTCCACGATATTCTTGAACCGGTCCAGGAACCAGATATCCATTTTTGTGATCTTATTGATCTTCTCAGGAGAAAAACCACGGCGCAGGGCCTCGGCCACCACAAAGAGCCGCTGGTCATCTACATTGATGAGACGGTCCTCGATCTCCTCCGTATAGAGCTCCTCCAGGCCATCCATGCGCAGAGATTTCACCGGCAGCTCCAGAGAGCGGATGGCCTTCATGAGGGCCCCCTCGAAGGAGTTGCCGATGGCCATGACCTCTCCAGTGGCCTTCATCTGGGTACCCAAGGTGCGGCTGGCGGTAGTAAACTTATCAAAGGGCAGACGGGGCAGCTTCAGAACGCAGTAGTCCAGGGTGGGCTCAAAACAGGCGGTGGTCTTGCCGGTCACCGCGTTGGGGATCTCGTCCAGCGTATAGCCCAGGGCGACCTTCGCGGCCACCTTGGCAATGGGGTAGCCGGTGGCCTTGGAGGCCAGCGCGGAGGATCGGCTCACTCGGGGATTGACCTCAATAACCGCATACTCATAGCTGTCAGGGTTGAGGGCCAGCTGGACGTTGCAGCCACCCTCAATCTTCAGTGCGGAGATGATGTTCAGGGAGGCGGTCCGGAGCATCTGATACTCCTTATTGGCCAAGGTCTGGGTGGGTGCCACCACGATGGAGTCGCCGGTGTGAACGCCTACAGGGTCGATATTCTCCATGGAACAGATCTGGATAACATTTCCAGCGGAGTCTCGCATGACCTCGAACTCAATCTCTTTCCAGCCAGCGATAGAGCGTTCGATGAGGACCTGGCCCACCCGGGAGAGGTGGATCCCTCGGTCGGCGATCTCCCGAAGAGAGGGCTCATCATAGGCAATGCCACCCCCAGTCCCGCCCAGGGTATAAGCGGGCCGGACAATGACGGGGTAACCGATGGAGTTTGCGAAGGTCACAGCGTCCTCCACGCTCTCCACCACATCGGAGGTGACACAGGGCTGGCCAATCTCTTCCATAGCGTCCTTAAAGCCCTGGCGGTCCTCCGCCTTGCGGATGGATTCGGGGCTGGTACCCAGGAGCTTCACATTATACTCGGCCAGGATTCCCTGCTCGTAGAGGTTCATCGCCAGATTAAGGCCGGTCTGCCCGCCCAGTGTGGGCAGGATAGAGTCGGGCCACTCCTGCTGAATGACCTGGGTCACAGAGGCGATGTTCAAGGGTTCGATATAGACATGGTCAGCGATGTCCTTATCGGTCATGATAGTGGCAGGGTTAGAGTTAACCAGCACCACCTCCACGCCCTCTTCCTTCAGAGCACGGCAGGCCTGGGTGCCGGCATAATCAAACTCAGCCGCCTGACCGATGACGATCGGCCAAGAGCCCAGCACCAGGACTTTTTTGATATTCGGATTCTTTGGCATTACCAAGCGCCTCCTTCCATCCGGCGGACAAACCGATCAAAGAGATATTCCGTGTCCTTGGGCCCAGGACTGGCTTCAGGATGGAACTGCACAGTATAGACATTTCCGTTTGTGTAGCGCAGGCCCTCTACGCTGCCCTCATTGACGTTGATATGTGAGACCATGGCTACCTCGGGCTTGACACTTTCGGCGGTGACCACATAGCCGTGATTCTGAGAGGTAATGAACACCCGACCGGCGTCCAAATCTTTTACCGGATGGTTCCCCCCCCGGTGTCCAAAGCGCATCTTCCGGGTCTTAGCGCCAGTGGCCAGAGCCATAAGCTGGTGGCCCAGGCATACGGCGAAAATGGAGATTCCCGAGGCATAGAGCTCCTTGATCTCTGCGATGATAGCCACATTATCAGCGGGATCTCCGGGGCCGTTGGAAAGCATCACGCCGTCAAATTTTCCGGATAGAATCTCCACAGCGGTGGTGTGGGCCGGGAATACGGTGACCTCACAGCCCCGCGCCTGGAGGCAGCGGATCATATTCTCCTTGACGCCGAAGTCCAGCAAAGCCACCCGCAGCTTCTGCCGGGGAATGGAGGGATAGATCTGGACTTCCTCCCTGCTCACCCGTTCCACAGTACCCTGGACCCGGTAGGCTCGGATGGGCTCCAGCAGGTCCTGAATAGAAAAATGCTCCGCACAGGTGATCATACCGTTCATGGTACCCTGACTGCGGAGTGTGCGGGTGATAGCGCGGGTGTCCACGCCCTGTATGCCCGTGATACCGTGTTCTTTTAAATAATCATCCAAATCGCCCTCACAGCGGAAATTGCTGCCCCGCCGGGACAGATGCCGCACCACAAAGGCCTCACCCCAGGGACGAGAGGACTCATTATCCTCCGAATTAACACCATAATTGCCAATGAGGGGATAGGACATTACAATGCCCTGACCGGCATAAGAGGGATCGGTGAGGATCTCCTGATAGCCGACCATGGAGGTATTGAACACCATCTCACAGATTCGGTCCGCCGTAGCGCCAATACTCTCCCCGGTAAAGGTCATACCATTTTCCAAGATCAAGGTCGCCTTCATCTATCACAGCCCGCCTTTCTCTTCCAGTTTATCCGTTCGATTTTAACCCAAATCCAGTCCCTTGACAACTGAATTTTTTTGCAGCATCTCAAAACCGTGGTTTTGGACAAATCAATTAGATATTCTGACCTTTTTCACAGTCATTCCGCATGATATACCTAAAAAATACGCTGTTTGCCTAATTATTTTTCTGCTGTTTGTGTGGATGGGGCAAGATCCACAACCACCACTTCCGGCTGATTGAAAATTCGTGGCAGCCGGGTGGATTCCCGGGCCAGTCCACGGCTGACGATGAGGGTGGTCTTTCCCAGTTGGTAGCGCCCTCCGGCATAGGAGGGGAAAAAACCCTGGTTGGGTGCCAGGAGCCCATTGAGCAGGACCGGAACACGCCACTGCCCCCCATGGGTATGACCAGACAGGATAAGGTCAAAGCCCAGCTCCTGATAAGCTTCTGTCCGTTCGGGGCGGTGGGTAAGCAGAAGGGACAGGCCCTCCCCTTCCGCCCCATAAGCGGCCTGCTCCAGCTGCGCTTGCCAGATGTCCGCCCCTACTTTGGGGTCGTCAATACCACAAATATGGATGGGCTGGCCCTGAAACACAACCGTGCGACACGCTCCCGCCAACACAGTGACGTTGTAGTCCTCCATACGGGCTTTGATCTCCTCCACCCTTCCGCTGATAAACTCATGATTTCCGGTGACATAGAAGGTGGGGTAGGCCCTGCCCAAGGTCTCCACCACCATCCAGGCATTTTCCTCTGATAGCTCCGGATCGTCATCCAGAATATCTCCTCCCAGCAAGATCACGTCGGGGTGTTGTTCCTCCACCACATCCAGCAACTCCCGCTGGCCTCTTCCATAGTCGCAGGAGTGAAGATCTGTGAGCAGCATCAGGCGGACAGGACGGGAAACTTCCCCTGTTTTTACCGTGTAGTGCCGCACGGTGAGGTGCGTATTCAACGCGGCAGCCACAACAGTGGCCGCTGCTGTTGTGCTCAGCAGGACGCGCAGGTGTTTTTTCTTCATATGGGCCTCCGGATTCTTTGGGATTACAGTTCATTTTACCACAAGTAATCTATCCTGAAAAGCCGGAAACATCAGTCTGTTGGCATCCAAATACGTGGGCCGTACAAGGGCAGTCTCCACAGTCGTTCCATCTACACACACTTCCCAAATTCGGAATAAAATCTCCCTTTCATGTCCATACTGACTAGACTACGTTATCTTCCTGGGGGGGCTCACTTATGGTTATCGGCGTGGTACGGACCGTCATTCTCTATCTGCTCATTATTCTGGGCATTCGACTCATGGGCAAGCGCCAGGTGGGAGAGCTGGAGCCCTCGGAGCTGGTACTGGATCTCATCATTGCCGACTTGGCAGCCGTTCCTATGCAGGATTTCGGTATCCCACTTCTCGCCGGTGTGCTCCCCATCCTGACTCTGTTGTGCCTCACCATGATTCTCTCCGTGCTCACCATGCGCAGCGTCCGATTCCGTGCGGTGCTCTGCGGACGCCCCAGCGTCATTGTCAGAGATGGCAAGGTGGACCAGAGGGAAATGCGGCGCAACCGGTTTACCGTGGACGAACTCCATGAGGAACTCCGAGCTCAGGGTATCACCGACCTCAATACTGTCAAATATGCCATTTTGGAGACCAGTGGCCGGGTATCCGTTCTCCCCCGGGCAGCGGAGCAGCCAGTGACTGCCGGACAGATGGGCTTATCTCCCCAAGAACATGGGCTGCCAGTGGTGCTCATCAACGATGGCCGTCTCATGGAACGCGCTCTAAAGGCCCAGGGTCTGGACCAACGTTGGCTAGAGCAGCGGCTTACAGAGCATGGCGTCCGCTCTCCCTCTGAAGTTTTCCTCCTGTCGGTGGACGAAGCTGGAAATGTATGCTTTGTGGCCAGGGAGGCGGTATGACATGAGGCGGCTTTGGTTCTCTCTCGCCTTGCTGACCATAATCTTTGCTATCACTGTTGGTAACTCACTCTACCTGAAACATCTAACCGGAAGCATCGCCCAGCTTTTGGAGGAGGCTCAGCTCCAGGCTCATCAGGAACACTGGGATGCGGCAGACTCGCTTACCCATGAGGCACTCCAACACTGGCAGGATCGGGAGCTCTACCTCTACACCACGCTGCGCCACGCTGACACTGATGAAGTTTATACCAGTTTCCGGGAGGTAGAGGGCTTTCTACACACTCGGGAGCTACAGGAATATGCCGCCTCCAATGCCCGGCTCATCGCTCGGCTGGAGCTGGTGGCCTCCATGGAGCAGTTCAGCCTACAGAATCTATTGTGACATACCATGGATTTTTCAGTCTGGGCAAGTCTTACCTCTCTATGCGCCCTTTCCCTCTTGCCCATCCATGTCATAAGACATATGATTTGCATAGGATTGCGTATGTCCCGGTGAAAAAACAAGGAAAAGAGGAGCTTGAACAGGTTCACTGCTCTAGAATATCCGGACAGTACAAAAAGCCAAAGGCGATGGTATGCTGGATTTCTTTAGCGTACCCTCGCCAATGTTTGGGGGCCTAATTCGGCGGGGAACCCGCCATTTTTCAGGGCAACAGGTCTTTTGTTGACGTCTCCTTCAAAACAGTCCTCTTGTCCCGTCCAGAATGTCCTTCCCCGGCCTCAAAACTCCGAGGAGTCAAAGGTTTTTCCCTTAGACTCCCTCGTGTCATTTTTAATGGACGAATGACCTATTTTAAATGTGAGGTCATCATCAATTATTGTCTCCATCCTTTCCAAAACAGTCTTTTATCTGTATTATTTTGTCACCATACACTCTTCCCAATTATCCCCTTTCTCCCCCGGGCCACGCGCCACATCCACGTAATATTTTTGCGTCAATCACGGCCACGCACGGCGGTGTTTTGGAATATTTTGGAATATCTCTTGAGCAAATTTAAGATCAGCCCTGTCCCATGGCTCTGCCGCGGGGTATAAAAAAAGCGAGGGTACGCTGGATGGTTCCAACGCACTCTCGCTTCAAGTTTGAGTCAAATTTAGGGGGACAATGTGCCGTTTTTCAGGGGGACTGGGTCAATTATTTATTGTCGATCAGTTTATTGAGCTCTTCCATAAAGGTACCAATGTCCTTAAATTGCCGATAAACTGAGGCAAAACGTACATAGGCTACCTCGTCCACATTTTTGAGCTTTTCCATCACCAGTTCCCCGATTACGGAGGAACTGACCTCCCGCTCCATATCATTTTGAAGCGCCTGTTCGATTTCCACTGCAATTTTCTCCAGCTTAGACATAGGTACTGACCGCTTTTCACAGGCCTTGAGCATGCTCCCAAGCAGCTTGTCCTTGTCAAAGGTCTGGCGGCTGCCGTCCTTTTTAATTACAACCAGAGGCAAGCTCTCCATTGTTTCATAGGTGGTGAATCGCTTATGGCACGCCAGACATTCCCTTCTGCGCCGGATACTGGCGCCCTCATCCGAGGGCCGGGAATCTACGACCTTACTCTCCAAATTGCCGCAGAATGGGCACTTCATGGGTACCGCCCCCCTCTCTCAATCCTGTCTGTCCAAAACTTCTCTTGGACGCATTATACCACAGTACCCAGTGGGATGATATACTTTTTTAAAAGATCATGCGCAAAATCCAAAATGATCCTCCATCGGAAAAAGTGTGTATAGTCTGGTATGCGATGGGCCATACTAGCCTCAGAACGACACGGCTTTGGCGGAGCATACCCGCCGTGGTCTGTGTCCGACCAGAAAAGAGGTGAGCAAACCATGAAGGACGATCAGAAGCCCGCCCGTACCGAGCCCCAGGCCCGCAAGGAGGATCAGCCTGCGCAGAGCCGTAAGAAGGAGCAAAAAAAGTCTGAGCAAACCCGCTCCTAAGACCACATATCCAAGTAGGTACGAGGCGTCGGAGCACCCGCTCCGGCGTCTCTTTTTTCTTCATGCCATTGTCACAGACATATACCATCTGGCATAGGCTGGGTTGGAGGTCATGAGCATGATGAATTTTTCTCCCCGCAAATCTATGGATGCCGCTGAGTATGCGGCATCTCTCAGGGCGGGGCAGGGTTATTGCGGTGAGGCACCGGAGCCCCAAACCGATCGTGTGCGCTGCTGCCACTACGGCCGTCCTCCTGTCTGCCCCCCATCTCCCTGGCCCAACTGCTGTCCGCCGGTGCCTGAATGCCGCTGCTGCTGTCCCGGTCCTCAAGGTCCTACCGGCCCTACCGGGCCGATTGGTGTAACTGGCGCCACCGGCGCTACTGGTCCTACTGGTCCTTCCACTGGTGCCACTGGTCCTACCGGTCCCACTGGCCCTACTGGTCCCACCGGCCCAACTGGTCCTACTGGCCCCACTGGTCCTACTGGCCCTACCGGTCCAACTGGTCCCACCGGTCCTACTGGCCCTACCGGTCCTACTGGCCCCACCGGCCCCACTGGTCCCACCGGCCCCACTGGTCCCACCGGTCCTACCGGTCCTACCGGTCCCACCGGCCCCACCGGCCCTACCGGTCCCACTGGTCCCACCGGAACCATTGAATCTGCTACTGCGGTAAGCACTCTGTCCAGCAGTGCCACCTTGTCCGATGTGATCAACCAATTCAACAGCCTCATCCAGTCTCTACAGGATGCTGGTATTCTCAACCGGAGCTAACTGCACATCTCCACATACTGAAAATCCCCGGTCTAACTGCGGGTTTTCAGGCTACAACAAAATGCGCCTGCGTGGCAGAACGACACGCAGGCGCATTTTGTTGGGGATGCCTCAATTATTCCCAGCACTGGATCATCCTCGTCCAGAATCATGGCTTTTGGCGCCGGGCTCAGTGACAGGACGATAATCCATGATGGCACAGCGGTCTTCTCTACTGCCGCCGTACCCCCCAAAAAAGGCGGCTGTTAGCCCCTTGTTATCACATGACTAGGATATTATAGTAATCCCTTCGTGGCACGGCAACCATTTCTTAATCCGGTCGGCTAATGCGCTTCAACAAAAAAGCATCCGGAGCACCTCCGAATAGCTTTGCACCCGTTGTAAAGTGGTCCCTTTTAAATGTAATAGACTGGTATGTTTTTACACAGAAGCAGCGGGTGTATCACCACTGATGATATACCCGTTGCTTTTCATCTATAGAGGTTATCCATTAACCGCTCGATTGATAGCAGAGAGAATGCCCTTCAGAGGCGCCAGATTGATATTGTGGCTCATACCCACGCCAAACCAGTCCTTTCCATCTTGATCCTGAAGATGGATATAGGCTACAGCCTGGGAATCAGAACCCTTCTTGATGGCATGCTCTTTATAATCCACGAAGGTGAAACGGTCCATCTTCTGGCCATGGATGGCATTGAAGAAGGCATCAATAGGACCATTTCCAGAGCCCTGGACCTGGAACGTGGTATCGGTATGCCGGAGCGTTCCAGCAAAAGTAACATGGGAATGCCCATCCTCGTCGGTAAACTCGGCAAAGGAGTGGCGCACCAGCTCATAGGGCTTGACAGCATCCATATAATTTTCCCGAAACAGCTCAAAGATCCGCTCAGGCTTGAGCTCGGTGCCGACCCGGTCCGTCTCTACCTGGACGATGTGGCCAAATTCCGGATGCATGGCCTTGGGCAGTTCAAATCCAAAGGTATGCTGCATAACGAAAGCAGCACCTCCCTTGCCGGACTGGGAATTGATACGGATAATGGGCTCGTACTCCCGTCCCACATCAGCGGGGTCGATGGGCAGATAAGGGATCTCCCACTTATCGCTATGGCTTTCCTCCATATACTGAGTACCTTTGCTGATCGCGTCCTGGTGAGAACCGGAGAAGGCGGTAAAGACCAGCTCACCTGCATATGGCTGCCGCTCCCCTACCTTCATTTTGGTGCAGCGCTCATACATCTCCTTGATTTTATTGATGTCGGAGAAGTCCAGCTTCGGGTCTACACCCTGTATGTACATGTTCATGGCCAGAGTGACCATATCCACATTGCCGGTACGCTCGCCATTTCCAAAGAGGGTGGCCTCGATCCGCTCGGCACCGGCCAGTATACCCATCTCAGCGGTGGCCACACCCTCGCCTCGATCGTTGTGGGGATGGAGGGAAATGATGGCACATTCCCGGCTGGGCAGCTTGGAGATAAAGTACTCGATCTCATCAGCAAAGTAGTTGGGCATGCAGTTTTCCACGGTGGTGGGGAGATTCAAAATGACCTTGTGCTCCGGTGTGGCGTGGAGATGCTCCAGGACTGCCTGACAGATCTCCGCAGCGTAGTCCATCTCCGTACCCATGAAGGACTCTGGAGAGTATTCATAGCGCAGATTCATCCCCTGCTCCAACATGGGCTTGCTCATCTCGTAAATCAGGTCGGCGGCATCCGTGGCGATCTTGGTGATGCCGGCCATGTCCATATGGAAGACCACCTTCCGCTGCAAAGTGGACGTGGAATTGTAGAAATGGAGGATCACATTTTTGGCGCCTTGAATGGCCTCAAATGTTTTCTTGATCAGATGGGGGCGGGCCTGTACCAGTACCTGAATGGTCACATCATCCGGGATATGGCCACCGTCGATGAGCTCCCGACAGATCTCATACTCCGTCTCAGAGGCCGAAGGAAAGCCAATCTCAATCTCTTTGACCCCGATGTCCACCAGAGTATGGAAATATTCCAGCTTCTCTTCGAGGTTCATGGGATCTACCAGGGCCTGGTTGCCATCCCGCAGGTCTACCGAGCACCAGATGGGCGGCTGGGTAATCTCCTTGTCGGGCCAGGAGCGGTGCTCCATCTTCAGCGGGACAAAGGGAATGTACTTCTTCTTCGGATCTTTGATCATGCGCGTCATCCTCCTTATGATTCCGATGGTCTATGCGCGGGGACGCATGTCAGATAAAATGAAAACGCCCCCGACCTCTCGGCCAGGGGCGTATAAGTTATCATACGCGGTACCACCCTGATTCGACCGTCGGTCACCCAAACGGTCCTCGTCGGCCTCCAGCAAGGCCCTGGCCGGTAACGCGGCCACACGGCTCCCCCTACTGTGCTACAGGCGGTTCAAGAGAGCAGCTCAGGGATCAGTATCCACCCACACGCACCGTACCGGTTCTCACCATCCACCGGCTCTCTGAACGGGCAGTGCAGGTCTTCTTCCCCTCATTGCTTTTATAAGTCACATTGTAGAAGATTCCCGCCCAGTTGTCAAGCACAAAAAATTCATATTTTTTCTCTTTCTTTTTGGGGCAACATACGCTATAGTGTGACCATAAAGGGTCTGAGCGGAGATGCCTATTTGTGTCTGTGGTCAGACCATCGTGATTGGAGTGATGATTTTGGATTACAACGATTTCTACCAAAGCGAGCGTAGGCAGGAGCGGGATATGCGCACGGAATCTCTGCCGACTTACACTGCGAAGACTTTCCTCTGGATGTTTTTGGGATTGATGATCACATTCGGTGTGGCGGTGGGCGGCTATGCCAGCGGCCTCACCATCTACGCGTTCCTCAGCATCCCAGCTTTCCACATTGTCGTGCTGGTGGCGGAATTAGCGGTCGTAATTGTGCTTAGTGCTCGCATCCACCGGCTCTCGGTCCCGGCAGCCACCCTTCTCTTCTTCGCATATGCTGCGCTGACTGGTGTGGTCTTTTCCACCTACTTCCTGATCTTTGATCTGGCCAGCTTGGTGCTCGTCTTTGCCGTCACCGCCCTCTACTTCGGCGCTCTGGCTCTGTTCGGCTACTTTACCAAATCCGACCTCACCCGCCTGCGTCCCATTCTGGTGGGCGGCCTCATCTTCCTCGTTATCTTTGGTTTGGTTTCTCTCTTCCTACCTGTCTTCTCTGGTTTGGAACGGATCTACTGCCTCATCGGCATCGCCATTTTCCTGGGGCTCACCGCCTATGATACCCAGCAGATCAAAGAAAACTATTTTTCCTTCGGCCATGATAACCAAATGGCTCAAAAAGCGTCTATTTATTCTGCCCTCCAGCTTTACCTGGACTTCATCAATCTGTTTCTCTATCTCCTGCGTTTCCTGGGGAAAAATAAGAACTGAGTCCTTCGGGGGCGGTCAAATGACCGCCCCCAAATTTTTTCTCAATTCGGGAAAAATATGCTTGACTTTCTCTATAAACCTGATATAATAACATTCGTCCTCACGAGAGGGCGGTAAGAAATAGCGGGATTGTGTAAGGGTAGCACGACAGACTCTGACTCTGTTTGTGAGGGTTCGAATCCTTCTCCCGCTGCCAAAGGAGAGCAAACGTTGTGCGTTTGCTCTCCTTATTTTTTCTCTCCCACAACTTTTAATGGCAAATATAATGAAGGGGATGTTGCAAAATGCAGTTTTCAGACCCAAACGGGAAATATGTGCATTAAAAAAGTTAGCGAGAACCGCCGTCTTGACGGTTCTCGCTAACTCTTTCTTTGGCCTGATTTTTCAAAATCCTATTTTGCAACAGGCCCTTCTCGACAGGCTGACGCGGACCCGTTTTCTACGGGTCCGCGTTTTCGTTGAGAGAGGAGGAGGTTTGAATTGTGATCTCTTGACCACGCTTTTATTTTACCACCTTACATAGCAGCAGGAATGGACAGATTTTAAATATCCTGTAAATAAAATATGAACATCCTCTTCACATCATCAACTCAAAAATATCCTCCTGGATTGAGCGAAAGTTCCCACCCTCCAGCCATTGCCGGACCTGCTCCAGCAGGACCGGTTGAAGCTCAGGATAAGTCAACGCTTCCGGTAGAGATGCCATCAGACGGCACTCTGCCATTTCACTGTCAGCTGGAAGCGACGCCAGTTCCCATACATCCGCGAAAAAGAGCGCCCCAAAGGAAGGTTCCTCCCCTTCCTTAAATATGCCATAGGCTGCCACCGGCTCTATCTGGCACTCGGTGACACCGGTCTCCTCACGCAGCTCCCGAGCGGCAGTGTCATGGATGTTCTCCCCTGCCTCTCGGTGCCCGCCGGGCAGCTCCCAGGTATCCCGCTCCTTGTGCCGACACAGGAGCCACTGCTCCCCTGCCCTGGCACAGATCACGGCATATTTGAGATCGCTATCCAAGGCCTGGTCATAGAACTTGATTTCCATTACACGCAACCTCAGTTCAAAAAGTCCTTCAGCTTCTTGCTCCGACTGGGATGACGCAGCTTTCTGAGCGCCTTGGCTTCAATCTGACGAATACGCTCGCGGGTAACATTGAACTCCTTGCCCACCTCTTCCAGTGTGCGGGTCCGACCATCCTCCAGACCAAAGCGCAGCTTGAGCACCTTCTCCTCCCGGGGCGTGAGGGTATCCAGCACGTCAATGAGCTGTTCCTTGAGCAGGGTATAGCTGGCGGCCTCAGAGGGCTCAGATGCATCCTCATCCGGGATGAAGTCGCCCAGATGGGAATCCTCCTCCTCACCGATGGGCGTCTCCAGGCTCACGGGCTCCTGGGCGATTTTGAGAATCTCCCGGACTTTGTCGACAGGCATATTCATCTCCTCGGAGATCTCCTCAGGACTGGGGTCATGGCCCAGCTCCTGAAGGAGCTGGCGGGAGACCCGGATCACCTTATTGATGGTCTCCACCATGTGGACCGGGATACGGATGGTGCGGGCCTGGTCGGCAATGGCGCGGGTGATGGCCTGGCGAATCCACCAGGTGGCATAGGTAGAGAACTTGTAGCCCTTGGTGTAATCGAACTTCTCCACGGCCTTGATCAGTCCCAAATTGCCCTCCTGAATGAGGTCCAGGAACAGCATGCCGCGGCCCACGTACCGCTTGGCAATAGAGACGACCAGACGGAGGTTGGCCTCGGCCAGGCGCTGCTTGGCAGCCTCGCCCCGCTTAATGGCCCTTTTGAGCTCTTTCTCCTCCTCGGGAGTGAGGAGGATTTCCTCCCCCTTCTTTTTGGCGCGCTCGATCTCTTCCATCCGCTCCTTGGCTGCGTCACCGGCTCCCATGTCCTGGGCCAGACGCACCTCCTCATCGGGGGTCAGCAGGTTCACCTTGCCGATCTCCTTAAGGTACATACGCACCGGATCGTCGATACCGAAGGAATCCACCAGCGTGTTGGGGTCCACAATCTCCTCTTCTGGAATGTCCTCAATCTCTTCCAGAGGAGGGACCTCATCCACCAGCTCGGGCAGATAGTCGTCTCCCGCGGTATCGATACCCATGTTCTCCATGGCGTCATAGATCTTATCCAGCTGCTCGCTCTCCAAGTCCATCTCTTCCAGGACATCCATCAGCTCGCTAGAGGACAGCTTACCCTTTTTCTTGCCCTTATCCAGCAGCTCTGCCAGCTTTTCGGCGCCCTGAACGCCCTCGACGACCTTCATCAGCTCCGCCTTGCCGGCCTCAATCTTCTCTTCACTGGTCGTCTGTGCCTTCTTCGGGGGCTCCGCAGGCATGTCCAGTATTCTCTTTCCACTCATGGATTCATCCTCCATATGCTTTTTTCTCAAGCAGCTTTTTCTGCATGGCCAGCAGTTCCTCGGACTCCCCTGCCAGCCTGCGTTTTTCCGCTTCTGTCTCTATAATCTCTATGTAATCCCTCATGGCACGTGCGCCATTCTGGAGAGATTCCGGTTGGGTAAGCACACCGCTCAGGTGGCTCATCTCGGCGGGCTCCAGCTCACCGGCCAGGGCGGCCAGGCTGACAGAGAGGCCACTGATCCAACGCGCCCGCAAAAGTCCAAACACCTTTCCCAGGAGAGGCGCTGAAAAGTGCTCTGGCTCAAGGACAGCCGCGCTGCCGAATAGCTCCGGGTCCAAGACCACCAGCCGCAGTACCCCCTCCTCCGCTCGTGCGGAACGGATGTTGTCATAGCGCAGCGCGCGTTCCTTAGGCTGAAGCTGGACCGTCGGAGTCAGGTCCCGCCGCTCCTTCTGCTTTTTTGCCTTCCAGCTCAGCCGAGAGCGCTCCCGTTTGACCTCCTGGGTCACTACCTCGGCGGAGACACCCGCCAGCTCGGCACACCGGGCACCGTAGATCTCCCGTTCCGCCGGACTGGGCAGCTGCGCCAGGATGGGAACGGCCTCCTTCAAAAATTCCACCCGCTGGGCGTCATCCGTGAGGTCGTACTTCCCCTTTACTTGGTCGATGCGATACTCGATGTGATTTTCGCTTTGGTCCAGAAGCTTGGCAAAGGCCTCTGCCCCGTACTTGCCGATGAACTCATCCGGATCCTTGGCGCCCTTCATCCGCAGGACGCGAACCTTCATACCTGTCTTCTCCAGCAGTCCGATGGCTCGCTGGGCGGCGGAGACGCCGGCGCCGTCGCCGTCGTAGGCGATAACCACCTCTTTTGTGTACCGCGCGAGGAGCTGAGCGTGATCTCCCGTCAGCGCGGTACCGAGGGAGGCCACAGCGCAGTCAAAGCCGGCTTGGTGAAGGGATAGGGTATCCATATAACCCTCCGTTAAGATGATACGGCCCAGACGGGTTTTTTTTGCGATGTTCAGCGCAAAAAGATTCCGCCCCTTGTTGAAGATCGGGGTATCTGGAGAATTGAGGTATTTGGGCGTGGAGTCGTCCAGCACACGTCCGCCGAAACCAATCACATCTCCTCTCAGGTCAATAATGGGAAACATGACCCGGTTCCGAAACCGGTCATAGACCCGGCCCTCCTTGCTGAGAACCACCAGGCCAGCCTCCAGAAGTTCGCTCTTCTCATAGCCTTTGGACTTCATCTCAGTAATGAGCTTGTCCCATCCATCCGGCGCCATACCCAGACCGAACCGGGTCACCGTAGCCTTGGAGAGGCGGCGTTTTCCAAAGAGGTAGTCCACGCCAGCCCTCCCGGCGGGACTGTGGAGGACACTGTGAAAGTATCGTGCCGCCTCCTTATTGAGGGCAAGCAAACGCTCCCGTCTCTTGCGGAACCCACCGTCTCCACGCTCCTCCGGAACCTCCAGCCCCGCCCGCTTGGCCAGAAACCGAACGGCATCCGGGTAGGAGAGGTTTTCGATCTCCATAATGAAATTGATCACGCCGCCGCCCTTGCCACAGCCGAAGCACTTGTACATCTGCCGTTCCGGCACCACATGAAAGGACGGGGTACGTTCGCTATGGAAGGGACAGCAGCCCCAAAGGCTTCCGCCCTTCCGGGTCAGGGGAACGTAGTCGGCCACCACATCCGCGATGTCGCACCGTGCCATCAATTCATCAATGAATTGTGCCGGGATGGCCATTTTTCTCCCCCTTTCAGGCTATTTTTACCGCCGCGCAGCGGATTCATACCGTTTATTCTCACTTGACCCCCCAGGACATAGGGATAAAAGCCGCGGAGTACTTCTCCACGGCGTAGTTGTCGGTCATCCCCGCGATGTAGTCGCACACCGCCCGCTCCACACTCTCCCGCTCCCGGATGTCCTGGAACTCCGGGGGAAGCATGTCCGGATCGCGGCAGTAGTATTCAAAGAGCCGCAGAAGCATCCCCTGCGCTTTAGACTCCTCCCCTTTTGCCACGGGATTGTGGTAGACATGTTCAAACATGAACTCCCGCAGATCGTTCATCGCCTCCCGGCAGGCTTCCGATTGTAGGATGGCACCCGTATCGGCACTCTCCCGAATGATGTCGGTGGTAAGGGTGTCGATGCGTTCAGAGTAGGTGAAGCCCAGAACGTTGGAGATCTCCAGAGGAATATCCATGGGATAGATGATCCCGCCCCGTGTGGCGTCATCAATATCAGCGTTGATATACGCGATCTTGTCCGCCAAACGCAAGAGCTGACCCTCCAAGGTCTCGGCACGGTCAGGCCCAGTGTGGCACAGAATACCGCGCCGGACCTCATAGGTGAGGTTCAGTCCGTCGCCGTCGTTCTCCAGCCGGTCCACCACCCGAAGGGACTGGACATTATGCTCGAATCCGCCAGGCATGATCTCATTCAGCACACGCTCCCCGGCGTGACCAAATGGAGTATGGCCCAGATCATGGCCATAGGCCGCCGCCTCGGTCAGATCCTCGTTGAGCTGAAGCCCCCGGGCAAGGGTCCGGGCGATACGGACCACCTCGATGGTGTGGGTCATACGGGTCCGGTAGTGGTCACCTTCCGGCTGTAGGAAGACCTGCGTCTTGTGCATCAGGCGCCGGAACGCCTTGGAGTGGACGATGCGGTCAATATCCCTCTGAAAGCAGGTGCGCACCGGACATGGTTCCACCGGACGTGCCCGCCCCTTGGAATCTGCCGCAAGGCAAGCATAGGGCGAGAGAAGCCGTCGTTCTTGGGCCTCCCGCCGCTCCCGCTCTTTCATAGCGCCTCACCTCCCTAAAAAGGTCTGAGATGTTATACGCTGTGCGCAGAGAAAAATCCTGCCGGTCCTCAAAAATTTTACAGATTATTCATCTGCTTATTTCCCACTGTACCAAGGCTTGAGAACACGGTGCCTTCCCCTATCCCAATCCGGCTATGCACCGATAAGTTTTAATTTACTCGCCCGCAGGAGCCGTTTTTACCCGTTCTTTCGGACACAGGCACCGCTCGGAAGGCTTTCCCGGTGACTGCCGGCCTCACCGCCCCAGCGGTGAGTTCCACCACCTGGTCTGCAAAGCCTGCCTCACTTCCCTCCGGCAGGAGGAGGGTGAGGCCCACATCTGCGGCATACTCGGTCTCCCCCAGCACTCCGCCGGCCTCCTCCGCTTCCTGCCTGATCCGCTCCAGAAGGTGATAAGGAAAGCGCAGCGTAATCTGGGACCACTGGCGGACCACAGAGATGCCGGCAGCATCCAGCGCATCCTTGGCGCTCTGGGTGTAGGCTCGTACCAGTCCCCCGGCACCTAGCAGCACACCGCCGAAATACCGGGTCACCACGCAGACCACATCCACCACACCTTCCCGCTGGAAGACATTGAGCATGGGCTGTCCCGCCGTCCCCTGTGGCTCTCCATCATCAGAATACCGCTCGGTGCCATCCTTGAGTCGATAGCACCAGCAGTTATGACGGGCGTCATAGTGTTTTTTCTTTGTCTCCTCGATCCGGGCCCGGGCCTCTGCCTCGCTCTCCACGTGCCATACATGGCCCAAAAAACGGGAGCGCTTTTCCACCAGCTCAGTCTCAGAGGAGACAGTTGGGATATAGTACTCAGTCATACCCGGCCCTCTTTTCTCTCTTGCTTCTTTTTCAGCGCTCCAGAAGAAACTCATCCATCTGGCCCATCAGCTTGGGGGTGCATACCGCTGTGACCAGAATGGTCTCTCCGTATTCCACAGATTCCACCTTGGCCTCCTTATAGAGGGTATCCAGCAGCCCGCCCCTATCATAGGGAAGAGAGAGGGTCACCCGGTGGGCTCCAGCATCCAGCCGATCGCCGATCATGTCCCGAAGCCGGTCCAGCCCCTCCCCCGTCTTGGCAGAGACGGTGACGATGTCCTCCCCGTGGGGGAGGATGTCTCCACTGTAGCGGTCGCACTTGTTAAACACATCAATACGGGGTGTCTCCGAGGCGCCCAGCTCATAGATGAGTGACTCCACTACCGCCGCCTGGTCCCGCCACTCCGGGTTGGAGGAGTCAATAACATGGAGAAGCAGATCGGCAAAAGAGAGCTCTTCCAGGGTGGCCTTGAATGCCTCTACCAAATGGTGGGGCAGCTTGGAGATAAAGCCCACGGTATCTGAAATGAGCACCGTACAGGTATCCGAAATCTCCAGAGTGCGGGTGGTGGTGTCCAGAGTATCAAAAAGCCTGTTGTTGGCTGGAATATCAGACCCGGTGAGGGCGTTGAGGAGCGTGGACTTTCCGGCGTTGGTATAACCCACAATGGCCACCACCGGCATCTCATTTTTGATGCGCCGTTCTCGCTGAACGCCGCGGACCCTCCGCACTTCCTTGAGATCCTCTTCCAGCTTGGCAATCTTACGGTGGATATGCCGCCGGTCTGTCTCCAGCTGAGTCTCACCGGGCCCTCGGGTACCGATGGGGGATTTACCGCCCGAGGCGGTCTGCCGTACCAGGTGTCCCCACATGCCGGTGAGCCGGGGCAACAGGTATTTATACTGGGCCAACTCTACCTGGAGCCGCCCCTCCTTGGTCCGCGCCCGCTGGGCAAAGATGTCCAGGATGAGCGCAGAGCGGTCCAGTACAGCCACTCCCAGCTCATCAGAGAGCACCCGCTGCTGGGAGGGAGACAGCGCGTTATCAAAAATAACCATGGTCGCACCGGCGGCCTGGACCAGCTCCTTTACCTCGGCCACCTTGCCCTCGCCAATGAAGGTGCGCGGGTCCGGTGTATCCTTATTCTGGAGAACCGTACCCACGCAAATACCCCCCGCCGTCTCCAAAAGGGCGGAGAGTTCTTCCATAGAGGACTCGGTGGCATTCTCCTCCCGGCTCAGACAGCCAGCGTTGAGCCCCACCAGCACGGCACGGTCCGTTTTCTCTTCTGTGGTATGGTCAGTCATAATACCTCCGGGACTGCTCCCTTATTTCTTCCGATAGGTCTCCACAATTTTGCCGATATACATTCTGTGATAGTCCTTCTCAGGATACCACCTCTCATCAATCTCCGGGTCCAGGAAGTGAGCGGGTTCGATGTCCTGCCAATATACCTTTCGGCATACCAGCACCAGCTACGCCTCGGCAAAGTAGGGCGCGCCGCCCTCCCCCGTCCGGACCGTAAAGCCACATTCTTTTACCTTATCTACCTCACGTCCGCTTTGGGCCCCGCAGAGGGCAAGTGCCTTTCGGTACTCCGGTCCAAAGAAGGATAGGGTAAAGTAGTCGCTCCCCTCCACGAACTCATAGGTATAGCGCTGGGGCCGAATGTAGCAGGTGGCTACATCACTTCCCCATAGCACCCCCAGGCCGCCCCAACTGGCAGTCATCGTATTGCAGTGCTCCGCCGTCCCCGCAGTAATGAGCATCCACTGCTCTCCAATCAGGGAAAAAACATTCTGATCCAGGCTCTTCACATCACATTTTTCCAGCATAGCTGCACCCTCCTACTTGTGATTCTGGATTTCCTGAAAGCAGTATATGCGAAAAGACCCGCGCCGAAACCGACGCGGGCCTTATGAGTGCCATAGCTTACTTCTTGTCCAAACCGAACTTCTTGTTGAAGCGGCTCACACGTCCGCCCGTATCCACCATCTTCTGCTTGCCGGTGAAAAAGGGGTGACACTTGGAGCAAACTTCCACGCGGATGTCCTTTTTGGTAGAGCCGGTTTCAATCACATTACCACAGGCACACTTGATCGTGGTCTGCTGATAGTTGGGATGAATGCCTTCCTTCATTGCTGGTTCACCTCTTTCTCGTTCCAGATGAGACGGCGCAGCAAACCTCCACGCCTTACAAACGCTAGAATATGATAGCACAAAGACGGACACAATGCAACTGTTTTTTTAGATTTTTCTGTTCTCATCCAGAGATGCCCAATTCGGCCTGTTCCCTTTTTATGGAAGCTCCACCGCTTGGTTCAGTGCGAAGAACCACAGCACCTTTCGGACCACGTTTCGCCCGGTGACCTCCTCCAGCGCGCGGCTGTATGCCATCAGCTGCGAGCGGTAAAGCTCCGCACGGGCCTGGAGTTCCTCCTTCCTAATACGGTCTGTTTTGAAGTCAACCACCGTGATGCCCTCCAGGGTCTCGAACCAACAGTCCACCACACCCTGAAGGAGCACCCGCTCTCCCTCCTCCGCCTGTGGGTAATAGTCCCTGGCTGGCACCAGGATGGAAAACTTGAACTCCCGCTGCAAGGTGTCCGAGCCCAACAGCTCCCGGCCAAGCGGCGAGGAAAAGAGCGCGGCGATTCGAGCGGGATCGGCGGCCTCCCCCTGTTGGGGCGTAATGATCTGCTTTTGGACCAACCGCTGTATCTCCTCCGCCGCTCCATGCTTTGTTGTGGACTTGGAAAATTCGATGAACTGCATCACCAGATGGAGCGCTGTCCCCTTCTGTGCCGGTGTGAGTCCCAGGGCCTCCGCAGCAAAGCGGGGACGCGGGAACTGGATGGGGCGCGGCGGCTGAGGGGCCGCCTCCGCGGCCTCCAGGTCCAAATCACGGCCTTTGAGCTGTGTCGCAGTGAGCTTGGAGGGAATGGCGGTATCGGCCTGGTATGGGTACTGCCAGGATAGACGCTGGGACAGGGCTTCCAGATCCTCCCGTCTGATCTCCAGATATGTATCCTGTTTTTCCTCTTTATGTTTGACCATGGGAACCGCCCCCAGACCCCTGCCGTCCACCCATCGGATGTCCCAAGCCGGTCCACAGTCATCTGTGGTCAGGGGCAAATCCCGCTCCATTGCCAGCCGGAGGGCAGCGGCATCAGGCCGCGCCAGCACCGGAAGCAGTACCCACTGGGCTGCCGACTGGGTCGCCAACAGCGCCTGCGGGTCCACCGGACAGGCGGCATCCTCCGCCAGCCGCCGCAAATCTCTGGCACCGCCGGTGAGGGCGCAGGTGAGAATGAGCTTTTCTTTGGCTCGGGTCATGGCCACATAGAGGAGACGCAGCTCCTCCGCCATCATCTCCCGTTCCAGTTGGGCGGCTACCGCCTGTCGGGCCAGAGTGGTGTACTCCACCATCCGCTCCGGGTCCAGGCCTTTGGGGCCCACTCCCAGCCTGGGGTGGAACAGCATCGGCTTCTGCATATCCTCCCGATTGAGCCGGCGGGCCAATCCGCAGAGGAAGACCACCGGGAACTCCAGACCTTTGGAGCGGTGGATACTCAAGATACGGACACCGCCACCCTCCCCCGCCGGGCTGGGCGAGGACAGATGGCCGCCGGACTCCAGCACACGGTCCAGGTAAGAGAGGAAGCCATACAGCCCCTTGTGTCCGGCAGATTCAAATTGCCGGGCCTGCTCCGCCAGGGCCAGCAGGTTCCTGCGACGACTCTCCCCATCTCCCATACCGCCGAAAATCCCCAACATACCGAAGCGGTCATAGACTTCCCAGAGAAGCTGGTGACAGCTCATATCGCAAGCAAGGTCCCGGAGCCGGTCCAGCTCTCCCAGAAACTCCTTTACGTCCTCCCCGCCATCGGCCAACAGAGCGCCATAGAAATCGGTGTCCGGATCTGCGGAACGGATTTCAGCCAATCGGTCCGCAGAAAAGCCCCAAACAGGAGAGCGAAGCACCGAGATGAGGGGAATATCCTGTCGGGGATTGTCAACGACGCGCAGGCAGGAGAGGGCCACCAATACCTCGGTGGAGCTCAGAAAATCTTCTCCGCCCTCGGCCTCCCAGGCCATCCCCTGCTCTCCCAGGGCTCTGGCATAGTGTCGGAGGACAGTGTTGGGGGAACGCAGCAGGATCACAATATCTCCCTGTTCCAACGGCCGGGTGTTTCCCTCTTGTCCAGTAACTTGGAATCCACTATCCAGCAGCTCTCGGATGCGTCCCGCCGCAAAGCGTGCCTCCAACAGGTCCCGCGAGGGCTTCTCTCCCCCTCTTCCCTCCTCGGGCTCTGCATCAGAGAGGTCCAGGGCGTCCAGCTCCACAGCGTAATCCTCCCCCTGTCCGGGAAATTCCGCCCCGGGGTAGAGGGCCTCGTCAGCGGTATAGTCCATCTCGCCAAAGGGAATGGACATGATGTTGCGGAAGAGGAAGTTGGCCCCCTCCAGCACTTGGGGACGGGAGCGGAAATTCCGGGTCAGCAAAATCCGCCGATCCTCTCCCTCGCCTGCCTTATCATAAGACTGAAAGGTGCGGTATTTCCGCAAAAAGATGGTGGGGTCGGCCAGCCGGAACCGGTAGATGGACTGTTTTACGTCGCCCACCATGAAAAGCCGTCTGCCGCCCCCGGAAATGGCGTCAAAAATAGCATTTTGGACCTCATTGGTGTCCTGATACTCATCCACCATGACTTCAATATACCGGCTGGCTACCAGCTGGGCCAGTTCGGTATGGGAACCACCGGCCTCCTGAAGAAGGCTGACCGCCAGATGCTCCAAGTCAGAGAAGTCTAACAGCCGCCGCCGCCGCTTGAGGGCAGTATAGGATGCCGTAAAGTCCTCCACCAGGGCAAAGAGCCCCCGGACCGCCGGTGATACTGCCCGAAGATCATCCAGAAGCTGTCCGCTGCCGTCGGAAAACCGCTCCGCCAGCTTTCCCATCCGCTTTTTACAGGCCTCCCGGATGTTTTTGATCCGCTCCTGGGCAGCGGGGTCCTCACACCCTCGAACCGCCCCCAGCCGGGGAAAGGGGATGTCGGCCCGCTCCGCTGCCCGATCCCAGCCTTGGCCCAGAGCAGTCTGAAAGCGCTCCAGGGCAGCAAGGGTCTCAGAAAGACTGGGCGCATAGCCCCGGCTGAGTTTCTCATCCCCCTCGCACAGCGCCAGGGCCTCCTCCATCCGAGTTCGCCAGTAACCAGCCTGCTCCCTGGCCTGCTCCAACAGCAGCTTACCCCAGATGGTCTCCCCCGCATCGCTGATCCCCTCCAGCGCATAGGCCTGACTCTGGGTCTCCAGCCAGGCATGGGGATCAGGATGGCTCTGCACCTTACCATATATGTCCAGCGCAATCTCCGCCAGCCGGCTGTCATCCCGTCCGGCAGACATGGTGTCCAACAAATGGGCAAAATCACTCTCGGGCACTACGGCTTCATACCGCTCCTCCAGAACCTGGTCCATAGCCTGGAGCATCAGAACGCCAGCCTCGCTCTCGTCGCACAGGCGCAGATCGGCATCCAGATCCAACAGATGGCCATGTTCCCGCAGGAGCTGGGCACAGAAGGCATGAATGGTGGAGATCTGTGTCTTATAAAGCCGCATGGTCTGCCGGCGAAGATGACGGTCTCCAGGGGCCGCGGCCAGCCTGGAGGACAGTTCCTGGGCGATGCGCCCCCGGAGCTCCGCTGCCGCCGCCTTGGTATAGGTGATAACCAAGAAGCGGTCGATATCCACCCCCTCCTCCTGTACCCGGCCCAGCAGCCGCTCCACCAGCACCCGGGTCTTGCCGGAGCCGGCAGCGGCGGCCACCAGCAGCCCACCGCCCCGGTTCTCCACCACTGCACGCTGTTCCTCCGTTAACGGAAAACCCATGTGTGCTCCCCCTTTCGTACCTGGTCAGATATTTTCAGGCTCCTCTTCATCCACAGAGGCCCAAAACGTCTCTCCATCCATAGTTGGCAAGTATCTTCGCCTGTCACTTCCCCGTCCATCCTCGAAGTGGCAGGCGGCCCCGTAGTCACAGTAGAGGCAGGCGTTCTTCTCCGGCCCTCGCCAATAGGGGTCAGCGTCAATGACCCCGGAGGCAAGCTCTCCAGCGATCTCTGACAGGATACGCTGGGTGTGCCTTTTCAGCTTCCCAAGCCGCTCCGCCGTCACCAGGGCCTCTCCGGTGATCGTACCTGTACGGCTTGAAACCTTTACAGGCAAGAAGCGGGGACCACCCTCATTGATGGTCTCCATAGCCTCTAGCACCTCAGGGTCGTCCAGGATGAGGCCATGACGACGCAGTTCGGCATCGGTCTGCTTTTGACGTTCCCGCTCCGTCATACTTCGGCTGCCTTTGGCAACTGCCGCCCGGGCCGGCAGATAGAGAACACCCGCCGGCGTAACGGCATAATGGTAAAGTGATTCCCCTTTCTCCTCCAGAGTGAACAGATAGAGGAGCATCTGGAGTCCCAGGCCGTTCCAGACCTCGGTGAGGTCGAAGGATTTGCGTCCCGTTTTGTAGTCCACTACCCGGAGGTAGAGCCGTCCGTCATGGACCCAGCCGTCTACCCGGTCCACGAACCCAGAGACACTGACGGTGACCCCATCCACCGCCAGCTCTACAGGGGGCAGATCCCCCCGGTCACCGAAGCCCAGCTCGAAGGAGATTGGCTGAAAACTGGAGACGGAGAGCTCCTCCAGCACATTCTCCACCACCTGGGTCACAGGCCGGATGAGCCGGTTGAAGAGATAGACAAACCGAGGGGTCTTGTTCTCCAGTCCCCCCAACTCCTGGGCAATATAGGTCTCCATGATGGCCTTGATCTGCCGTCGGACCATCCCTTCGTCCCAGGTCCAGCCTCCATTCCCGTCCTCCACCTTCCAGGTTGCATCCTTCAGCATGTGCTCCAGCACATAGTGGACAAAGGTCCCATATTCCGGAGCCTGAAAGCCAGCGGGCTGCCGGGGCTTTGCCTTTAGACCGAACTGCATGAAATAGGAAAAATGGCAGGAGCGATACTTGTCCATTCGGGATGCGGACATGGGTACCTTTCTCCCATAGAGGCAGGCCACGGAGGACTGGCAGAGACACCCACGCTTCAGCTCCCTCCCGCGCACCAGCCGCTCAGCCAGCGGCGCCAGCTCCTCCTGCTTTTTGAGCATGTCCAAGACCTCCACCCGCTCCCCCGCCAGCTCCAGGGCAGGCCGTGGGGCCGCCAGGCGAAATCCCTCTCCCAGTGCCTGCTCTCGCAGAGGAGATACCTCCGGAAAGAGCAATCGCAGCCGTTCCCACAAAAAGGAGGGCCGACGTTCCTCTCCCTGGGGCCCTGACGCCGCCCAGCTCACCTTCAGATAGCGGTCGGGCCTGGCACAGGCAGCGTAGACGATGGTCATCTCTCGGTCCAATTTATCGGAAAGCTGAGGGGAGAGCTCCAGCCCCATGGAGGCCAGCAAGCTTCGATCGTCATCTGTGAAAAGGCCAGGCGCCGGCGTCACCTGGGGCAGCGCACTGTCATCAGCCCCCAGGAAGAAGAGGGCGGTACACTGCCGTTCACCCAACCGGGCGGCATCCCCCGCTGTTACCCGGTCCAGGGACACTGGGATGGCTCCTACATCATACTGAGAAAGTACCAGCTTCAGCAGCTGGGCAAACTCCTCCAGGCTCAGGGGGGCACGGCTCAGAATGGAAGCGCACTGCTCCAGACCACCACACAGGATCTCCCACAGCTGGCCATATTCCTCCGCCCGTTTGAGCTCTCCCCGCTCCCGAAGTGCCTGGGACCGCTCCGCAAGCCGCTGTGGCAGCTGAATCTTCTCCAGAAATCGATACAGTGCGATCGCTTGGCCCTCTCCGGTCTCATCCTTGTTATGCCGAAGCTCTTCCAGCGGTTCTACGATCTGCCGCCGCACCTGATCCAGATGGTCCAGCAATGCCTGGTCCTCCTCCGTCATAGGAAAGCCATATCCCCGTGGATGCATATTCCAGGGCGCCGCAGCCGTCCAACGGCTCCCCTTTAGGTTCCATCTCAAGGAATAATTTTCTAATATATCGCAGTCCCCACGAGAAATACCGGTGAGCCCTGTTTTCAGATAGCGGAAGACATCGCCGGTGTCGTAGTCCCCCGCCACCACGTCCAGTGCCCCAATCACCACGGCAAAGACTGGTTTCTGGAGGATATCGGTCATACTGTCCAGAAAGACTGGCACTCCATAGCGCCCGAAAACCTCTTCAATGAGGGGACTGTAGGTGTCAAATCCCCGGACCACCACTCCGATTTCCCGAAAGCGAATACCCTTCTCCCGCACCAGGCGCAGGATCTCGGAGGCGGTCCACTCCACCTCTGACCGGGGTGTGAGCGCCGTAAACATGCAAACGCCCTCCACCGGCCCTTTCCACGGTTGAATATGCTCAGAAAACAAGTATTTCTCAATATACGAAAGCTCTTCTACTTTATATTTGCTCTCGGTGCGGAAACCCTCAAGCTCCACCGCTACACAGTCCTCCTTGGCCACTCGACGCAGCTGCGCAATGGTGCGGCGGGCTGGCGCAAAGACCCCATTTCTCTCCCCCTCCTCTTCCGGCGCGCAGGTGAGGACCACTGTGACCTCCCTGGCCTGTCTCCACAGCTGCCGCATTACCTGAAGCTGTTGGGGGGTAAAATCTGTAAAGCCATCTACATAGACAGAGATGCCCTTGGCCCAACCGCTCTCCCCCAGTCCTTCGGCAAGGCGGGTAAGGCGGTCTCTGGGGTCGGCGGCCACCTGGGCCGTCAGCGCGTCATAGGCGCCGAAAATGAGTCCGAGATCCCGAAGCTTCTCCCCCTCCTGTCCAGGCAGTTCCTCCCCCGCCTTGGTCAGGTCCTGGGGAGAGACACAGTACTGCTTGCACTCGTCCAGCGTAGCCAGCAAACCGGAGAGAAAGGCGGGCTTCTGGGAGGGTCGGGCATAGACGGTGAGGGCACTGGAGACCGCTTTCCGGGCCGCACACATAAGAAGGACCCGCCCGCCAGGGTCCAGGGCCGGGGCCGCCAACCCACCCGACTGGGCCAGTACCCGGCTGGTCAGGCGCGTAAAGGAGAGGACCTCCGCATAGAGCGATACTTGGTTCCCCGCCACAGCGCACAGGCGCCGCTCTGTCTCGTGTGAGGCCTGTTCTGGTACGATCAGCAGCTGACGCTGCCCCGCCGCAGCCGCGATCCGTTTTAAAATTTCGTCGGTCTTTCCCGTTCCGGCCCGGCCCAGCAAAAGTTTTAACACGGGCACCCCTCCCTTCTCACGATACGACCCTTCATGTGAGGCCGTGGCTTTCCAGTATCATGACCATTTGTTGCAGCATCAGTTTTTCTCCCAGTAGTTCCCGGAACCGGACACTTTTCTGCTTTCCCGCCGCCCGAAGCGGCTCCATCTGCTCCTCCAGTCTGGCCTGCTTGGACCGGATGTCCTCATAGGCGTCTTCAAAGTGGGCAAGGCGCTCTGCCGCAGCCTGTTCCAGACCCTCCGGCACCTGCCATCCGGTCCGGCTATGTTGTGTATAGCGTTCCATCGCATCCACCCCTCCTCTTATTTCTGTGGCCGCTGCGGATAAAAAAGCCCGCGCCAATGGGCGCGGGCCTTGATTGCACTTACTGGGGATTGAGGGTATAGTTGGGGGCTTCCTTGGTGATATAAATATCGTGGGGGTGGCTTTCCTTGAGGCCTGCGCTGGTGATCTGGATAAACTGGCCCTTCGTGCGCAGATCCTCAATGGTGCCGCAGCCGCAGTAGCCCATACCGGCCCGCAGGCCGCCCATCATCTGGTAGATGGTCTCCCCCAGGGCGCCCTTGTAGGGAACGCGGCCCTCTACGCCCTCAGGCACCAGCTTCTTATTGTTCTCCTGGAAATAACGGTCTTTGGACCCCTTGGACATGGCGCCCAGAGAGCCCATACCGCGGTATACCTTGAACTGACGGCCTTGATAGACCTCGGTATCTCCGGGGGACTCCTCACAGCCCGCCAGCAGAGAGCCCAGCATGACCACATTTCCGCCGGCGGCAATGGCCTTGACAATATCGCCGGAGTACTTAATGCCGCCATCGGCGATGATAGGAATGCCATATTCTGCTGCCACGCAGGCGGCATCATAAACAGCGGTGATCTGGGGCACACCGATGCCGGCCACCACACGGGTGGTACAGATGGAGCCAGGTCCGATACCGATCTTTACACAGTCGGCACCGGCCTCGATGAGGGCCCGGGTCCCTTCAGCAGTGGCAACATTGCCGGCAATGAGCTGAATGTCAGGATAGAGGGCCTTGATCCGCTTGACGCACTCCAAGATGTTGTGGGAGTGGCCATGGGCGGAGTCCAGGCACAGCACATCTGCGCCGGCCTCTACCAGGGCAGCCACGCGGTCCATCACGTCAGAGGTGACGCCAATAGCGGCGCCCACCAGGAGCCTCCCCTTCTCATCGCGGGCAGAGTTGGGGTAAACCTCGGCCTTCTCAATGTCTTTGATGGTGATCAGGCCCTTGAGGTGAAACTCATCGTCCACGATGGGAAGCTTCTCGATCTTATACTGGCGAAGGATCTGCTTGGCCTCCTCCAGAGTGGTGCCCTCTTTTGCGGTGACCAGATGATCCTTGGTCATCACATTGTCAATGAGCTGGTTCATGTCCTCTTCAAACTTCATGTCGCGGTTGGTGATGATACCGATGAGCTTCCCATGGTCACAGATGGGAACACCAGAAATGCGGTACTTGGCCATGAGCTCATCCGCCTCGGCCAGGGTATGGCCAGGCGCCAACCAGAAGGGATTGGTGATGACGCCGTTCTCGCTTCGCTTCACCATATCCACCTGCTCAGCCTGCTGGCCGATGGACATATTCTTATGAATGATGCCGATTCCGCCCTCCCGGGCGATGGCGATGGCCATCCGGTACTCAGTTACAGTATCCATGGCGGCACTCATCACGGGAATATTCAGACGGATCTTCTTCGTGAGCTGGGTGTGCAGATCAATGTCAGCGGGCAGAACGCTGCTCTCAGCCGGGATCAGCAGTACATCGTCAAAGGTCAGGCCCTGCCGCACGAACTTACTGGCGGCATCCGTATTGAACATGGACTCCACTCCTTCATCTTATTTCATCGTATCCGACGCTGAAAAACAGATTTGATATATTTTATGCCCCGCAGTATGGGTTGTCAAGGGGGACAAGGTCGAAGCTGCTTCAAATTCGGCAAATCTCCACGACAGGGAATGAATTGACCCCTTTTCTTTTTTATGGTATAATCAAGCGATTTGCTTGAGAGGAAACGAGGAGGATCGACACCATGTGGGTCTCGGACAAGTGGCAGGATTATGAGCTGATCGACTGTGGCAGAGGGGAAAAGCTGGAACGCTGGGGGGACCGTATCCTGGTCCGTCCCGATCCCCAGGCCATCTGGGACACCCCCAGAGACAATCCCCTGTGGCGGCGGCCCAACGCCCGCTACGCTCGTTCCTCTACTGGCGGGGGCCAGTGGGAGAAAAAGGATGTCCCCGAACAGTGGCAGATCCGCTATCGGGACCTCACCTTCCAGGTCAAGCCCATGAATTTCAAGCATACCGGTCTCTTCCCCGAGCAGGCTGCCAACTGGGATTTCTGTGCCGATCTCATCCGGGGGGCCGGCCGCCCCATCTCGGTGCTCAACCTTTTCGCCTACACCGGGGGCGCCTCGGTGGCCTGCGCGGCGGCGGGCGCCTCCGTCTGCCACGTAGACGCCGCCCGGGGCATGGTGGCCTGGGCCCGGGAAAACGCCAAGCTCTCCGGTCTCGCCGACGCCCCCATCCGCTGGATCGTGGATGACTGCGGCAAGTTTGTGGAACGGGAGATCCGCCGGGGCCGCCGGTATGACGCCGTCATTATGGACCCTCCCTCCTATGGCCGGGGTCCTTCCGGTGAGATCTGGAAGCTGGAGGAAAATCTGTGGCCCTTTGTAAACTTGGTTTCCGGCGTTCTGTCTGACAATCCCCTCTTCTTCCTCATCAACTCCTACACCACGGGCCTTGCACCATCAGTGCTCACCTACATTCTGGAGACGGTGGTCTCCAAGCGCTGGGGCGGCTGTACTCACAGCCAGGAACTGGGACTTCCGGTCACCGACTCCGGCCTGGTCCTCCCCTGCGGTGCCACGGGGCGCTGGACTATCCGGGGCTGATTTTGACTGCAATATCTTCCCAGCTGGGAGGTCTATCTTTATTATGAGCGACATCATTGAGACCCACGCCCTCCGGTTCTCCTATCCCGCCGCTGAGGGCGTCACCCCCGTGGTACTGGACGGTGTGGACCTGAACATCTGTTCCGGCTCCTTCGTGGCGATTCTAGGCCATAATGGTTCGGGCAAGTCCACCTTGGCCAAGCACATGAATGCCATCCTCCTTCCCACTGGCGGCACCGTTTATGTAGACGGCATCAACACCGCCGATGAGGAGCGGCTGCTGGACATCCGGCGCACAGTGGGCATGGTCTTCCAGAATCCCGACAATCAAATCGTGGCCAATGTGGTGGAGGAGGACGTGGCCTTTGCTCCAGAAAACCTGTGCGTTCCCCCGGTGGAGATCCGCAAGCGGGTGGATGATGCGCTCAAGGCTGTGGGTATGTATGAATTTCGGGAGCACGCCCCTCATCTACTCTCCGGCGGTCAGAAGCAGCGGGTAGCCATCGCCGGGGTGCTGGCCATGGCGCCCCGCTGCATTGTCCTGGATGAGCCCACTGCCATGCTGGACCCGGTGGGACGCCAGGAGGTCATGGACACCATCAAAAAGCTCAACCGGACCTCCGGTGTTACGGTGGTCCTCATCACCCACCACATGGATGAGGCCGCCCAGGCCGACCGTCTGGTGGTCATGTCCAAGGGCCAGGTGGTGGCCGACGGAACCCCCAAGGAGGTCTTTTCCCATGTGGAGGCCCTCAAATCGGTGGGACTCACTGTTCCTGAGACGGTGGAGCTGTGCTGGACCCTCCGAAGGGACGGCCTGGACCTGCCTTTGGACGCCCTCTCTGATGAGGAGTGCGCCCAGGCCCTCTATGACCTGCTCACACAGTGACAAAAGGAGGCCCCATGAACAGTGAATTCAGCCACCCCGTCATCGGGATCTGTATCCTTGTCTTTGTCATCTCCACAGTTGTGCTTACCATATGCACCTCTCTTTTTGACGGGGATCTCTGGTTGATTCTCTGTCTCCTCCCAAGCCTGATCCTCACCGCTCTGGTCGGATGTATCGCTGCTTTATGGATACGCCTGAGCTGGTTGGAGACTCAGGTGCGTTTCCTTCGGGACCAGCTCTACAAGCTGGAGAAGGACTCCGCCACCACTTCCAAAATGTAAGGACTGATCCGCCTTTGGACGCCATTATACAAACGGAAAAACTCAGTCATATCTACTCCTCTGGCACTCCCTTTGAGCACGCCGCACTGGTAGATGTGGATTTCGCTGCCTATCGGGGGGAGTACCTGGGGATCATTGGACGGACCGGCTCCGGCAAATCCACCCTCATCCAGCATCTCAACGGACTGCTCAAGCCCACTTCCGGCAGAGTGCTTTTTGAGGGGAAGGACATCTGGGAAAACAAGGAGCGCACCCGCCAGACCCGGTTCCAGGTGGGGCTGGTGTTCCAGTACCCGGAGTACCAGCTCTTTGAGGAAACGGTCTACAAGGACATCGCCTTCGGCCCCAAAAATATGAAGCTTGATGAGGGGGAGATCGACCGCCGGGTCCGCGCTGCCGCTGCCTTTGTCGGGCTCAGCAATGAGGTGCTGGAGAAATCTCCCTTTGAGCTTTCCGGAGGACAGAAGCGTCGGGTAGCCATTGCCGGGGTCATCGCCATGGAGCCTGCCGTTCTCATTCTGGATGAGCCCACCGCTGGATTGGACCCGGTGGGGGTGGAATCCATCCTGAGCAATATCCGGGACTATCACAAAGCCAAAAACGCCACTATTGTCCTGGTCTCTCACTCCATGGAGGAGGTCGCCAGGAGCGTGGACCGGCTGGTGGTGGTGAGCAAGGGGCACATCCCCTTCTCCGGCACGCCCCGTGAGGTCTTCGCGCATGGAGACGAGCTGGAGAAGATGGGGCTCGGCGTTCCCCAGGTCACCCGGGTCTTTCATCGGCTCCAGGCCATGGGGGTGGACATCGATCCCTCGGTCTACACCATTGAACAGGCCCGGGCCGCCGTCCGGGACTATCTGTCCCGAAAGGGGGCGGTATAAATGGCCCTCAAGGACATCACGCTTGGGCAATACTTCCCTGGCAATACCCTCATCCATCGGTTGGACCCCCGGACCAAGCTGCTCTTCACCGTACTCTATATCATAGCTCTCTTCTCCGCCAGGGGTGGGGTTGCCTACATTGTTTTGTTCGCAGTGCTGTGCGCCTGTATCGCCATCTCCAAAATCCGCCCCAAGACCATTCTCAGGGGCATGAGGCCCATTTTATTTATCATCGTGCTCACTGCCGTGCTCAACATCTTCTACACGCCCGGCGACCCTATCTTGCAGTGGAAGTTCTTGAAAATCACAGTAGAGGGGCTGTGGGCCGCCTTTTTTATGGTGCTGCGTATCTCCTTTCTCATTACCTGCACCTTTCTGCTCACCTACACCACCTCCCCCATCATGCTCACCGACGGCTTGGAGAAACTGCTGGGTCCCCTAAAGCGGCTCCGCGTTCCCGTCCATGAGCTGAGCATGATGATGTCCATTGCCCTGCGCTTCATCCCCACCCTCATTGAGGAGACCGATAAAATCATGTCCGCCCAGAAGGCCAGGGGCGCCGATTTTGACACTGGGAATCTGTTTCAGAAGGCAAAGGCCCTGGTTCCCCTCCTGGTTCCCCTTTTCATCTCCGCCTTCCGGCGGGCCGATGAGCTGGCCACCGCCATGGAGTGCCGCTGCTATCACGGCGGTGAGGGCCGTACCCGGCTGCGGCAGCTCCGCTTCCTGGGGACTGACATCGCCGCGCTTCTATGCGGGGTGCTGCTGGTGATCCTGGTGTTGGTCTTTCGGGCTCTTGGAATCTGACAACAAGGAGCGCGGCCCAGCGGGCCGCCGATATATCGCCTATGACAAGAAATATCGCCCTTAAACTCATGTATGTGGGCACCGCCTATCACGGCTGGCAGGTGCAGAAGAATGCGGTTTCTGTGGCTGAAACCCTGGAAAAAGCGCTGGCCACTGTGGTGTGCCATCCGGTAAAGTGTACCGGCGCCGGACGTACCGATGCCGGCGTTCACGCCGAGGTATACATCGCCAACTTCCGCACCACCTCCCGCATCCCCTGTGACCGCATCCCCTTAGCTGTGAACACCCGTCTCCCTGACGACATCGTAGTGGTGAAGGCCACCGAGGTCCCCGATGACTTCAACGCCATCGGTTCCTGCCTCAAAAAAGAGTACACCTACCGCATCTACAACTCCCGTCTAGGCAACGCCTTTTATGTCAATCGTGCCTGGTTCTATCCCAGACATCTGGACGAGCACGTGATGCAGCGGGCAGCCGACTGCTTTGTCGGCACCCACGATTTCTCCGCCGTTCGGGCAGTGGGCACAGAGGTCCGCTCCCCCATCCGCACTGTGTACTACTTTGACATCAGCCGTACCGGTGATCTCATTGAATGCAGGGTATGTGCAAACGGCTTTCTCTACAATATGGTCCGGGCAATGGTGGGCACCTGTGTCTACGCTGCTGAGGGCAAGTTTGGCCCCGAAGACGTCAGCGCCATCCTGGAGAGCAAAAACCGCACTGCCGCCGGCCCCACTGTGCCACCGGGCGGACTCTATATGACCAGGCTGTGGTACAACGAGGATGTGCTGTGAGGTTCTCCCCGTCATCACCATACCAATTCAGGAGCGCGTAACATGGAAGAACTCAGACCCATCCCACCGGCACCGAAGAAAAGACCAAATCCTATCCTGCGTCTGTTGGCCTTCCTCCTCACCCTGGCCCTCCTGCTGGGGGCAGTGGCCCTGGTAGCCTACCGGGACAGGATCAACCTGGACGCCATTAAACGCTATTTTACCTATCGCTCCCTGGAACGGAGCGATTCCGGCCAGATCGATTCCTTCCAGTTTGACAGCTCCGGCCGGGGCGGCTTTTCCAGCTTGGGGGATGACCTGATGGTGTGGTCCTCCGCCGGCGTGAGGCTATACTCTCCCAGCGGTGTGGAATATCTCAACGATGCCCTCTCTCTTCTCCACCCGGTGGCCGACATTCGGGACAATGCCGCGGTGGTCTACGATGCCGGCGGCACCACCCTGCGCGTCTACGCCGACCGCAGCTGTATCTTTTCACTGGACACCGAGCAGGGCCATGAGATCCTCTCCGCCCACATGGGCCCCGGCAGAACCCTGTCTGTGGTCACTCAGGAGACCGGTTACAAGGGGGTTGTCACCCTCTATGGAAGCGACTATCAGCCCTATATGGCCATCCGGCTCTCCACTCACTTTGTGATGGACGGCATTCTCTCTCAGGACGGGAAAACCGCCGCTGTTCTCACTGTGGGACAGTCCAATAATACTTTTGAGAGCGCCCTGGCCCTCTACAACAAGACGGGAGACGAGGCCTTTGCCCGGTGTTCCCTGGGCAACAACGCTATTTTGGACCTAAGCTGCTCTGACGGCATGTTCTGGGCGCTGGGGGAGACCGGCCTGAGCGTCGTAAGCACCGACGGCACCACCAATCTGACCTACGACTACGGCGGCGCTTATCTAAAAGACTACTCTTTAGGCGGAGACGGCTATGCCACCCTGCTGCTAGGCAAGTACCGTGCCGGCAGCAGCGCCACCTTGGCCACGGTAGACGCGGAGGGCAAGACCATTGCCTCCCTGGAGCTGGATGACCAGACACTGGACCTCTCCGCCTCTGGCCGTTATGTGGCGGTGCTCACCGCCTCCACCCTCACCATCTATACCCGTGACCTGCGGCCCTATGCCCTGATGGACAACACCATGGGCGCCCGCAACGTGGTTCTCCGCAGTGACGGCACCGCCTACCTGACCAGTGGTGAGAGTGCCCAGCTCTGTATTCCAGACTGACCCCTTCTCTTCTATCCTGACCGAGGTGTAGCCATTATGACAACCGCGCTTCTCTTTGACATCATCCTTTTGATCGTCCTCGCCGCCTTTACCATCCACGGCGCTTCCCGGGGACTTCTCCTTTCCCTGTGCGGCCTAGTGGCGGTGCTGGTGGCCTTCATCGGCGCCGGCCTTCTGGCCGGAGCCCTCTCCCCCAAGGTAGCCGACTACCTGGAGCCCCGCTTCGCCTCCGCCATCGAGGAGCGGCTGGAGGAGCAGATCACTGAGTCCACCATTCTTCCCGACCCGGAAGATGCTGTCCAGAGTGCAGACATCCCTCTCACCGAGATCCTCAATATTTTAAAAGATATGGGGTTCTATCAGAGTGCTGTGGACGCCGTCAATCAAGCCGTGGAGCAGGGCATGACTGAGGTGGCGGCCAATGCCGCCGCAGCTGTGGCCGCCTCCATCGCCGGCACAGTGGCCTATATGATTCTCTTCGTGGTCTTTTTTGTCCTCATTCTCATTGCCTGGACCCTTATCAGCCATGGGCTGGACCTGGTGGCCCACCTCCCCGGTCTTCACTTTCTCAACAAGACCGGCGGCGCCCTTTTGGGCCTGGTCAAGGGCTGCGCCATCCTCTTCCTGTGTGCCTGGGTTCTCCGCTATCTGGGCAAGGTCATCCCCGAAGAGACGGTGGAGCAGACCCGCCTGCTCAAGTTTTTCATGACCACCAACCCGGTGGCTCTGGTCCTGGGCGGACTGGCCGCCTCCACGGAGGTGGCCGTCTGATCATCTTGAAAAGTTTTTATACGAAATTCATCACCAGTTCACAATTCCATGATAGATTCGATTCTCCGGGGGATGTATGCAGCGCGACCCATCTCCCGAAAAGGAGTAACGTATGCAGCCTACACTTTGTTCCCGTTGCCATAAAAACGTGGCCGTGATCTTCGTTACCCGCATTGAGGGTGGAGAGACCAAGAATGAGGGGCTCTGCCTCAAGTGCGCCAAGGAACTGGGGATCAAGCCCGTGGAAGATATGATGAAGAAGATGGGCATCAGTGAGGAGGACCTGGAAGGTCTCACCAATGAGATGATGTCCGCCTTCGGCGGCGCCGAGGGCATGGAGAGCCTGACTCCCCAGCCTGATGACGACCAGGAGGATGATGAGGGGCGCACCGCCACCTTCCCCTTCCTCAACAAGCTCTTTGGCGGCCAGCCGGCCCAGGACTCCCCCAGCGGGGAGCAGACCCGCCAGCAGCGGGAGGAGAAATCCGCCGGCAAGGAGCGCCAGCCCAAGCGCAAATTTTTTGAGAATTACTGTATTTCTCTGACCAACCGTGCCCAGGAGGGCAAGCTGGACCGTATTGTGGGGCGGGACTCTGAGCTAGAGCGGGTGGTGCAGATCCTCAACCGCCGCCAGAAGAACAACCCCTGTCTCAGCGGTGAGCCCGGCGTGGTCAAGACCGCCATCGCCGAGGGCCTGGCCCTGCGCATCGCCGAAAAAAATGTGCCCTACAAGCTCCTGGACAAAGAGGTCTATCTTCTGGACCTCACCTCCCTGGTGGCAGGAACCCAGTTCCGGGGCCAGTTTGAGAGCCGGATGAAGGGGCTCATCGAGGAGATCAAGAAGCTGGGTAATATCATTCTGGTCATTGATGAGGTCCACAATCTGGTGGGTGCCGGAGACGCTGAGGGCTCTATGAGCGCCGCCAATATCCTTAAGCCCGCCCTCTCACGGGGTGAGATTCAGGTCGTCGGCGCCACCACGCTCACCGAGTACCGCAAGTACATCGAGAAGGATTCCGCCCTGGAGCGCCGGTTCCAGCCCGTCATGGTGGAGGAGCCCTCGGTGGACGACGCCATCGAGATCATAAAGGGCATTGCCCCCTACTATGAGCAGTATCACCATGTGACTATCTCCCCCGAGATGTGCCGTCTGGCGGTCACCATGTCGGAGCGATACATCACCGACCGTTTCCTGCCTGACAAAGCCATCGACCTCATCGACGAGGCCTCCTCCGATGTGAATCTCCACAACAAGGCCCTCACCCGAACCATGCAGATCGACAAGGAGCTGGCCGACATCGCCAAGGAGCGTGAGGTCATGCTGGCCGCCGCCAACGACAAATCCGGCGAGCCCTTTGAGCATCTGCGCCGCCGGGAGCAGAACCTGCTTCAACAAAAGGAAAAGTTGGAAGCTGCCGTTCCCCAGGAAGATGACGATGGGTCCCGCCAGACCAAGCTCTCCGAGCTCCGCCAGCAGCTGGATCAGGTAGCCCAGGAGCGCGGCGAACTGGAGCGCATCAACAGCGAGAAAGCCTACCAGCGCCTGGCTGACCTCAAGAGCCAGGAGCTCCAGCTTACCCAGGAGAAAGACAGCCTGGCCGACAAGCTCGCCCCTCCCCTCACCGTGGCGCACCTGGCCCGGGTCATAGAGCTGTGGACCAAGATTCCCGCCACACAGATCCAGGAGCAGGAGTTTGAGCGCTTGGCCCATCTGGAGGACCGGCTCAAGAGCCACATCGTTGGCCAGGACGAGGCTGTCCACGAGGTGGCCAATGCCATCCGCCGGGGCCGGGTGGGCATTGCCTCCAAGCGCAAACCGGTATCCTTCATCTTTGTGGGCTCCACCGGCGTGGGCAAGACCGAGCTGGTCAAGCAGCTGGCCCAGGATATGTTCAACTCTCCTGAATCCCTCATCCGGCTGGACATGTCGGAGTTCATGGAGAAGTTTGCCGTCAGCCGCATCATCGGGTCCCCTCCGGGCTATGTGGGCTACGACGAGGCCGGACAGCTGACCGAGAAAGTACGCCGCAAGCCCTATTGCGTCATTCTCTTCGACGAGATTGAGAAGGCCCACCCCGATGTGCTCAATATCATGCTTCAGATTCTGGACGATGGCCACATTACCGACGCCCAGGGCCGGAACGTCAATTTTGAAAATGCTGTCATTGTTATGACCTCCAATGCCGGCAGCGACAAGGGCGGCGGCTCTGTGGGCTTCGGCCGCACCGACAAGGAGCAGGGAAAGGACAAAGCCATGAAGGCCCTGAGCCAGTTCCTGCGGCCCGAGTTCATCAACCGGGTGGACGAGGTCGTTTACTTCAACCGCCTCAGCGAGGAGAACTTCAAGGACATTGCAAGGATCATGCTGGGCGAGCTCACCGACAACCTCCGGGACAAGGGGATCACCTTCTCCTGGGATGAGAGTGTGCTGGACCACCTGGTCAAGACCTCCTACTCCCTCACCTATGGCGCCCGGAATCTGCGCCGTCAGGTACAGAAGGACCTGGAGGACCCCATTGCCACCAAGATCATCGAGAGTTATTTGGAGCCTATTACCCAACTCAAGGCTGTTGGTAAGGATGGCAAGATCGAATTGCTGGCCCTCTAAGATATGGAAACCAAAAGGCCCGCCAAACGGCGGGCCTTTTGCTGTCTGATTGCTAGGGCAGTGCCACCAGTTGGGTGCCGCTCTCCCCATTTTTGGTGATCTCCACCTTTATCTGTTCCCCATCCTCTGTAAAGGATAAATCACTGACATAATCTTTCTCTCCCAGGTCAAGCTCCGCCACCACAGTACCGCCATAGGTGCAGATGTCGCCCCAGAAAGCATAGACTGCCGTAGTCAGATCCTCCCCCTTCCAGATCAGGTGGGTCCCCGCCAGTTCCTTTATAAATGTCTCGGTCTGGAGATCAAATACGATGTAGATGTTGTTCTTGGGGCCTGTGTGGCACTCCAGAAGGATCAGGCCCCCCACCTCTTCCATGGCGGTAATAGAGGTGATGGCCGGGGAGCGTTCTGTCAGGTCATAGGTATGGCCGCCATAGGTGAAGTCCGTTCCCTGGATGGAGGGTTCTGCTGATACCCCATCCGCCTCCGGCAGGGGCGGAAAGCAGCTCAGCGGGTCTACCAGAGCGCCGTCCTGAGATACCTCCAGGTGGAGATGGGGACCTGTCCCGGTCCCAGTGGCGCCCACTGTGCCGAGGATCTCCCCTTGCTCCACGGTGTCCCCCTTCCGAACAGAAAACGCACTGAGACAGCCATACAGGGTGGTGAGCCCATTGCCATGGTCTAGGAGAACATAATTCCCATTGGTGTCGTCCCAGCCGCACTTCGCCACGGTTCCCCTCCGGACCGCCAGCACTCCCGTCCCCTCAGGAGCGGAGATGTCGATTCCGTTGTGGCTGCTCTTTTCTCCCGTAATGGGATGGATTCGGGTACCAAAGTAGGCTGTGATCGCCTGACAGTCCGACACCGGCCAGGTCCAGAGGCAATTCTCAGCTTCCGTGTCGATGATTAGATCCGTTCCGTCAGTCAATATCCCCCCGCGGAGCGCCAGCAGATCCACCTCCCGTTCCATCTCCACACCATCCTCATCGAAAAGGAAGGCCCATAGGGTGAGGTCTTCAAACTGGTCCAAGTTGTAGTCAGCGAGAGGGATGGAGTAAAACCCTTCTCCCCCCCTCCAACGTCCCGCAATACCGTCGTTATCGAGAAGGTGTACGCTCATAGTTTCGTCCTCTCCCATCCGGTACCGTCCGGACACCTGGATACGCCAGTCGTCGGATTTCTCGTAGGCCCCAGGGATGGTAAAGGTAATCTCCTTATCACTAATAGACACGCTTTCAGCCAGAGCATCCAGTGCTTCACTGGCCGTCATGGGTGTCTCCTCGGCTTGGGCGGACTGGAACGTCACCAGGGTGCCCACCGCCGCGATGGCACAAATGGCTGCTGCTACCAGCATCACACCGGTCTTCTTCTTGATAAACAGATTCATCAGCCTTCCTTTCATTTGTTGACCCCCGCTGCTCAGCCGTGTGGCGTACAGGGGAACTCCGGCGTAGTGGGAGGCATACCGCAGAAGGACCTGCCCATAGTCATACCGGAAGGCGGCGTCTCTCCCCTCCACCACCGCGTCGTCACAGCAGTACTCCAGGTTTCGCCCTGCCTGTCGGCACATCCACCACACCAGAGGGTTGAACCAGTGTGCGGCGTTGACCAGAAGCAGCAGGACTTTATACCAGAGATCCCGCCGACGGATGTGGGAGAGCTCATGGGAGAGGATCATCTCGGTCTCCCCCTCCCCCAGGCTGGCAGGCAGAAACACCAGAGGTTGGAAAAGCCCCAGAGACAAGGGGGCCTCCGTGTCTCCAGTCCGCAGCACCTCCGGCTGTCCGTGCTCCCCTCCCCACAGCGCCGCCAGAAGCGCCTGGTCCCCCGGCTCCTCCCAGCTCCCAGAGCGCAGCCTTCTCCGGGCCAACAGATAGCCTGTCCCATGCCACAGCAGCATCCCCAGGGCTCCTGACAACCAGGTCCCGCTAAGGATTTGGGCCGGGGAAGGCATCGTGAACCGGCTCGGCTCTGGTGTCACCATGTCCCATTGTGTTTCCATGGGGTCTGTGACCGGCGTGGGCGGAGCCGCCCATTCCCTGGAAACCTCCGGCACCACAATGGTGACGGGAGACTCAGGCAGAGACCAGTCCACCGGAAGCAGGAGCCACACTGACAAGACCAGCCACAGCACATAGCAGGTCTTGGATGTATACCGCCTTTGGATGAGGGAGCTCAACAGAAGCAGGGGTAGCAGCACCGCCGATGCTGTCAAAGAGAGCTGCCCCAGCCGCTGGACCAGCAGCTCGATCATCGGTATTCCTCCTTCAGTTGGTCCAGCAGATCCTGGAGCGCGTCCACCTCCTCCCGGGTCACCGGTGCACCATCGTAGAGGGCAGCGGCAAACCGAGAGAGGGAACCGCCATAGAGCTTTTGAAGGATGCTGCGGCCCTCGCTGCGCTGGTATTCCTCCTGGCTGACCAACGGGGTATAGCGGTTTGTCTTTCCCTCCTTGACACAGGCGAGAAACCCCTTTTCCTCCAGACGCTTGAGGTAGCTGTGGAGGGCACTGGCTGTCAGGGAACGATCCAGTCTCTCCAGAATGGCGGGCGCGGTGATCCCCCCTTCACTGCCCCAGACCACCAGCATAATATCCAGCTCTGATTCCGGCAGACGTCTGTTTTCCTTCATGGTGCGCTCCTCCTATATTTGCATTTGCAGAAGTCTTCTGTACTTATATTCTACATTTGCAGAAAATAATTGTCAAGAAAAATTTGCAAATGCAGAACTTTTGCATCAAGATAGAAGAAGACCCCGCACCGGCAGCTTTGCCGGCACAGGGCCCTCACTCAAATGTCTAAAATCACCGTCTCCAGCCTCTGGCGCAGAGCATAGGTCAGGGTATACATGGTCCCCCCCAACGTCCTGCCGTCATAAGCGGCGATGAGCCGCTGGGCGTGGTCCACCATGTAGCGGTCCCGGCGCTGCATGCATCCTGGGGTATACCTGTGCTGGACGTGGGTCTCATAGTCACACTGCTCTAAGAGTGCGAAATAACGGTTCCGGTCCCGCTCCCGCCATCGGGCGCACTGTTCCTCACAGGGGACGGCGGCCTCCACCGTGACCCCCTCGTGCCGCTCCCGCAGCTCCAACACCGCCTCGCAGAAATAAAGGTCACAGCCCAGGGCCATACCGGAGAGAAAATGGCGATAGCCGTCCTGATAAGCCTCCTCCAGCGCCTGTGTCAGCCGAGTCTTCAGGTCCACACACCGGGAGTCGCTTTCGTTGTCGCCCCATGGGAGCTTATTGGGCCGGTGCCCGGTAAAACAGCAGGTGGTCTCTCTTCTCACGTGGTACCTCCCCGGGCGGGCCTCCGCCGCCCTGTGGTTTTCTCTGTGGCCATTGTAGTATATCCGCCTCCACAAGTCAACGATTATCGAACGTATGTTTCTGAAAATTTAGGGCTTGCATTTTTGGTGGGACCATGTATAATAGCAGGTAGAGAAAACAACTGAATCAAAGATGTCTTCAGGGCAGGGTGAAAATCCCGATCGGCGGTACAGTCCGCGACCCGCGCTTTTGTGCGGCTGACCCGGTGGAACTCCGGGACCGACAGTGACGCGCTCCGTTTTGAGCGCCCAGTCTGGATGGAAGAAGATGTGTTCAAACGCGCACCTCTCCCCATGTAACGTGTTTAACACCTGGAAGGCATTGGGTCTTTTAGGTGTTTTCTACTTTACATGGGGCGCGGCCAAAGCAGGGCCGCGCCTGGAAGGAGCGCGTATTTTTATGTCCGATCCCACACTCGTTAAGGTCCGTTCCACCACCAACACCAAGACCATCACCACCTTGGCCATGCTCTCCGCCATTGCCTATGTGATCATGCTGGTGTCCAAGCTGTTGCCTAGCGTCAACGGATTTTTGGACTTCGATTTCAAGGACGTGGTCATCTGCATCGGCGGCTTCGTCTTCGGCCCCATGGCCTCCGCCTCCATGGCCATCGTGGTGGCCTTTGTGGAGATGATCACCGTCAGCCACACCGGAATCATCGGCTTTGTGATGAACGCCCTGGCCACTTGTGCTTTCTGCTGCACCGCCACGTTCATTTACAAGAAGCGTCACACCATGGCCGGCGCTGTGCTGGGCCTGCTCCTGGGTGTGATTGCCCTCACTGTGATCATGCTGCTGTGGAACTATTTCCTTACCCCCATCTATCAGGGTATGCCCCGTGATGCCGTGGCCGCCATGCTGGTGCCCATCTTCCTCCCCTTCAACCTGGTGAAGGGCGGTATGAACATGGCCGCTACCCTCCTGCTCTACAAGCCTGTGGTCACCGCCCTTCGTCGGGCCGGCCTGGTGGCTCCCTCTGTCAGCGACCAGCCCTCCCGCCGCTCCAGCGCCGGTTTTCTCCTCTTCTCTCTGGTGCTGATGGCTACCTTTATCCTGCTGGCCCTGGTCCTCTGGGGCGTGATCTGAATTCATTGCTTCCTGTTGCATCTGCTCCCCCGGCTGTCTGCCGGGGGAGCTTTTTGTCTTGTTGACGGTATTGCCCCTCCATGCTATAATATCGATACACAATATCGAGTAACGATAATATGAGAGGAGGGCTACCCATGGCCAAAAAATCTCTGGAGTCCCTCACCGAAACCATGTTCTATATCCTCATGGCCTTTCGGCGGCAGGCGCTATGCGGCACTGAGGTGGCCAGATTTGTCTCTCAAAAGACCAGGGGACGGGTCAGCATGGGGCCCGGCACCCTCTATACCATTCTGGCCAAGTTTCAGGAGGAGGGTTTTCTGGAGGAGGTTGCTGTGGAGGGACGAAAGCGCACCTATCGGCTCACGGAGGCCGGGGATAAGCGGTATCAGGAGGAGGTGGCCCGGCTGCGCACCTGTGTGGCCGACGCCGAGAGTGAGGAGGAATGGCCATGAAAAGTCGGCATGTCGTGCGCAGACTTGTCCCGGTGGATTTTCTGGACCTGGACGGCTTGGAGTTGTGGCTGGAGGCGATGGCAGCCAAAGGGCTCCACCTCTTGAAGTTTAGGGCACTTTTTGCTCAGTTCCAGCCCGGTGAGCCAGCTCGGGTCCGCTACCACGCCGAGCCCACCATGGAGCGGCGGCGGGACGCGGTCTCCAATCCGGTTGGAGAGTTGGGCTGGTCCTATGTGGGCAAGATCGGCTATCTGGCCCTGTTCCGCACGGCTGACCCAGACGCCCCGGAGTTCCACACCGACCCGGTGACCCAGAGCTACACCCTGGACCAGCTTACCAGGCGGCTGACCCGTTTTGTATGGCTCCTGCTGGCCATGATGGCGGCGCTGACCGCCTTTCTGGTCTGGGCCCGCCTGGACAGCTCCTTCGGACTGGTCCTGGACCTGGTCAGATATAGCTCCCTCTACACCGGCGTGGTCTACCTGGTAGATTTGGCCCTCATCATTCATTTCTCCTGGACGGTGTGGGGCCTGTGTCGTCTGCGGAGGCGGCTCCGGGCGGGCATCCCCCACCAGCGACCCCTGCGCTGGCGGCACACCGGATTGGTGCGGCAGAGCTACACCCTTTTATTATCCATCTCCGCTTTTCTTCAAATTTGCTCCGTCATCGCCTATTTTGCTGGAGTAACGAGGTGGGACACGGAACTCTCCACCCTGGACCGCCCCGCCCCAGTACTTTCCCTAGCGGAGCTGGCTGGCAGGGACTACACCCCGGAACCCTTTGGGTACCGCGGCTATGAGGGTCCCGACCTCGATAACTATGTCTCCTACAAGCGAACACCTTTTAGCCACATTTACGAGGTCGATCAGTCGGGCACAGTAAACAGGGTCCGCTGCCATCTGGACCAGATCGCCGGTCTGCTCCGCTGGGATGGGCAGGTATGTTTCCGAACAAATGTTTGACTGCTCAGATGCCCTGTGATACACTGAGAAAAAGGGGGCTGGGATATGGAGCGGACCATCCTGCACTGCGATCTCAACGGCTTTTACGCCTCGGTGGAGCTGCGGGACAAGCCGGAGCTGTGGGACAAACCGGTAGCGGTATGCGGCGACCCGGAGAGCCGACACGGCATCATTTTGGCGAAAAATGAGGTCGCTAAAAAATTTCAGGTCAAGACGGCGGAGACCATCTGGCAGGCCCGGCGGAAGTGTCCCGATCTCATCCTCCTCCCTGCCCACCACGACCAGTACCGGCTGTGGTCCCAACGGGTCAATGCCATCTATGAGCGGTACACCGACCTGGTGGAGCCCTTCGGCATTGATGAGAGCTGGCTGGACATCACTGGCTCCATGCATCTCTTCGGCGGCGATGGGAGGACCATTGCCGACCAGATCCGTGGGGTGGTAAAGGCGGAGACGGGGCTCACCATCAGCGTGGGAGTCTCCTTCAACAAGGTCTTTGCCAAGCTGGGAAGCGACATGAAAAAGCCTGACGCCACCACGGTTCTCACCCGGTCCGATGTGCCGGAGAAGGTATGGCCTCTGCCGGTGACCGACCTTCTCTTTGTGGGGCGGGCGTCGGCCAAGGTCCTGCGCCAGTATGGCGTCCACACCATTGGCGACCTGGCTGCCTTTGGCCGTGAGCGCCTGGAACAGCTGTTGGGCAAGCAGGGCGGGCAGCTCTATGAGTACGCCTCCGGTTTGGAGCATAGCCCGGTGACCCGTGCCGGAGAGACGCCGCCCCCCAAGTCGGTGGGCAACGGTATCACCTTTCGCCGAAATCTGATAGGCTGGAAGGATATTCACACCGGGGTGGCCCTTCTCTCCGACAGCGTGGCCGCCCGACTACGGAAACACGCTATGAAGTGTACCACCGTCCAAGTCACCATCCGTGACCCCAACTTTAAAGATATATGCCGTCAGGCCCGTCTGGCGGCCCCCTCCTGCACCGCCCAGGACATTGGCCGGGCAGCGCTTGGACTCATCCGGTGTTCCTGGAATGGAAGCGCCCCCATCCGGGCCCTCACCATCACTGGACAGAATCTTCTCCCCGAGGGGGAGGCCGTGGAGCAGCTGGACCTTTTCACCGCCGGCGCCACCCCTCGCCGTGAGAAGCGGGAGCAGCTGGAGCGGGCAATGGATGGAATCCGGAACAAATATGGAAGGACCGCCATCCGCTCTGCCATCACCATGGACGAGGACATTGGCCACCCTGCGGGACACGCCGGCAGCATCCCGCCCCCCGGCGGCACCAGCCGGGACTGAAGCACTGCGAAGAGGTACGCCCTCCACACCATTTCGGCGTGGAGGGCGTATTTTCAGCCATGCTTTTGTTGCTCTCCTCTCCACCGCAGCAGCAGAGCGGAGTTGACGATCACCAGAACGGAACCGGCATTGTGAACCAGGGCCCCTACCACAGGATTCAGCACACCAGTCATAGCCAGAAGAATGGCAAGGAAATTGAGTGACATAGAAAAGGCCAGATTTCTCCGAATGGTGGTCATCATCCGCCGAGACAGGTTCAGCAGATGCGGCAGAGTGCGAATATCGTCATTGACCAAGACGATGTCGGCGGCGTCCACGGCGATGTCGCTTCCCACACCTCCCATGGCAATGCCTACATGGGCCTTTCTCAGGGCGGGGGCATCGTTGATGCCGTCCCCCACCATACAGACCTGCCGCCCCCGGGACTGCTCTTCCCCGATCCAGTTGAGCTTGTCCTCGGGCAGGCAGTCAGAGTGGACCGCCCGGATACCCAGTATACCGGCGATGTGTCGGGCGGCGTTGGCATGGTCACCGGTGAGCAGTACCGGCTCCACCCCTGCCTCCCGCACTTCACGGATGGTATCGCCGGCATCTGTCCTCAAGGTATCGGCCAGGGACAGAAGGCCTGCCAGTGTCCCGTCTACTGCCAGATAGATCACGGTGCAGCCCGTTTCCAGGTACTCCTCCGCCACCCGCTGAGCCTTCTCCGTCACCGGGACTCCGCACTCTGCCAGGAGGGCCTTATTCCCCGCGATCAAGACCTTATCCTCAGATAACGCCTGAACACCTCGTCCGGGCAGCATTTGGAATTCCTCAGCAGGGGTGGGTTCCCCCACCCCCGACGCCCGGTAGCAGCGCACCACCGCCTTGCCCAAGGGGTGCTCTGAGCGGAGCTCAGCGCTGGCCGCCCAGGCGTAGATCTGTTCCCGCCCATATTCTGGTAAAAGGCTGCGAACTTCCACCACTCTGGGCGTCCCCAAGGTCAACGTCCCTGTCTTATCAAATGCCACATCAGATACCCCGGCCAGCCGCTCCAGCGCATCTCCTTCCCGCACCAGAAAGCCCCAGCCAGTGGCATTTCCGATGGCCGCCATGATAGCGGTGGGGGTGGCCAGCACCAGGGCGCAGGGACAAAAGACCACCAGAATGGTCACCGCCCGTATGATCTCTCCGGTGACCAGCCAAGTGAGGAGGGCCGCTACCACGGCCACCGCCACCACCCAGGTGGCCCAGCGATCAGCCAGCCCCACGATCTTTGCCTTTCCGGCGTCCGCCGACTGGACCAGCCGGATCATCTGCTGGATGGCGCTGTCCTCTCCCACCCTGGTGGCCTCCATGTCAAAGGAACCGAACTGATTGACTGTGCCGCTGAAGACCTCGTCCCCCGCCCCCTTGTCCACCGGCAGGGACTCCCCCGTCATCACCGACTGGTCGATGGAGGTCTGGCCCGCCCGAATGATACCGTCCACCGGCACTGTCTCTCCCGCCAGCACCCGCAGCAGCTCCCCCACCCGAATCTGCTCGGCGGGAACGACCTCCTCCCCGTCAGCGGTCAGGCGCCGGGCAGTGCGCGGCGTCAGCCGGACGAGCTTTTCGATGCCAGCCCGGGCCCTTGCCACGGTGAGGTCCTCCAGGAGGGCCCCCAGCTGCATGATAAAGGCCACCTCACCCGCCGCGAAGTCCTCCCCGATTACCACCGAGGCGATGAGCGCAAGGGAAACCAGTACGTCCGCCTTGATGTCAAAGGATGTCACCAACCCGATTACCGCTTCCAGGATGATGGGTATGCCGCACAGCACGATGGCTATCCAGGCCATATCGAAGGGAAAGGGAGAAACCCCCGCGATGCTGCACCCCAGGGCCACCGCCGACAGAATCAGGAAGAGGACCTCCTTCCGAACGCCGCCCCATGCCAAAAGCCCTTCCAACCGTTCCATAGGCCACCTCCATATACCTATACCTGCTTAGGTTTCTTTTCACTGTGATTATACCTATAGGGGTATGGGTTGTCAAGGGGATAGGTGTGCTTTTCTCTGGAAATTGAAGGACCTCCCGGATGGAGCAAAGCTCCATCCGGGAGGTCCCGGTATCACTTCATATTGGCAAAGCGCTCTACCGCCTTGGTGAAGCTGGCAATGGTCTGCTCGGCGTCACCATGCTCGATGCCATCCCGGACACAGTGGTTGATGTGTCCCTCCAGCACCACCTGTCCCACCTTGTGGAGGGCGGATTTGGCGGCATTGATCTGTAAAAGCACGTCCTCACAGGGGACATCCTCATCCACCATACGGTCGATGGCCTGTACCTGACCAATGATCTTTTTGAGCCGACGGTGAAGGTTTTCTGCATCCATGCACTGTCTCATCACGCTCGCCTCCGCCTCAGGAAATCGTATAGCTTCCCCGGACCAGCACTGTGGCATCCGCACTGGCCTTGAGTCCCCTGCCGTCGGCGGTAACGAGGTAAAGGTGATTGGGCTGGACAGCTCCACCAGCGTCCAGGGTGGAGCCCTCGGTGGAGTCAACCAGGCCGGGCGCCGAGGACGCCACACAGGTGGCGGAACCGCTGCGCAGCAGGAGCTCGCAGCCGGTGGTACCCAGCAGCTGCTGTCCAGCCTTCACCGTCACCACAGAGAAGACGGCGGAGGCACCTTCGGCGCCAGTACTTGTACCTCCGGAAACGCTGATGAGCGCCTCCACCTCCTGGCTGTATGCGTCGGCCACCCCATTCAGCTTGTCCACCAGAGCCTGTTCCCGGCTGTCCAGCTTTGCATCCACCTGCTTTAAAATAGCGGGGGTATTGATGTCGTTGAGGTAACTCATGGTGACCAGGGGATCGGTCTGACTTCCTGCGGCGGCGCCCAGCAGCAGTGTCAGGACACCCACGGAAAGAATTGTGGTGAGAAGGGTCTTCCGGCGCGTTTTCATATGTAACCTCCCTTATAAAAAGAGGGACCGGCCGGACCGGTGTCCGACCGGCTGTCCCTTAAACCAGTTCTTCCGGATGCAGGCCAAAGCTGACGGCAATGGCGGAGTCCACCCGGTGCATCAGCTTCTCATCCAGGCGGCCCATCCGTTCCCTCAGCCGCCGTTTGTCCAGGGTCCGGATCTGCTCCAGCAAAATCACAGAATCCTTGGGCAGTCCGTAGCTCATGGCGGCCAGCTCGATGTGGGTGGGGAGCTTGGCCTTTCCCGTCTGAGATGTGATGGCGGCCGCGATGACTGTGGGGCTGTGTCGGTTGCCGGTATCGTTCTGAATGATCAGCACCGGACGGACGCCCCCTTGCTCACTTCCCACCACAGGGCTCAGATCGGCGTAAAAAATATCGCCGCGTTTTACGCTGTTGTCCACGTATGCTCACACTCCGCTGGAAGATAGTGCCTGGCGTCACCAAGGCCGAGGCCTATGTAACACCGACACTATGATTCTCCCACGGGGCGGCGGGAATTATACGCCAGGTCTCTAAAATCGAAGCGCAGCGGGCTCTCCCGCCGCCTGCCCAGCGGAACCTCCCCCTTCAGCATATGCCCAGCTGGGCAACTCCGTTCAGCTCTCCCAGTAGATTCGGGGCACCCGAGGTGACACGTCGCAGAGGAGCTCATACTGGATGGTGCCCACCAGCCCGGCGCCGTTCTCCACCGGGACATCATCGCCATAGAGGACCACCTCATCGCCGGGCTGGACCTCCGGCAGGTCAGTGGTGTCCACCATGCACATGTCCATGCAGACACGGCCCACCAGCGGTACCCGCCGGCCCCGGATCTCCACCTCCAGCTTGTTGGAAAACAGGCGGAAAAAGCCGTCGGCATAGCCCACAGGCAGTACGGCCAGCCGGCTGTCCCGTTTCAGTACATAGGTACAGCCATAGCTCACCGGCGTACCACCAGCCAGCCCACGGACCGCTGCCACCCTGGTCTTCAGGGTCATCACAGGCTCCAGAGGACAGGTGTACTCCATATCCGGCGCGGGATAGTGGCCATAGAGGGCAATTCCAGGGCGGACCATATCCAGATGGGTACATGGATAGTTTAACACAGCCGCACTTGCGGCGCAATGTCGAATTGGAAAGGTCACGCCCGCCCGCTCCAGGTGGCCCAGCAGATCCAGGAAACGGGTAAACTGCTCCATGGTGTAGGTCTCGTCCCCATCGGCGTTGGCGAAGTGGGTGAAGACACCCTCACATTCCAGGCCAGGCAGGCCATAGACACGGCGGATGTCCTCCTCCGCTCCCTGGCTCCACAAAAATCCCAGCCGGGACATGCCGGTGTCCACCTTTATGTGGACCTTGACCTTCCGGCCGTCCGACACACCGACGGCAGAGAGGGCCTGGGCCGTCTCCAGATCCCCCACAGTCTGGGTGATACCATGCTCCAGCAGCAGGGGGGCATACTCCATCGGCGTCACACCAAGGATAAGGATGGGGAGCCGGAGCCCGGCCTCCCGGAGCTCCAAAGCCTCGTCCAGGCAGGCCACAGCCAGGTAGTCCGCTCCCAGCTCCTCCAGTTTTTTGGCCACCGGCACGGCGCCGTGACCATAGGCGTTGGCCTTTACCACCCCCAGGAAGCGGCAGCCCGGCGGCGTCAGCCCCCGTAGGGCATGGTAGTTCCGCGCCAGCCGCCCCAAGTCGATCTCCGCCCAGGTCCTCTTTCGTGCATCATCCATTTCTCTTGCGCCTCTCTTCTCTATTTGGGCCTCTACGCACCCTCACCCGGCAAGGTCACTCTCACAAACGAGGTAAAGGCACATTCGACGACCCTCCGGCCATCCACAGAGATCTCCCCTCGCAGAAGGTCATGGGTATCCTTGTCAAACCAAAGAGTACACTCCGTCCCCTCACCCGGCATGCTCTCCGGGTCCCGACAGAGCAGGCGGAGACAGGTTCGTTCATCCAGTGTATCAAAGCCGCTCTCGGCAATAAAACCCTCCGCGGCGGCTTCCAGCAGGCAAATTCCTACGCCTATGGGAGACAGGCCGGTCTCGTCCAGTGGTCCCGTCTCCAGACTGACGCCGTCATACTCCAAAAAGGTCTCTCCGGCGGAGATCCGGGCGGTGATCCCGGACACCTCCTCTGGTGCCGTCACCGTGATCGTGGTGTCCCCCTCCCGCCGCCAGTCCAGCTCCATACGATAGGCGTACACCCGGCGCCCATAATCTGTGCCCACCTCCACCTGAGCCGTCACACGCTCCAGGGCCAGATATTCTCCCCGGATATCCAGGGTCAGCTGGTCCACCTCATCTATGTCCTGTCCACCGCACCCAGCGAGCAGAAGACACAGGGTCATCATCAGTGCGCACACCGTCTTGCGCACAGCTCCGCCTCCTGTTTTCCATTTTCGGTGCTCAGTTCTCCCTGGTGATGCTTTTGAGCACCCGCGGGAGCCGGTCAATCATATCCCCGGGAATCATGCCGTACTCCCCCAACTCCTGAGCACACAGATCGCCCGACATTCCGTGGAGACACACAGCCATGGGCACCGCTGTCCGGGGCGAAAATCCCTGCCCCAGCAGGGATAGAATCATCCCGCTGAGCACATCCCCGCTGCCCCCCTTGGACATACCGGGGTTTCCAGTGGTATTCACATAGGCCTCACCGTCGGGAAAGGCGGTGATGGTTCGGTGCCCCTTGAGTACCAGCACGCAGCCGTGCTCGGCGGCAAAGGCTCGGGCCGCTGAAAGCCGGTCCCCAGAGGACAGGTCTCCGCCCAGCCGGGCAAACTCTCCATCATGGGGGGTGAGCACCGTACACTCCCCTTGACGGGCATCCAATCCATCTATATGACCGTCCAAGGCATTTATGCCGTCGGCGTCCAGCACCACGGGCAGCCGGACCGTGCGCAGCATATGCCGCACCACCGAACTCACGCTGTTGCCCCGGCCAAGGCCGGGGCCAATGAGGCACACCCCGCAGGGCTCCAGCCGCCGCAGCACCTCCTCCGCCGCCTCGAGAGAAAGCATCCCATCCTTGGAGGCCGGCAGCGGATGAGGCATGGCCTCGTCCAGCTTCTGCGCGGCGATGGGCCACACCGGTGCCGGTACCCCCAGAGACACCAGACCGGACCCGGTCCGAACCGCGGCCCTGGCAGCCAGTATGGGAGCCCCGCTGTACCCGACACTTCCGGCAAGGATATATACTTTACCATAGTTCCCCTTATGGGAGTCCCGGGCGCGGCGTGGCAGATGAAGCTCCTCTGGGAAAACCGCATGGAGGTTGCCCTCCAGATTCCGCACCAGATCGGCGGGGATGCCAATGTCGGCCACGGTGAGCTGCCCGGACAGCGCTCCCCCTTCTCCCAGCAGGTTTCCTACCTTGGGCAGCGTAAAGGTTACGGTTTCCGCAGCCTCCACCGCACAGCCCAGGACTCGTCCGGTGTCGGCCTCCACACCGCTGGCAATGTCTACCGACACCACCGGCACCGCACAGGTGTTCATCATCTGTACGGCGGTGTAGGCATCTCCCCGCAGCGCAGTGTTGAGCCCGATGCCGAAGAGGGCATCCACCATCAGGTCGCAGCCCAGGCACCAGTCTGCAAAGGCCGGATCAGCTGTAAAGTTCTCAAGCTTTCCACCCGTTGCCTCCAAATGGGCCTCCATCTCCCGGCAATCCGGGGTCATCTTATCCCGCCGGCCCACCAGAAAACAGCGGACCTCCACGCCGGCCTCCAACAGCTGCCGGGCGGCAGCCACTCCGTCGCCGCCATTGTTTCCGGCGCCGCAGAAGACGGCCACCCGCCGCCTCTTCTTTCCCTCCAGCCGCTCCAGGCAGCGCTTCACCACCGCGGCGGCGGCCCGGTCCATGAGCTGGAGAGAGGGGATCCCCCGCTCTCGGATGGCAGATTGGTCCAATCCCCGCATTTGTTCTGCTGTGGCGATCTTCATAAACGAATCCCTCCCTATCCTACACGTTCTCAAACATGGCCTGTCCCTCCTCCTCCACGGCCCGGCAAGGGGTAAAGTCCACCCTGCGGTACAGGAAGGCGCCCAGGAACAGGATGATAGAATTACTCAGCACCATGGCATACCACACCCCGGTACTGCCCACCGTTGTAAAATACTTGAAGAGCATGATGAGGGGCAACCGAACCAGCCACAGCCGGGCGGTAGACATCCAAAAGGCATAGATGGTCTTCCCAGAGCCATTGAAGACTCCCAGATAATTTTGGAAGAGGGACATCAGGGGTTGGGTGATCAGCACCCAAAACATGTACTCCACGGCGGCGGTCTGGGTGGCGCCGGCATTGCTGAGGAGGGCCACCAGCTCCTCCCGGAAGGGCAGGAGGATGAGGCTCCCCACCACAGCGATGACAAACCCAATATTTCGGCTCACCCGATAGGCCTGACGGGCCCGGGCGCCGTTCCCCGCACCGATGTTCTGCCCCACATAGGCCGCCAGAACCGAACCCAGTGCCAGCACCGGCATGAGGAGGATATTGGAGATTTTATTGCCGATGCTGAAGGCCGCTGTCACTGCCTCACCGTAGCTGAGGATGACGGTCTGAAGCACCAGGAATCCCAGGGAGCTCAGAGCCTGACTGAAGGCCGCCGGGGCAGCGATCCGGGTCAGGCGGAAGAGAATGGGCCAGGAGAGCGCCATGCGGCCCCACTCCAGATGGAGGGCCTGTCGTTTGGAAAGAAGCAGGAAGAGGCACACTGGCGCCACAGCCACGTTGCCCAGCACCGTGGCCAGACCGGCGCCGAATACCCCCATGCCCAGGCCCTGAACGAAGATACCGGTGAGGACGATATTGATGACCACAGCGCTCACCGACAAGACCACCGGGGTCACCGTGTCCCCCTGGGCCTGCCGCACCGCTTGGAAGGCGGCAAAAACAAAGGTAAAGACCAGCTCGAAGGAGCGCACCTGAAGATAGGAGACGCTACAGGCAAAGACGTCTCCGGTAGCGCCGGTAAATGCCATCACCCATGGCGCGGCCAGATAGAGGAGCAGATTAAGCACCACGCCGAAAAGAATGGCCACGATCAGAAGGACCCCCGCATTTTCCCGGGCCTCCTCCCGGCGCTCCGCCCCCAGAAGCTGGCTCACCACCGCCACGCCGGCCACCCCAAACCCCACTTGAAAGGCGGCAAAGATGTTAATGAGCGACCAGGAGATGGAGACTCCTGCCTGAGCCGCCACAGAATTGGCGGTTTGACCGATGAAAAAGGTGTCCACCAATTCATTGAAGGCCTTCATGAAGTTGGCGCCGAAGACGGGTAGCGCCAGCGTGAGGAATGCTTTATACAGGTTGGGCTCATAAAGCAGCAGAGCCCGGCGGTCCTGTTTCATGATCCCGCCCCCTTTCTCTTTTTGCGCTAAGCCGCTCCTCATTATAGCCCTTGGCCGGTATCGAGTCAATTTTATCTTGCAATTTTCCCAGCAATGTGATATAAAGTACATTTGTAAATGCGTAGAAGGGGAAAATAGTGCGAAACTGCCGCCAAGAGAGGTCTGGTCGCCGGCTGAAAGCCAGACCGCGGACGCCGCGTTTGGTTCGCCCCGGAGCGGCTGTGGAGACACAGACGGGCACCCTCCGTTATAGGGCCTCGAGTGCGCGGGTGACCGCGAAGCGTGGGTGGTACCGCGGAAGGCATGCCTTTCGTCCCAGTGTGGGGACGGAGGGCTTTTTTGTTGCCCTCCTCAGCAGGCCCGAATGGTTTGGCTGATCTACATCTGACAAAGGAGTTTTCATTATGAAAGAACAGTTAGCACAGATCCGTGCGACGGCTCTGGCCGCCTTCGAGGCCGCCGGCGACTCCGCCGCCCTGGACGCCCTGCGGATCCAGTACCTGGGCAAAAAGGGCGAGCTCACCAGCCTGCTCAAGCAGATGGGCAAGCTATCCGCCGAGGAGCGTCCCGCTATGGGTCAGCTGGCCAACGAGGTCCGTGCCGCCTTGGAGGAGGCCCTGGAGCGCCGTGGTAAGGAGCTGGAGGCAAAGGCCCTGGAGGACCGTCTGACCGCTGAGGCCCTGGATGTGACCATCCCCGGCAAGCCCTACAAGGCCGGTCACCGCCATCCCATGTATATCGCCCTGGATGAGATCAAGGACATCTTCATCGGCATGGGCTTTACTGTGCTGGACGGCCCGGAGGTGGAGTTGGCCGAGTACAATTTTGACCGGCTCAATGCTGAGGAGGGCCATCCCTCCCGGGACTGGTCGGACACCTTCTACTTTGATGAGGACAGCCGGGTGATGCTCCGCTCCCAGACCTCCCCCATGCAGGTCCGGGCCATGGACACCATGCCCCTCCCGATCCGTATCATCGCCCCCGGCCGGGTGTACCGTAAGGATGAGGTGGACGCCACTCACTCCCCCATGTTCCACCAGGTGGAGGGCATGGTCATCGACAAGGGCGTCACCATGGCTGACCTGAAGGGCACCCTCAACACTGTGGTAGAAAAGCTCTACGGCAAGGGCACCAAAACCCGGTTCCGCCCCCATCACTTCCCCTTCACTGAGCCCTCCTGCGAGATGGA
>DXCX01000099.1 GCA_019115785.1 Candidatus Intestinimonas merdavium | reverse complement strand
GAGCAGTGTTTTTTCCGACGCACATGTCGCCGGAAAAAACAGATTTCACTTCCTTCCGTCGTCTGCGGACGACGGAACTCTGCGAGGCTCTTGCACGAGATCGGACGCATTTGCACTTTTTCGACAGGCTGGGGCGGCCGCCTCAAAGGCGGCCGCCCTTTTGACAGGAGGAGCAGAGGATGAGCATCGAGCTATTGGCCCCGGCGGGGGATATGGAGCGGCTACGCATGGCGGTGGCCTACGGCGCCGACGCGGTATATCTGGCTGGCAGCGATTTCGGGATGCGGGCCTTCGCGGGCAACTTTGACCGGAAGGGGCTGCGGGAGGCGGTGGAGCTGTGCCACAGCAGGGGGGTGCACGTCCATGTAACGTGCAACACCATGCCCCGATGCGAGGAGGTGGACCGTCTGCCGGAGTGGCTGGAGCACCTGGATGCCGTTGGAGTGGACGCCGCCATTGTGGCCGACCTGGGGGTTTTCCGCATGGCCCAGAAGTACGCGCCCCACCTCCAGCTCCACGTCTCCACCCAGGCGGGGGTCACCAACCACGCCGTGGCCCAGGCCTGGTATGAGCTGGGGGCCAGCCGGGTCATTCTGGCCCGGGAGCTCTCCCTGGAGGAGATCCGCACCATCCGGGACAGGACCCCCAGGGAGCTGGAGATCGAGGCCTTTGTCCACGGGGCCATGTGTGTGAGCTACTCCGGGCGGTGCCTGCTGTCCAACTACATGACGGGCCGGGATGCCCAGCGGGGCATGTGCGCCCAGCCCTGCCGCTATAAATACGCCCTGGTGGAGGAAAAGCGCCCCGGGGAGTATTTCCCTATCTTTGAGGAAAACAACGAGACGTTTATCATGAACAGCCGGGACATGTGTATGATCGACCACCTGCCCGACCTGGTGGAGGCCGGCCTGAACTCCCTGAAGATCGAGGGCCGAGCCAAGTCGGCCTACTACGCCGCCGTGGTCACCAGCGCCTACCGCCACGGTCTGGACGCCGCTCTGGCGGGGGAGCCTCTGGCCCCGATTTGGCGCTCTGAGCTGGACAAGGTCTCCCACCGCCCCTACTCCACCGGCTTCTACTACGGCCCGCCGGGCCAGTATACCGGAGACGCCCGCTACATCCGGGACTACCAGGTCTGCGCCATGGTAGAGACCTGCGCCGCTGACGGCACCGCCGTCCTCTCCCTGCGAAACAAGTTTGCCGCCGGAGCCCAGGTGGAGCTGCTCTCCCCTGGCCTGGAGCCCATGACCTTTCTTGCACCGGAAATGAAGGACATGGACGGCCTGCCCCTTCTGGAGCCCAAAAAGCCGGAGATGCGCTTTCAAATGCGCCTGCCCCGGGCGGTGAAGCCCCTCTCCATCCTCCGACGCCAGGTGGATCTGAGTCCGCAATAGTTCTGCACAAAAACAAGGGGTGGAAATTCCCATATTTTGTGCTATAATATTGCTTGCTATCTAAGCCAGCCGGTGTCTTGCCTGTAAGCGTCAAGCGCCGAACCCATCGAGAAGGGGGGACGACCTGTCATGAAACGGCTGTTGCGGCCTATTTTATTGGAATTCTGCCGGAGCCACCTGATCCTGACGGCCACCGTCTCCCTCCTCACCGTCCTGGCCCTGACGCTGAGCGGGCTGCTGGGATTGGGGACCGCTGTGGCGGGCGTCCTGCCCTTCCGGCTCCGGGGGGCGGCCCTGGAGCTGAGCGCCACGTTCCCGGCCCTGATCCCCATGGGCCTGGGGTTGGCGGCCTACCTCCCCGCCGGCCGTCTCACCCGCAAGCGCAATCTCCTTCCCCGCCCCGATGTGGAGGAGGCACTCCTGCTGCTGTTGGCGCCCGCCGCCGCCTTCTGGCTGCTGCTGGCTCTGGCCTATCTGGTACCCCACGGCGCCGGATTGCTGGTGGCCGCCATGCTCCTCAACTGCCCCGCCTATGGCCTTTTCAGCCTGCTGTCCCAGTATTTGGGCTGGGGGAGCGGAAACTCCCTGTGGCCGGTCTATGTGGGCGGCCTCATTACCGGCCTTCTGCCTCCGCTGCTCTACCTGGTGGGCAGCTACCTCCCCATTGCCGCCCTGGACCAGGAGGAGTCGGAACAAGAATTTATTGAAAAACAATAAAATATAATTGACTTTCAATAAGAGCGGTGATACGATACCCCTGAAAGGGGTGATCGTATGGCGAAGCATACCTCCCTCCGTGACCGGTTTCTGGGCTTTGCGGGGGGACATTTTATGCTCTCCGCCATAGGCGTGCTGGGGGCATTTGCCATGCTGGGAAGTGACGGAGAGCCGTGGAGCGCGGCCATCGTCGGGCTGCTGATGCTGCTCTATGTGCCCGCGGGCGCCGCGGCGGCCGCTCTGATGGAATGGAACCGGCCCACGGTCCGGGAGTGGCTCCAGGCGGTTGCCCTGGTGGGGGGCGTGGCCTGTCTGTGGGGCTTTGGGGGCTTTGCCCTGTGCTGGGCGGGGCCGCTGTCCTATCTGGGCTTCCTCGCCCTGCTCTCCACGGCCTTCCTGGCCAGCCCCTCCTTCTGCCTGATGGTCTGGGTGGGGCTGGACGGGCTGAACGTGACTGGGCTCTCTCTCTGGCCCAGGTGGTATTTGGCCACGGCCGCCGCCGCCCTGCTGCCCCCGGTCCTCTTCTTCCTGGGGAGCCTGCTCTGTCCGGAGAAACGGGCGGCGGAAGGGGGGGAGCCGCTGTGAGCTGGCTGGTGTGCGGGAGCCTGGCCTTCCTGCTGGCCCTGGTCAACCTGGCCATGGCCCTCCTGGGCAAAAAGCGGGGGCACGCCGGCCTTCTCTTCGGGAGCATGGCCTGCGGGGCGCTGACCCTGCTGGAGGAGTACCGGATGGCGGTGCGCTGGGTACAGCGGGAGGACTGGTCGGCCCTCATGGACGTGCTGCCCGGTATGGAGCTGATCCTGACCTGGGCCCTCTTTCTGGGGCTGGGTCTCAATCTGGCTGCTTTGGTCCTCCACCGGCGGCGGGAAAAAGAAAAAACCAGTTGACAATGCCCTGAAAAGTGATAGAATAAAACAGCTTAAAGGCACAGACGAAGCCAAGCGGGCCACGCCGCGACGAGCGAGAGGGGATGGTGAGAGCCCTCCGCGACACGGACCCGCGCGCCACTTCACCAGCCGCCCGGGAGGACCGGGACGCCTCATCCCCGTTACCGGATGCAATGAGATACGCCCGCTGGGCGTAGATCAGGGTGGTACCGTGGAGTAAGCTTGCTCCGCCCCTGACATGGTCAGGGGCGGGGTTTTATTTTTTTGCAGAGGAGATATGGTATTCATGCACAAGAATTACGGCCTCAATGAACTGCGCGAGATGTTCCTCTCGTTCTTCGAGACCAAGGGGCACCTGCGCCTGCCCAGCTTTTCCCTCATCCCCCAGAACGACGCCTCGCTGCTCCTCATCAACAGCGGTATGGCCCCCATGAAGCCCTGGTTCACCGGGGAGCAGGAGCATCCCCGTCACCGGGTGACCACCTGCC
>DXCX01000098.1 GCA_019115785.1 Candidatus Intestinimonas merdavium | reverse complement strand
CCTCGTTCATCTTGAGGAGGGCCCGGGCCACGCCGTGGCGGATTGCGCCGGCCTGGCCGGTGACGCCGCCGCCGGTTACGGTGGCCACGATGTCCACCTTGCCCAGGTTCTCGGTGGCGACCAGGGGCTGGCGGACGATGAGCTTCAGGGTCTCCAGGCCGAAGTAGTCGTCGATGTCACGGCCGTTGATGGTGATGGCGCCGGTGCCGTTGGGGAAGAGGTGGACGCGGGCCACGGAGGACTTCCGGCGGCCAGTACCGTAGTGGTAAGGCTTCTTGCTCTTATACATCTTAGAAATTCCTCCTTATTCCTGAGTCCAGGCCTCGGGCTTCTGAGCCGCGTGGATGTGCTCAGCGCCGCGGTAGATCTTCAGACGGGACAGAGAGTCCTTGGTGATGATGTTGCGGGGCATCATGCCGCGGATGGCCAGCTTCATGGCCAGCTCGGGCTTGTCCTGCATCAGCAGGCGGTACTTGGTCTCGTGCAGGCCGCCGGGATAGCCGCTGTGGGTGCGGTAGAACTTCTGCTCCAGCTTCTTGCCGGTGAGGACGGCCTTCTCGGCGTTGATGATGATGACGAAATCGCCGCAGTCGGCGTGGGGCGTATACTCGGGCTTATGCTTGCCGCGCAGCAGGGTGGCGGCGGTGGCAGCGGTCTTGCCGAGGGGCTTGCCAGCCGCGTCCAGAATGTACCACTTGCGGACGATGTTGCCCTTGTTGGCCATAAAAGTGGACATGGTCTAACCTCCAATTTGTACTTCTATGATAAATTTGGTCCAAACATGATTGACGCCCCACTCATCCGGAGTGGAGCATGAGGTATTATAACCCAAGGGCACCCCTGTGTCAACCGATTTCCGGAACTTTTTTCATTTAAATGTTCAGATCTCTTGTTTTCTCATCCATTCTCTTCTATGCTTGCGTTTTCTCCGTTTCGATTTTTGTTTTTTCCTCCGCCCCCTCGGCCAGACAGTGCTCGATCATGCTGATGACCACGTTGTTGAAGCTGGTCTCGTTCTCCTTGGCGATCCGGTCCAGCTGTTCCGCCAGCCGCTCATTGATATAGAGCGACTTGTAGACGCTGGGCACCTTTTTCCGGGTGGGCTTCAATTCAAATGGCATGGGCCGTCCCTCCTGACGGCCTTATTTTATGAGTAAAAGATATTTTATCATAAATGAGATATTTCTGATGTAAATTCTATGAGAATATGATAGACTGGATTCGACAGACTTCGACCTTTCCGGCGGGATATACTTTTGGCAAAGGAGGCGAGGCGTATGAAGGACCGCCGGCTGAGCGCCTGCCGGCTCCTGCTGCTGGGCGGGGCGTGCCTCTGGTTCGTGAGCACGGATTTTTTCTATGGCGTCTTCGGGCTTTTGAACCAGCTTCTCTTCCAGTATGCCGTGATCTCCCTCACCCTCTCTTTTGTCTATATGCTCTGGCATTCTCCCCGGTCGTGTGGTACAATGGCGGAAAACCAGTCAGACAGAGAGGATTGCCCCATGCTCAATCGAATTGTAAGCTATACCCGCCGCTGCGTGGAGGACTACGACATGATCCAGCCGGGGGACCGGATCGCCGTGGGGGTCTCCGGGGGAAAGGACTCCCTCACCCTGCTGGCCGCCCTGGCCAAGCTGTCGGAGTTTTACCCCAAGCCCTTCACGGTGGAGGCCTTCACCCTGGACATGGGCCACGTGGACGGGGGCGAGGGGATGGACTTCGCCCCGGTGGCGGCCTACTGCGAGGCGCTGAAGGTCCCCTACACCCTTCTGCCCTCGGAGATCCACCACATCATCTTCGACCTGCGGAAGGAGAAGAACCCCTGCTCCATGTGCGCCAAGATGCGGCGGGGGGCCCTTCACAACGCCATCCGGGACCGGGGCATCACCAAGATCGCCCTGGGCCACCACTTTGACGACGCCATCGAGACCTTTTTCCTCTCCCTCTTTTACGAGGGGCGGATCTCCTGCTTCCAGCCGGTGACCTATCTGGACCGCACCGACATCACCCAGATCCGGCCCCTGCTCTACTGCTCGGAGTGGATGCTCCGGAAGGCGGCGGAGGTGGAGGGGCTGCCGGTGGTCTTCAACCCCTGCCCCGCCGACGGCTACACCAAGCGCCAGGAGGTCAAGGAGCTCATCCGCGCCCTGTCCAAGGACTACCCCGACCTGCGGGAGAAGGTCTTTTCGGCCATGCAGCGCCTCCCCCTGCCGGAGTGGGCGCCCCGGGAGCACACCCGCCGCCGCACCGCCGACACCTTCCCCCGGGAGGGCTGAGACCTGTCGGCAAAGCCGACAGGCTCTCTCAAAAATGCAAGCATTTTTTCGATGGGATGCAGCCCGCTGCGTCGCACTCGCTTTGCTCGCACGCTTGCGGGCTGAGCAGTCAAAATTCCGAGGCACATGTCCCCGGAATTTTGGAATTAAAATTTATTTTGCCGTCTGCGGGCGGCAAAACTCTGCGAGGCTCTTGTGCCGGGCCCGACACATTTGCACCTTTTCCACAAGCCGAAACCGCCGCCGGTCCCTTTCGGGACCGGCGGCGGTTTTTCACTCTATTTCACCGGTACTCAGGCCCGGGCGCCGGCGTGAACGCCCAGCTTGCGCAGTACATAGGCCGAGTCGGTGACGATGTTCACCGGCTTGGTGAAGTCCAGGGTAAAGAGGCCCAGGGAGGACCGGGCGTCCACCATGATGCTCCCGTCGGGAGAGTGGACATACACAGGCTCATCCACGTCACAGGCCAGCTGCTGCAAACTGTAGAGTTCCTCAATGGAATCGATTTGAATGGGAATGACCATACGTCAATACCTCCTAACAAACGGATGTCATCACTGCCGCGCCCCGGCGGAGGACGGCTTTTGGGTCCCGTGGGGCGTCGTCCCGCAAAAGGTGGGATGTCATCTGATTCCCTTTCCCTTTTGACAGCCAGAGTATACCACGGCCCCAAACTCCGCGCAATGGGCAGGATAACTAAAATTAGAAGTTAGTTTTGCTTTCGTTTGAAGCTATTTTTGTTTCCGTTTGTCGGATTTTACAGAATCTTATTGGTAGCACCACTCCTTTTGTGCAGGTTATAAAAAAGGGCCCGGCGGGATAGTCCCGCCGGCTCCTGCATCATCCGGTAAATTTTATTTCATCAGGGAGCAGACCAGCTCGGTGTAGCCGGCGGGGTCCTCCAGGGGGAAGCCGGCGATGAGGAGGGCCTGCTGGTAGAGGAGCTCGGCGTAGGTCTTGGCCCGCTCCTTGTCCTCGTCCAGGGCGGAGCGGAGGGCGGCGAAGGCGCCGGAGTCGGGGTTGAGCTCCAGGACCCGGGCGGCCTTCATCTCCTTGGCGGCGTTGGGGTCCACCTTCTGGAAGTACTTCTCCATCTCCAGGGAGACGGGGCCGTCGGCGGTCATGCACACGGGGGCGGACTTGAGGATCTTGGAGACGCGCGCCTCCTTGACCCGGTCCCCCAGGGTCTCCTTGACGAAGTCCAGCACGTCCTTGTTCTCCTCGGCCTGCTTCTCGGTCTGGGCCTTCTCCTCGTCGGAGAGGGGGAGGGCGTCGTCGTCGCTGACGTTTTTGAGGGCCTTGCCGTCCACCTCGCCCAGGGTGTTCATGACGAACTCGTCCACCTCCTCGGTGAGGTAGAGGATCTCGTAGCCCTTGTCCAGAATCCGCTCGGCCTGGGGCAGCCTGGCGGCCTGCTCCACGCTCTCGGCCTGGAGGAAGTAGATATACTGCTGGTCCTCGCTCATCCGCTCCCTGTAGGCGGCCAGGGAGGTGTTCTTCCCCTCCTTGGAGGACCAGAAGAGGAGCAGGTCCTTCAACAGCTCCTTGTGGGCGCCGTAGTCGGAGACCACGCCGTACTTGATCTGGCGGCCGAAGGCGGAATAGAACTTCTCATACTTCTCGGCGTCGTCCTTCTGGAGCTTGAGGAGCTCGGCCTTGACCTTCTTCTCCAGGTTGGTGGAGATGACCTTGAGCACCCGGGTGTGCTGGAGCATCTCACGGGAGATGTTGAGGGAGAGGTCGGGGGAGTCCACCACGCCCCGGACAAAGGAGAAGTGGTCGGGGACCAGGTCGGGGCACTTGTCCATGATGAGCACGCCGGAGGAGTAGAGCTGGAGGCCCTTCTCATAGTCCCGGCTGTAGTAGTTGAAGGGGGCGTGGGCGGGGATGAAGAGGAGGGCGGTGTACTCCACGGCCCCCTCGGCCTTGACGTGGATGACGGCCAGGGGGTCCTCCCAGTCGCCGAACTTCTCCTTATAAAACTCGTTGTACTCCTCGGGCTTGACCTCGCTCTTGGGCCGCTGCCAGATGGGGACCATAGAGTTGAGGGTCTCCCACTCCCTGTGGGTCTCGTACTCCGGCTTGTAGTCCTCCCCGGCGTCCTCCGGCCTGGGCTTGATGTGGGTGTGCTCCATCTCCATGACGATGGGGTAGTGGATGTAGTCGGAGTACTTCTTCACCAGCTCGTCCAGGCGGTAGGGCTGGAGGTACTGGTCGTAGCTGTCGTCGTCGGTGTTGGCTTTGATGTGGAGGATGACGTCGGTGCCCGGGGTCTCCTTTTCACACTCGGTGATGGTGTAGCCGTCGGCCCCGGAGGACTCCCACTTCCAGGCGGTGTCGGCGCCGTAGGCCTTGGAGATGACGGTGACCTGGTCGGCCACCATGAAGGCCGAGTAGAAGCCCACGCCGAACTGGCCGATGATGTCGGCCACGTTCCGGTCCTCCCCGCCCTCCTTGGCGGCCATCTCCTCCTTGAACTGGAGGGAGCCGCTGCGGGCGATGGTGCCCAGGTTGGACTCCATCTCCTCTCGGGTCATGCCGATGCCGTTGTCGCTCACCGTGAGGGTGCGGGCCTCCTGGTCGGGGACCAGGGTGATCTTGAAGTCGGAGCGGTTCAGACCCACCTTGTCGTCGGTGAGGGCCTTGTAGGCCAGCTTGTCCACCGCGTCGCTGGCGTTGGAGATGAGCTCCCGGAGAAAGATCTCCTTGTGGGTGTAGATGGAGTTGATCATCAGGTCCAGCAGCCGCTTGGACTCCGCCTTGAATTGTTTCTTTGCCATGGTACATGCCTCCATATATGTGAATCTTCTTAAAAAACAATAGGTTAGCACTCATCTATTCCGAGTGCTAACCTATCATAGTCCTTCGGGCTCCATTTTTCAAGGGGGTTCAAGAAATGTTTACAATTTCACCCCACCCGGATGGAAAAGGACTGCCGGTAGAAGGTCTCCGCTCCCTCCTCCGGCAGGAGGACGCCGCTCATCGGGCGGTAGCCGGTGTATGCCACCTCCTGTTCCACGGTGAGGCCGGCCAGGGAGAAGCGGAAATTCTCTGTGGGGTCCCCCATGGCGTCCTCGGCGGTCTGGAGGAGGGGGAGCCAGTTGAACAGCCCCGCCTCCGGCTGGGCGGCCAGCATGGCCACGAGGGCGGCGAGCTGCTCGGTCTCCGTCTGGTTCCAGACCAGGCCCGTCTCCGGCTCGTAGGCGTAGGAGACCCCGGTGAGCACCCCGTCCCCGGTGGTCTCATAGCGGAAGACGGGGGGCGGGTCGATCAGGATGGTGTTCCGGGGCTCCACCCACGCCCCCGTCTCGTCCAGGGTCAGGCCGTTCCAGCCGTTCTGGCGGAGGACGTCGTTGTAGTTTCGGGCGAAGTCGGCCACGGTGAGGGGGCGGCGGACCGGGGGCATGAACAGCTGGAGGACCAAGAGCAGGGCCAGGGCGATCTCCAGGGCCATGGCCCCCGCCCAGGCCAGGCCCCGGCGGGCCTTCTCGTCCCGGATGGTGTAGGAGAGCCCCTCGTCCCAGGGGAGGACCTGGCCGTCGTCGCAGGCCCGATAGCTTTTGTAATTGCGGATGAACTGGTAGCCGGGCAGTCCCCAGCCCTCGCCGTACCGGAAGAGGAGGGAGAGCCGGGCGGCGGCCGCCCGGAAGGTGAGCTTTCCCCCGTGGGCGCCCCGGACCTCCAGGCCGAAGATCCACTTGCCGGGGGTGGTGCCCCAGGTGGACAGGAGGAGGGGTTCCAGCAGAAACTGGACGCCCCAGGCCAGGTAGCTCTGCACCACCAGGAGCTCGCTCCCGAAGGAGAAGCGGAGGGTGAACACCAGCAGGGCGTTGAGCAGCAGGGTACACAGGCCGTGGTCCAGCATCCGGGCCAGGAAGCGCCGCCAGGGGTGGGAGACCACGGGGAGGACATCGCCGGCGGGGGGCCGGAGGGTGATCCCCCCCTTCTCCAGCCTGGTGAGCTCATCCAGGTAGCGCCCGGCGTCCAGGGTGGCGTACTCGGCCCCCTCGTCCTCCATGGTCCGGCAGAGGGTCCGGGCGGCCTCCCGCTGCCGGGCCTCCCGCTCCAGCCGCTCCTCCTGGGCCCGGAGGGCGTCGGCCAGGCGCAGCCCGCCCCCCTGGAGGGCCTTGATGTCCTCCAGGGGGAGGCCCAGGGCCCGGAGGAGCTTGACCCGCCGCAGGGTGTCCAGGTCGGCCTGGGAGTAGTCCCGGTAGCCGTTGGCCAGCCGGGCCGGGGAGAGGAGCCCCTCCTTCTCATAAAAGCGGATGCTGGCCCGGGGCAGGTCCAGTTCCGTCTCCAGCTGGGATACGTTCACGACATAACCCCCCTTCTTAAGGCCAGTATAAGGGGTAAACCCGGTTGACAGTCAAGACTTTTTCCACAATTTTTCCCCCGAATGTGGAAAAAAGGTCCGCCGGAACGCTGTCCGGCGGACCTTTGAGCCTATGCCCGGAGGGGCGGCAGGGCGGCGATGGCGGCCTGGGCCATGAGGCGGTGTCCCTGGGCGTCGGGGTGGAGGCCGTCCAGGTAGTGCCCGGCCCCCTCCGGGGGCAGGAGGCCGGGGACGGCGAAGTCCACGGTGGGCAGGCCGAAGGCCCGGGCGAAGTCCGTGAGCCAGGCCCGGTAGGCATCCAGGGCGGGGACCATGGTGTCCCAGCGGGCGAGGGTCCGCCAGGCCGGGGGCACGGCGTCGGGGTAGACCGGCGGGGGGAGGCCGATCATGGGCCGGACCCCGGCGGCGGCGGCCTGGTGGGCCAGGGCGGCCAGGTTGGCCCGGGCGGGGGCGTCGCTGCCGCCGAAGAGGAGGTCGTTGACGCCCCCCATGAGGAGGACCCGGCGGGGCCGCTGGGCCAGCACGTCCCGGGCGAAGCGGGCGAGCATGCCCCCGGTGGTGTCGCCGCTCACCCCCATGTTGACCAGGGTGTGGCCGGTGGCCTGGGCGGCCAGGCTCACCCAGCCGTCCTTTTGGGGGACGCCGTAGCCGTAGGTGAGGCTGTCTCCCAGGCAGACGATCTTCACTTTTTGAGGGCCAGGGCGGCCTTCACCTTGTCGGCGATGCCGGCGGCGGTGAGGCCGTAGGCGGCCAGGACCTCAGCGGCCTTGCCGGAGCGGCCGAAGAGGTCCTCCACCCCGTGGCGGACCACCGGCACGGGGCAGACCCCGGAGAGGTACTCGGCCACGGCGGAGCCCAGGCCCCCGATGACGCTGTGCTCCTCGGTGGTGACGACGCACCCCGTCTCCCGGGCGGCCTGGAGGACCAGGGCCTCGTCCAGGGGCTTGACGGTGTGCATGTCGATGACCCGGAGGGAGACCCCCTGGGCGGCCAGGGTCTCGGCGGCCTTCACGGCCTCCTGGACCATGAGGCCCACGGCGATGACGGTGGCGTCGCTCCCCTGGCGGAGGGTGACCCCCTTCCCCAGCTGGAAGGCGTAGCCGGGGAGACTCCCGGTGAGGTCCTCCACGGCGGAGCGGCCCAGGCGGAGGTAGGCGGGGCCGTCGTAGTCCAAAAGGGCTTTGACGGCGGCCTTCATCTCGGTGCCGTCGCAGGGGCAGCACACCGCCATGTTGGGGATGGCCCGCATGACGGCCAGGTCCTCGCAGGCCTGGTGGGTGGCCCCGTCCTCCCCCACGGAGAGGCCCCCGTGGGAGCCCACCACCGTCACGTTGAGGCGGGGGTAGGCGATGGAGTTGCGGACCTGCTCAAAGGCCCGGCCGGCGGCGAACATGGCGAAGCTGTTGGCGAAGGCCTTCTTGCCGGCGGCGGCCAGGCCGGCGGCCACCGACATCATGTTGCCCTCGGCGATGCCCATGTTGAAAAAGCGCTGGGGGTAGGCCTTGGCGAAGCCCTTGGTCATGGTGGAGCCGGAGAGGTCGGCGTCCAGCACCACCAGGTCGGGGTACCGCGCTCCCAGTTCCACCAGGGCGTCGCCGTAGGCGGCCCGGGTGGCGATCTTGTCTCCCATCTTACTTCCCCTCCCATTCCGCCAGGCCGGCGCGGAGCTCGGCCATGGCCTTCTCATACTGCTCGTCGTTGGTGGCCTTGCCGTGCCAGCCCGGGTCGTTCTCCATGAAGGAGACCCCCTTGCCCTTGACGGTGCGGGCCAGGATGACGGTGGGCCTGCCCTCACAGGCGGCGGCCTGGTCCAGGGCGGCGGCGATGGCGGCGTAGTCGTGGCCGTCCACCTGGAGGACGTTCCAGCCGAAGGCGGCGAATTTGGCGTCCAAGGGCTCGGAGGGCATGACGTCGGCGGTCTTGCCGTCGATCTGGAGGCCGTTCACGTCCACGAAGGCGCACAGGTTGTCCAGGCGGTACTTGGCGGCGGCCATGGCGGCCTCCCACACCTGGCCCTCCTCCACCTCGCCGTCCCCCAGGACGGCGTACACCCGCCAGGGAGCCTTGTCCAGCTTTCCGGCCAGGGCCATGCCCACGGCGGCGGAGATGCCCTGTCCCAGGGAGCCGGTGGACATGTCCACCCCGGGGACGTGGCGCATGTCGGGGTGGCCGGACATGTGGCCCTGGATGGAGCGGAAGAGCCTGCAGTCCTCCGGGGGGAAGTAGCCCCGCAGGGCCAGCACGGCGTAGAGGGCGGGGGTGCAGTGGCCCTTGGAGAGGACAAAGCGGTCCCGGCCGGGGTCACGGGGGTGCTGGGGGTCCACCTTCATGGTGTGGAAATAGAGGGTGGTGAGCAAATCCATGACGGACAGAGAGCCGCCGATGTGGCCGGAGCCCGCGGTGTGGACCATATCCATGGCCAGGATACGGGCCCGCTGGGCGGTGACGGCCAGGGCCCGGGCGCTGGTGGCTTCCATGTTGGGATCATCCTTTCTCTTGGCGCGCCGGAGGGGCGCCGGTTTTCCTGCTCCTAGTATAAGCCATGGCCCCGCCGGGCGCAAGCCGTAAAATCCCGTCCCCCCTCTCCCAGGAACAGGAAAGGCTTGCTTCCCGGGGGCGGGCGTGGTATAGTGTGGGTACTCTATATACAGGAGGTAATTCCCATGACCCGCTTTACCCGCCGCGCCCTGGCCACGGCCACCGCGCTCACCCTGCTGAGCACCGGCGCTTCCGCCTTCGCCGCCGAGGCCGCCCCCGAGACCGGCACGGAGATCGCCCCCGTCACGGAGGCCGCCCCCGCCGCCGGGACCATCGCCGTGCAGCTCAACGGCCAGGACCTGGCCTTCACCGACGCCGCCCCCCAGGCCAAGGACGGGCGCACCTTCCTCCCCTTCCGGGCGGTCTTCGAGGCCATGGGGGCCGAGGTGAGCTATGACGCCGCCGCCAACCAGGTCTCGGCCACCCGGGGCGGCACCACCGTCGCCATGACCCTGGGCTCCACCGAGGCCACCGTCACCGCCGGCGGCGTGACCACCCCCCTCACCATGGACGTGGCCCCCTACGCCGCCGACAACCGGACCTACGTCCCCGTCCGCTTCGCCGCCCAGGCCTTCGGCTGCGCCGTGGGCTGGGACCAGGACGACAGCACCGTGATCCTGGTGGACACCGCCAAGCTCCTGGAGGAGGCCAAGGCGGGCTATACCTATACCTATCTGGACAAGTACCTGGCCTACAATGAGCAGTTCACCACCGGCAACTGGGCCATGGACGCCAACTTCAACGCCTCCGTGGGTCTGCTGGGCATGGGCCCGGCCACCGTGGCGGGCACCATGACCGGCGTCACCGCCGGGGCCACCCAGATGGAGGCGGCCATGAATATGAAGCTGGACCTCCAGGCCCTGCTGGAGGGCATCGCCGCCATGACCGACACCGCCTCTGAGGTGGACGCCGAGACGGCCGCCCTGCTGGACTCCCTGAAGAACCAGGGCATCGACCTGGAGCTCCGGGGCGACCTGGGCGGGGGCACCCTCTACTTCACCATGAGCGGCGACGCCCTGGCCGCCGCCGGCATCCCCGCCGGCACCTGGTACTCCATGGACCTCTCCGCCCTCTACGGCGCCATGGGCATGGACTACACCGCCCTGGTGGACGCCTCCAAGACCCTGGACGCCCAGGTCCTGCTCCAGAGCGCCATGAGCGGCGTCACCCTCACCGATAAGGACGCCGACTACGCCGCCATCGCCGCCCTGGTGGACGGGGCGGCCAAGTTCCTGGCCGACCAGTCCTTCACCGCCGACGGGGCCAACGTCACCACCACCTACACCCTCAGCCAGGACGGGGCCGACGTGACCATCGGCTTCACCCTGGTGATGGAGAACGACGCCGTGGTGGGCTATGACCTCACCATGACCGCCGGCACCCCCGCCTCCGCCGACGGCGCCGTGCCCGCCATGACCATGGACCTGAAGACCGGCATGGACGCCCAGAACCAGATGACCGCCGCCTTCACCCTGGACATGGGCGAGCTGCTGTCCATGACCATGGACCTCACCGGCGGCTACACCGCCACCGACGAGACCCCCGCCCTCACGCCTCCCGAGGGGGCCGAGGTGATCTCCTACACCGACCTGCTCACCGGCGCCATGGCGTAACGCTCGCCCGCGCGTAGTCAACTGATTTTGACCGCCCCTTCCGGCCCGTCCGGCGGGGGCGGTCCTCTTTTGTCCGGATTTTAGCACTCTCATATCAAGAGTGCTAATGTTTACAATTTAGACATAAAATCCGGTATATTTGTTCACAGGCCGGGGGGTATACTAGGCACAGAAACAAGGAGAAAGGGCCGGTCCCCCTGGGGAGATGGCCCTGGAAAGAGGATGGTTCTCTTGAAAACGACGAGATTCTAGCACAGCGATTCCAAGACTGCTAACCCTGAAAATCTTACGACGCGCTTTGAAAGGAGCTTTTTTATGTTTGGTATGATTCCCTTTGCCCGCAACGACGACAACTTCTTTGATCTTTTCGATAACTTTGAGCGCAAGTTCTTCGGCAACAGCGCCGCCGCCCTCCCCGACTTCCGCACCGACATCCGGGACGCGGGGGACCGCTACATCCTGGAGGCCGAGCTGCCCGGCTTCCGGAAGGAGGACATCCAGCTGGATGTGAAGGACGGCATCCTCACCATCTCCGCCCAGCACGGCGAGAACAAGGACGAGGAGGACGACAAGGGCAGCTACATCCGCCGGGAGCGCCGGTACGGCTCCTTCACCCGGTCCTTTGACGTGAGCGGCATCGACGAGGAGCGCATCACCGCCGCCTACAACAACGGCGTGCTGGAGCTCAACCTGCCCAAGGCCGTGCCCGTGGTGCCCGAGGCCAAGCGCATCGCCATCGAGTAAGGGCTTACGCCTCTCGCACGTGCAAGCACGTGCTCGAAGGGGATGCAGCCTGCGGCGTCGCACTCGCTGCGCTCGCACGCTTGCAGGCTGAGAAGCGTTTTTTCCGACGCACATGTCGCCGGAAAAAACAGACTGCACCTTCTTCCGCCGCCTGCGGGCGGCGGAACTCTGCGAGGCTCTGACGTGCAAGCACGTGCTCGCTTCCCCCTCAGGCTGAAGCCGGCCGGCCTCCTGCCGGCCGGCTTTTCCGGTTCCTCACTCCCCCGGCTCCGGTTCCCGGGGCGTCCAGTGGGGGCAGGTCTGGTCCGGGGCCGGGTGCTTGCCCCAGCGGGGCACGTGACAGTGCCCGTACCACAGGGGGTGAAACCGCTGCCCCGCCTCCAGTACATAGTGCTGCCGGTAGTGGGCGCAGGTCCCGCAGACCTCTTTTTCCACAATGTATTTTCCCGATGGCAGGCCCATAAACATTCACCTCCCAAAAATCTTACTATTTTTTGATAGTAAAGTCAATACTATCATTTGATAGAAGATTATAATGCCGACGAGGTGAGTCAAATGTATCTGCCACGTCTGCGCATTATGCGGGAACGAATGGACCTGACCCAGGCCAAGGTGGCCGCCCTGCTGGGCATCGACCAGCGAGTATACAGCACCTATGAGACAGGCAAGCGGGAGATCCCCCTCCGCCATCTGGTGGTGCTGGCTGACTACTACCATGTCAGCACGGATTATCTACTAGGCCGGGAGACAAAATAAAATGAACAACCACCCGAAAGGATGTGACCTTTCCTTATGAATATGAATCAATTTACCCAGAAATCTCTCGAGGCGGTGCAGTCGGCCCAGACCATCGCCCAGGAATACGGCAACCAGCAGATCGAGCAGGCCCACTTCCTCTACGCCCTGCTGGAGCAGGAAAACGGCCTCATCCCCCAGCTGCTGGGGAACATGGGCATCACGGTGGCCAGCTTTGCCGCCGCCGCCCGGAAAGAGGTGGAGGACCTGCCCCGGGTGACGGTGAGCGGGGGCCGGGAGGCCGGCAAGGTCTACATCGCCCCCGACGTGGACAAGGCCCTCAACGGGGCCGAGGCCATCGCCAAGGGCATGAAGGACGAGTATATCTCGGTGGAGCACCTCTTCCTCTCCCTCATCGAGCACGCCAACTCCCGTCTCAAGGACCTCTTCCGCGCCTACAACATCACCAAGGAGGGGGTACTCAAGGCCCTCTCGGCGGTCCGGGGCAACCAGCGGGTGACCTCCGACAACCCGGAGGAGACCTATGACGCCCTGAAGAAGTACGGCACCGACCTGGTGGAGCGGGCCCGGCAGAACAAGCTGGACCCCGTCATCGGCCGGGACGACG
>DXCX01000097.1 GCA_019115785.1 Candidatus Intestinimonas merdavium | reverse complement strand
AACACCCCCCAGCGGGCCTTTAACGCTGTGAACACCATTTTGAGCGCCTATGGCCCCCGGGAGGCCGGTCTCACCCTGTCGGTGGCGCCCCGGGACAAGACCGGTCCTGTCTATACCGTGTAAGGAGGCCGTCATGCTGGATGTGCATATCCTCTGCGTGGGGAAGCTGAAGGAAAAATTTTATATGGAAGCGGCCGCGGAGTATGTCAAGCGCCTGGGCGGCTATTGCCGCCTCACCCTGACAGAGCTCCCGGAGGAGCGGCTGCCCAAGTCGCCCTCCAGGGCCCAGATCGACGCTGCCCTGGAAAAGGAGGCCGCCGCCATTCGCGCTAAGCTCCCGCCGAACTCCAGTCTGGTGGCCCTGTGTGTGGAGGGAAAGCTCTGCTCCAGTGAGGACCTGGCCAGGATGGTGGCCGACTGGAGCCTGGGCAGCGCCAAACACCTGGTCTTTCTCATCGGCAGCTCCTACGGCCTTCACCCCTCCCTGAAGGGACAGGCCTGGGTAAAGCTCTCCATGTCCCCCATGACCTTTCCCCACCATCTGGCCAGGGTCATGCTGCTGGAGCAGGTCTATCGGGCCTTCAAGATCAACGAGGGCTCCGATTATCATAAGTAACCGGGTGTTCGCTGTGAGATTTCAACAAATAACCATTGTAGTTTACCCCGAAATTGTGCTATAATTTGGACAACAACGATGATGGGAGGTCCTTCCAATGTCCTACCGCGATACCTATGAACAGTGGCTCCACAGCCCCGCCCTGTCCCCGGAGGAGAAGGCGGAGCTGGAGCGCATTTCCGGCGATGAAAAGGAGATCGAAAGCCGTTTCTTCGCGCCGCTGGAGTTCGGCACCGCCGGCCTCCGAGGCACCATGTGCGTGGGCCTGCACCAGATGAACGTCCATGTGATCCGGCATGCCACCCAGGCCTTTGCCGAGGTCATCAAGGCCGAGGGAAAGGAGGCCATGGAGCGAGGTGTGGCGGTCTGCTTTGACTGCCGCAACCACTCCGCCGAGTTTGCCCGGGAGACGGCCTGTGTCATGGCGGGCAACGGCATCAAGGTCCGTCTTTTCGAGTCCCTGCGCCCCACTCCCGAGGTATCCTTTGCTGTTCGGGAGTACCACTGCATTGCCGGCGTCAACGTCACCGCCAGCCACAATCCAAAGGAGTACAACGGCTACAAGGTCTACTGGCAGGATGGCGCTCAGCTGCCCCCCCACCATGCCGACGCCATTGCCAAAAAGATGTCTGAGCTGGACCTCTTCGACTCCATCGTCCGCATGGACTATGACGAGGCGCTCAAGGCCGGCCTCATCACCCTCATGGGAGAGGAGACCGATGAGAAGTTCCTGGCCAACGTTATGGGCCAGGTCAACGACAAGGCGGCCGTGGAGAAGGTGGCCGATACCTTCAAGATGATCTACACCCCCTTCCACGGCACCGGCTACAAGCTGATTCCCGAGGCCCTGAAGCGGCTGGGTATGAAGCACGTCATCTGCGTGCCCGAGCAAATGGTGGTGGACGGCAACTTCCCAACTGTAGTCTCCCCCAACCCGGAGAATCCCGAAGGCTTTTACCTGGCGGTGGACCTGGCCAAGAAGGAGGGGGCCGACTTCATCCTGGGCTCCGACCCTGACGCCGACCGCGTGGGCATTATGGTGAAGGACGACAAGGGTGAGTATATCACCATCACCGGCAACCAGACCGGCGTGCTGCTTCTGGACTACCTCATCGGTGCAAAGAGGCGTACCGGCAAGATGCCGGAGAAGCCGGTGGCCCTTAAGACCATCGTCACCACCGAGATGGCCCGGAAGGTGGCCGAGACCAACGGTCTTCAGTGCTTTGACACCTTTACCGGCTTTAAGTTCCTGGCGGAGAAGAAGGACAAACTGGAGAATGCCGGCGAGGGTAAGGTGATTTTCGCCTATGAGGAGAGCTACGGCTACATGCTGGGTGACTACGTCCGGGACAAGGACGCCGTCACTGCCGCGCTGTCCCTCACCGAGATGGCGGCCTGGTATGCCGGTCAGGGCATGACCCTGTATGACGCCCTCCAGAAGTGTTATGAGAAGTACGGCTTCTACGCTGAGAAGACCCTGAACCTGGTGATGCCCGGTCTGGATGGACTCAAGAAGATGGCCGACCTGATGGCCGGTCTGCGGGCGCAGCCCCCGGTAGAGATCGCCGGTGTGGCGGTCCTCCAGCAGAAGGACTACAAGGACGGCTCGGTGGTCAACGTGGCCGACGGCGCCAAGTCCACCATGGAGCTCTCCGGCTCCAACGTGCTGCGCTATGAGATGGCCGACGGCACCAGCCTCATCGTCCGTCCCTCCGGCACCGAGCCCAAGGTCAAGGTCTACATCCTGGCCAACGGCGCGACCAAGGCCGAGGGCGACGGGAAGGCGGCCAAGTATGCCGTCTGGGCGGAATCTTTGAAGGGCTGAGCATACAAGCATACAGATGAGAAACGCCTCTCCGGGGTCACAACGGAGAGGCGTTTTCCATATACACCCATGCCGGCGGTGTCGGCGGAAAAATAAATTCCCCTCTTGACTTTATCGACAAAAAGTGCTAAAGTACCACCACAGAAGGAAGTGTGTCTGATGAAGCTGTTCCAGGGCCATATCTATGGGAACTCCTACCGCTACCGCTATACCGGTAACGGTGTTTTGTCGTGCCCTGGAACCGGCCCGCTTTAATGGCGTGTGGACATCACAACGCGGCGGTCCCTCCGGGGGCCGCCGCGTTTTTCTGATTTAAGTGGCAGAAAGGAAGGAACGAATATGGTTGTTATCATGAAGCCGGGGTTTTCCCAGGAGCAGCTGGAGGGCGCTGTCCGCACCATGGAGGAGGGCGGCGTCAAGGTGATGGTCTCCAAGGGCTCCGAGACCACCATTCTAGGTGCGGAGGGAGATCCCTCCGGGATCGATCAGGAGAAGCTCTCCCTGCTCCCCGGTGTGGAGCGGGTCATGCGGGTCACCGAGCCCTATAAGAAGGCCAACCGCAAATATCACCCGGAGGACACTATCATTGACCTGGGGAGCGGCGCCCGTGTCGGCGGGGAGAAGCTGGCGGTCATCGCCGGACCCTGCTCCGTGGAGAGCGAGGCGCAGATCGTGGAGGTGGCCCAGGCCGTCAAAGCAGGCGGCGCCGCCGCCCTCCGGGGCGGCGCATTCAAGCCCCGCACCTCCCCCTACTCCTTCCAGGGTATGGGCAACGACGGCATCCGGCTCCTCCAGGAGGCCCGGGCGGCTACAGGTCTGCCCATCGTCACCGAGATCATGTCCACCGACAACATTGAGATGTTCGAGATGTGTGTGGACGTCATCCAGGTGGGGGCCAGGAACATGCAGAACTTTGACCTTTTGAAGCAGCTGGGCCGTACCACCAAGCCCATCCTCCTCAAGCGGGGCCTCTCCTCCACCATCGAGGAGTGGCTCATGTCCGCGGAGTATATTATGGCCGGCGGCAACGAGCGGGTCATCCTCTGCGAGCGGGGCATCCGCACCTTTGAGACCTTCACCCGCAACACCCTGGACCTTTCCGCCGTGCTGGCGGTCAAAAAGCTCTCCCACCTCCCCGTGGTGGTGGACCCCTCCCACGCCTGCGGCCAGGCATGGATGGTGGAGCGGATGAGCCTGGCCGCTGTGGCCGCCGGGGCCGACGGCCTGATCATTGAGGTCCATAACGACCCGCCCCACGCCAAATGCGACGGGGCCCAATCCATCACCCCCGCGCAGTTTGACGGCTTGATGGACAGGCTGCGGACTCTGGCCCCCTGTGTGGGCCGGACGGTTTGAGGAGGAGCGGACATGCCGAAGCAGATCGCCGTCATCGGCCTGGGCCTCATTGGCGGCTCCATGGCCATGGCCCTCCAGGGCTTTGAGGATTTTGAGATCGTGGGGGTGGACAACGACCCTGCCACCCTGGAGTTTGCCCGGACCCACAGCGCCGCCCACCGCCTCACCAGCGACGCCGGGGCGGCCATTGCCATGGCCGATGTGGTCTACCTCTGTCTCCACCCAGGCGCCATCGTGGACTTTCTCAGCACCCACCGGCAGGCGTTCAAGCCCGGCGCCCTGGTCACCGACGTGTGCGGCATCAAGACCGCCATTGTGGACGCCGCAGCCGTGCTGCCCCCGGAGGTGGATTTTATCGGGGGACATCCCATGGCCGGCAAGGAGACCTCCGGCATCTTCCATGCCGACAAGGCCCTCTTCCAGGGCGCCCACTACATCCTCACGCCCCGCCCCGGCCACAGGAGTGAGCACCTGGATCTCCTCCGGCGTATAGCGGCCCACATCGGCTGCCGGGATGTGGTGGAGACAACCACCCAAAAACATGACGCCATCATCGCCTATACCAGCCAGGTGATGCATATTATGGCGGTGGCGGTGTGTGACGACCCGGACCTCTTTGAGTGCCGGGGCTTTGAGGGGGGCTCTTTCCGGGACTGCACCCGGGTGGCCGCTCTGGATGTCCCGCTGTGGACCGAGCTCTTCTCTATGAACGCCTCAGCCCTCACCAAGGTCATCCGCAACCTGGAGGACAACCTGCGCTCCTACCGGGAGGTGCTGGAGCGGGGGGATACCGCCGCCCTCACCCAAAAGCTGGCCTGGTCGGCGGACCGGAAACGACACATGGACCTGGAGTGATGCTTTTTCACATCTTGTCCGCGGCGCATTGACTTCCCCAGGGGGGAGATGATATAGTGGTGTCACCAAAATCACAAGGATGGGAGTCTCTCCATGGACAAAAAACTCTTCCGAAGCCTCCTGCTGCTCATCACCTTTACAGTGGGGCTGGTCTTTCTGGTGGTCCGCTTTGATGACCTCTTGGGAATGGTGCGTCTGGTCCTCTCCAATCTGACGCCCCTCTTCGCGGGATTGGCCATCGCCTTCATCCTGACGCGGCCCTGTACTTTCTTTCGCAGCCTGCTGGACCGGGGGCTTGGAAGGACTCCGCTGGCCGGGCTGAGCCTGCCTCTGGCCGTGGCCCTCTCCTATGTGCTTCTCATCGGGGCCGTGGGCGCCATCTTCGCCTTCGTGATCCCCCAGCTCACCAGCAGTGTGGGGCGCTTTGCCGCCAATCTCAGCGGATACCTCAATCAGGCACAGGCCTGGATCAATGACATTATGGCCTGGCTCCACCTGGAGCAGCTGGACCTGTCCCAGTTCGGGCAGACCCTGCGGGAATTTGTCAACAGGCTTTTTTCCGCCCTCTCCACCGCCGTACCACAGCTCCTCACCCTCACCAGCGGCCTGGTGTCCGTGGTGGTTACCATGGTGCTGGCCCTGGTCTTCTCCGTCTATATGCTCTCCGGCAAGGATACCCTCTTGGGCCAGTGCCGCCGGGTCTTAAAGGCCTACGTTCCCCAAAAGGTCTACGACGTGGTGCTGGATGTGGCCGCCCTGACGGCGGAGACCTTCAGCCGTTTCGTCAGCGGTCAGATCACAGAGGCCTGTATCCTGGGGGGACTCACCTTTCTGGGCATGGTCATCCTGCGGCTGGACTATGCCCTCCTTATCGCTGTGCTCATTGGCGTCTCTGCCCTGGTGCCGGTGGTGGGCGCCTATGTGGGGGCCATCACCTCCGCCCTGCTGCTGGTGATGGTGGACCCCATCGACGCCCTCATCTTCCTCATTTTTCTCATCTGTCTCCAGCAGATCGAGGGCAATGTCATCTATCCCCGGGTGGTGGGTACCTCCCTGGGTCTGCCCGGCATCTGGGTCCTCACTGCCGTCACCGTGGGCGGCGGACTCTTTAACCTGGCCGGCGTTCTCCTCAGCGTGCCGGTGGCCTCCATCCTCTACGCCCTCCTGCGGCGGGATGTGCGGAAGCGTCTGGTCCGGCAGGAAAAAGGCAGATAGGAAAAAAGAAGATAAGATCGCGTGTGGGCACCGCCACATGCGATAGAGAGAGACCCGACCCACCCTGATACAGGAACCGGGTCTCCAGACAGGCTGAGCGGGCGGACCCATCCGGGTCCGCCCGCCTTTTGTCATTCTGGGAAAAACAGCCGTACCGCCCAGGCGGCGGAGAGGAAGCCGGCCAGGTCGGCGCACAGGGCGGCGGGGACAGCGTATCGTGTTTTTTTGATGCCGGCGGCGCTGAAATAGACGGCGATGGTGTAAAAGGTGGTCTCGGTGGAGCCCAGCATTACCGCCGCCGTCCGGCCCACGGTGGAGTCGGGGCCGTAGGTCCGAATGAGGTCGGCCCCCACCCCCAGGGCGGCGCTGCCGCTCACCGGCCGCACCAGCAGGAGCGCCACCGTCTCCGGGGGGATGCCCAAGTTCTCCAGCAGCGGGGCAAGCAGTCCCGCCAAGAGCTCCAGGGCTCCGGAGGCCCGGAGCATCCACACGGCTGTCAAAAGGGCGATGAGAGCGGGGACAATGCGGATGAGGACCCCCAACCCGTCGGCGGCGCCGGAGAGAAGGGCGTCATACACATCCACCCGGCGCCACAGGCCCAAAAGAGCCGCCCCCGCCAGCAGGAGGGGGACGGTAAGTTCCAGAAGCTCCATCGGTCAGTCCCTCCACAGCCGGGCAAAGAGCCGGGCGGCCAGAATACCCGCCGTTACTGACAGGGCCGAGGCCAGCCAGACCGTCGGCAGGATGTCAAAGGGGGCGGAACTCCCAGCGCCGGCGCGCACCGCGGCCACCGTGGTGGGGATGAGCTGGATGGAAGCGGTGTTGCACACCACCAGCATGCACAGACTGTCCGAGGCCACGCCTGGGGTGCGGCGGCTCATGCGCCTGGCCGCGTCCAGTCCCAGGGGCGTGGCGGCGTTGCCCAGTCCCAGGAGGTTGGCCGACACATTGGCTGAAATGGCATCCATCACGCCGTCGTCCCTGGCGAAGTCGGGATAGAGGCGGCCCAGCACTGGCCGCAGCAGCCGGGAGAGGGCGCCCATGGCCCCGGCCCGCCGCAGCACCTCCATAACCCCCATCCAGAGGCACAGGGCGCCCGCCATAGAAAGGCACAGCTCCACGCCGGCCGAAGCCCCTTCCATGGCGGCGGCGGCCATCTCCGTTCCACGGCCGGTGATGAGTGCGCAGACCAGGGAGATGACAATCATCCCTGTCCAGATCCCAGACATTCCCATATTTAGCCCTCCTCTCGCCTAGCAATCTATGCCGGAAGGGTGCAAAACATATCCGAAACCCACCATTTTTATAGGTTAGACATAATTTTCCTTCCATTTCCATATTTTGATTGACTTTTATATACAATATGTTATAATACATGACAGATATTGGTGAGAAGTTTGTCGTTAACTGCCATTATCTGGGAAGGAGCTAAAACAGAACTATGAAATCGACCGGGATCGTACGGAAAGTTGACGAATTGGGACGGATCGTGCTCCCCATTGAGCTGCGCCGCACCCTCGACATTGCAGAGAAGGACTCCTTGGAGATTTATGTGGATGGGGCCTCCATCGTCCTAAAAAAGTATCAACCTGCCTGTATTTTCTGCGATGACGCCAAGGATGTGATCAATTTCAAGGGGAAGAACGTCTGTCCCAACTGCATCCGTGAGCTTATGAACAAGTGAGTCTGGTGTTCTTCTGACATGGACACAGAAAGCCGGAGCGGCGGTGCCGCTCCGGCTTTTTTACGTAAATTTTACATAGAGGCTATTTTCCAGGAGCTTCCTTCCCTGGAACGGTTACAAAAAAAGGGCCAAAATGTCTTTCGTGTCCGGAGTTATATTGATGAATATATATACAAATTGTATATAAATAATAACCAGTAATTTACAAAAAAGGAACTCAATCGACGTTATCCGACGTTCTTTTCCCCAGCGCCAGGTCATAAAGCGTTTTGCGGGAGAGTCCAAGCTCGGCCGCCGCCTGCCGTGCGGCGTCCCGGAGGGAGGCACCGTCATTCCGGAGGGATTCCACGCGGAGCAGGCCTGTCTCTAACGTGGGGATGTTTTCGGCCTCGGGGGCGCCTCCCTCCACCACGAGCACAAACTCCCCCTTGGGAGGAGTCTCCTCATACCAGGCCACCGCATTCCCCAGGGTGGTGCGGCGGATCTCCTCGTGGAGCTTGGTGAGCTCCCGGCAAAGGGCGATGCGCCGGTCGGGACCGAGGGTATCCCGCAGGTCGGTTAGGGTGGCCAGGAGCTTGTGGGGGGCCTCATAGAAGAGCATGGTACGCTTTTCCCTCTTCAGCTCCTCCAGATGAGCCCGGCGGTTTTTCTTGTTCATGGCCAGAAAGCCCTCAAAGGTAAACCGGCCTGTGGGCAGCCCTGAGGCGGCCAGGGCGGTGATAAGGGCGCAGGGGCCCGGAATGGAGACAACAGGAATGTCCTGCTGGGCACACTGGCGGACCAGCTCCTCTCCGGGGTCGCTGATGGCCGGGGTGCCGGCGTCGGTGACCAGGGCGCAGCTCTCCCCGGCCAGGAGGCGGCTCAGCACGGCGGCGCCGCTCTCCCCGGTGTTGTGGCGGTAATAGCTCACCATGGGCTTTTTCAGGCCCAGATGGTTGAGGAGCTTCAGGGTCACTCGGGTGTCCTCGGCGGCGATAAAGTCCGCCTGGGCCAGGGTGTCGGCTATCCGGGCCGAGATGTCCCCCAGGTTGCCGATGGGGGTGGGGACGAGGTAGAGGGTTCCGGGCATGATGGTGCCTCCTGTCGGTTATTGATCTTCCGAACGGCCCAGCAGGTAGTCGGCTGAGACGCCGAAGTAGTCAGCCAGGGCATCCAATGCTGTCACTGAGAGATTGATCTGGCCGTATTCAATTTTTTGATAGTGGTTGGTGGTTACCCCCAAAAGATGGGCAAGGTCCTCTTGGGTAGCTTTCTTTGCCTTTCGAAGTGTTCGCAAACGGGCAGAGAAGACAGAAAAGTCCAGCAAAATAAAGTCACCTCTCTTGACACATCATTAAATAAGGTATAATATAGAAATACATTATAAAATGAGGTGATCCTTATGTCGGATTTCATGTGTTGGCTCTATGACCACTATATCCACCCCTATCTCCAGTCCCAGCCCATGGACGATGGAGATACCTTCCGCCGCTCCCTGCTGGACAGCGGGGTCACGCCGGAGCAGCGGGCGGATGTGGAGGCGGTGCTGCGCTGCTGCGCCTGCCAGAGCTTCCTTTTAGGGCTGCGGACCGGGACCGGGCTGGGAGGGATGCTGTAGCAGGGTGGGGAGGACCTCCAGCCCCGGTCTGCCCTGGCGCACCGCCTCCACCAGCACAGAGGAGGGGGCGGCGGTGAGGCTGTGCTGGACCAGGGCCATCCGCTTGGGCTCCAGGCCGCTGGCCCGGAGGGCGGCGAAGAGGTCGGGCAGACGCTCCGGCCGGTGGACCAGGGCGAACCTGCCCCCTGGACGGGTGAGGTATCCGGCGGCGGCGCACAGCTCGGGGAGGGTGCACCCCTCCTCACTGCGGGCGGGTCCACCGGACCTGCCCGACCCCGTGGGAAACCAGGGGGGATTGGAGATCACCAGGTCAAAGGCGTTGGCCGGGAAGAGACTGCGGTCCCGGAGATCCCCGGTGAGAATCCGGGCACTGAGCCCGTTATGGGCAAAGCTCCGCCGGGCGATGTCGGCGGCGGCGGGGGAGCGCTCCACCCCGGTCACCGCCAGGCTCTCCTCCCGCTCCAGCAGGAGGAGGCCCAGCGCCCCGGAGCCGCAGCCCAGATCGCATACCCGCCACCGGCGGCGCACCGTGGCGAACCGGCCCAGGGCCAGACTGTCGCTCCCCAGGGGAAAGCAATCCTCCGTCAAAAGGAGGGTATAGCGGCCCAGCCGCTCTGTGCGCTCTATGGCCTTTCGCCTCCTTTTGTGGTAGGATGGGAAAAACGAGAAAAGGAGAGGTCTTATGGAGATTCGAGCCGTCACCGCTCTGGGGCCGGGGGGAGACTCCGGTCTGCCCGGCTGTTTTCAGGCCTGGGAAGGGGGGAGGCTGGTGGGCTCTCTCAGCCTCTTCGTCCCTCTGGTCCATACAGCGGAGGTGAGTGCCTTCGTTCCACCGGAGTACCGGAGAAGAGGGGTCTTTTCCGCCCTCCTCCGGTGGGCGGAGGAGGCCTGCCGGGAGCGGGGGACGGCGTGGGTCCTCTTCTCCTGCGACGGAAACAGTGCGGATGGTCAGGCGGTGGCGGAGCACTGGGGTTTGGCGCTGGACCACAGAGAATTTGTGCTGGTGCTCCGGGGACCTCGCCCCGCGCTGCCGGCCGGCCCGGCTTTGAAACGGATGGGGCCGCAGGATGTGAAGGCGGTGGCCGCCCTGTCCGGGGCGGCCTTCGGCAACACCTTAAAGGAAGCGCTGGACATGGCGGAGGCCACCCTGACCGACCCCGCCCGCCGGTGCTGGGGCTTGTGGGAAAATGGGAACCTGACCGCCGTGGCCAGTGTGGGCCCGGCGGCGGAAGGCCTGTCCATTTACGGCGTGGCGGTAGACCCGGTCTGGCAGGGCCGGGGAAGGGGGCGGAGGCTCATGGCTGGCCTCCTTGGCGTGCTGCCCCGGGAGAAATCCCTTGTGGTGGAGGTGGACGGGGAAAACCGCCGGGCCAGGGCCCTCTATGAGAAATTCGGGTTTAGAGAGAACCGGCGGCAGGACTATTTTGTCCGCGGTCTGTAAAATTCCACAGAAGAATACGGCCGGTAAGGCCCCAGATGGCGTGGCCCTTGTAGGTCCAGATGGGGACCTGATGGGTGCCTCCCCGCCAGGGGTAGCCCTCCGGAAAGCCGATGAGGTCGTAGGGGAAGTCGGCGTCCACCTTGGGCTCCATGGGGAAGGTATAGAGGAGGGGCGGCTGCTCCCGAAAGAAGTCCGCCGGGACCAGGAAGGTCTCCTTCACTTCGGCGGCGCTGGCCCTCATGCTGACCACCGCGCCGGTATCCACCTGGGCCAGCACCGGATGCATCAGGCCATGGGAGGGCAGGAAGACGTCGTCCAGCCGGGCGATGGGGCGGATGGCGGAGGGAGGGATGCCCAGCTCTTCCCCCGTCTCCCGGAGGGCGCACTGGGTGGGGGTCTCCCCCTCTTCCATCCGTCCGCCGGGAAAGCAGACCTCTCCCGGCTGCCGCCGCAGGGCGTCGGCCCGGACTTCAAACAGCAGGTGGAGCCTTCCGTTCCACTCCGCCATGGGAACCAGCACGGCGTAGTGGGTGCGCACCCCCATGATGCCGGGGGTGTGGTCCAAAAAGCGCCGCTCCAGATCAGAAATGGTCATGGCAGCCTCCCTTCTAAGATTCCGGGACGGTAAAGTGGTCCAGGGGGTCGGGGCGGGTCCACAGCACCACCTGTCCCCTTGCCCTGGTCCTCTTCACGTCGATGAGCCGCTGGTTGTCGCTGCCCCGGAAGAGGGCGTCATAGGACTTCCGGGCCTGGACAAAGGGGCCGTCCACCAGCACGTCGGTGGCATCGAGCAGGGCCGCCCAGTCCGGCCGGCCGGAGGCGGCGAGGGCCTCCCAGGTGTAGCCGGTATAGGTCCACACATCCAGACCCCTGGCCCTGGCCCTCTGGGCCAGGGCGGCGCAGTCCGCCGCCTGGAGAAAGGGCTCGCCGCCGGAGAGGGTCAGGCCCTGAAGGAGGGGATTCCTCTCCATCAGGGCCGCCAGTTCCACGAGGTCGGCCTCCCGTCCTCCCTCCGGGGCCCAGGTGTCCGGGTTGTGGCAGCCGGGGCAGTGGTGGGGACAGCCCTGGGTAAAGACGGTGAGCCGCAGGCCCGGCCCGTCCACAATGGAGTCTGAGATCCAGTTGGCGATCCGCATGACATCACCCCTTTTTGTCCCAATTTACGGTTGATGTTATTATACCCGCCCCGCAGGATAAGCGCAAGGCGTATAACAAGGCCGTTGTGCTCCCAGACAGAGCCGTCCGGGAGAACAACGGCCTTTGCTATGTTATGAACTCAGACGGAGTGCTTTACCCGGTCCCGCTCCTCGGCCCGCTTGGCGTTGTTGAAGCGGTCCAGAGTGCCCACCAGATAGCCGGTGATGCGGCGGATGCGCTCAAAGGGGACGCCGTCGGCCTCGGTGCGGCCGCAGCCGGGGCACTGGTCCCCGATGATGCCGGAGAAGCCGCATACCGGGTCCCGGTCTACCGGGTGGTTCACGCTGCCGTAGCCGATGCCGTGCTCCTTCATGTCCCGGATGACCCGCTCAAAGGCCTCCAGATTGTCAGTGGGGTCGCCGTCCATCTCAATGTAGCTGATGTGGCCGGCGTTGGTGAGGGCGTGGTAGGGGGCCTCGATCACGATCTTGTCATGGGCGGAGATGGGGAAGTATACCGGCACATGGAAGGAGTTGGTATAATACTCCCGGTCGGTGATCCCCTCGATCACACCATACTTCTCCTTGTCCATGCGGACGAACCGGCCGGAGAGCCCCTCCGCCGGGGTGGCCAGCAGAGAAAAGTTGAGCCCCCGTCTGGCACTCTCGGCATCCATCCGGGAGCGCATATGGCCCACGATCTCCAGGCCCAGGATACGGGCCTTCCCGCTCTCCCCATGGTGGACGCTGATGAGGGATTTCAAAGCCTCGGCAAGGCCGATGAAGCCCACGGAAAGCGTGCCGTGCTTCAGAACCTCCCGGACCTCGTCGGTCCAATCCAGCTTGTCCGAATCCAGCCACACCCCCTGGCCCATGAGGAAGGGGTAGTTGTAGACATGCTTCCGGCACTGGATCTCAAACCGCTCCAGCAGCTGGTCCACACACAGGTCCATCATCCGGTCCAGTCCCTCAAAGAAGACGTTTACATCCCCCTTGGCCTTGATGGCCAGGCGGGGCAGGTTGATGGTGGTAAAGGACAGGTTGCCCCGCCCGTTGCAGATCTCCCGCTGGGGGTCGTACACATTGCCGATGACCCGGGTGCGGCAGCCCATGTAGGCGATCTCGGTCTCGGGGTGGCCGGGCCGGTAGTACTGAAGGTTGAAGGGGGCGTCAAGGAAGCTGAAGTTGGGGAAGAGCCGCTTGGCCGAGCACCGGATGGCCAGCTGGAAGAGATCGTAGTTGGGCTCTCCGGGGTTGTAGTTGACCCCCTCCTTCACCCGGAAGATCTGGATGGGAAAGATGGGCGTCTCCCCGCCCCCCAGCCCCGCCTCGGTGGCGAGGAGGATGTTCTTCATCACGAGCCGGCCCTCGGGAGAGGTATCCATGCCGTAGTTGATGGAGGAGAAGGGGGTCTGAGCGCCTGCCCGGGAGTGCATGGTGTTGAGGTTGTGGATAAGGGCCTCCATGGCCTGATAGGTGGCGCGGTCGGTCTCCTTTTCCGCCCGGGCCTGGGCAAAGGTCTGGGCCTTGGCCACTGTGTCCTCGTCTCCGAACTGGGGGACCAGCGCGGCGCGCTCGGCGGCAAAATAGGCCTCGCTCCCGCTGAGCGTGGGACACAGCCCGGTGTCGGCCTCAATCCGGGCCATGACCCCCTTCAGCGCCTGCTCCGGATCGCTCTCCCCGGCCAGGAGGGTGAGAGCCCGGGCCAGGTTCTGCCGGTAGACCCGCTTGAAGGTCTTCCGCACGCCGTCGGCCATGCCATAATCGAAATTCACAATGGACTGACCGCCGTGCTGATCGTTCTGGTTGGACTGGATGGCGATGCAGGCCAGAGCGGCATAGGAGGAGATGTCGTTGGGCTCCCGCAGGGTCCCGTGACCGGTGGAGAAGCCGCCGCGGAAGAGCTTCTGAATGTCGATCTGGCAGCAGGTGGTGGTGAGCGTGAGGAAGTCCAGGTCGTGGATGTGGATGTCTCCCTCCCGGTGGGCCCGGGCGTGCTCCGGGTTGAGGATGAACATGTCATAGAACTGCTTGGCGCCCTCAGAGCCAAACTTGAGCATGCTCCCCATGGCGGTGTCGCCGTCAATGTTGGCGTTCTCCCGCTTGATGTCGGAGTCCTTGGCGGCCGAGAAGGTGATGTCCTCGTAGACCTTCATGAGCCGGGTATTCATCTCCCGGGCCTTGCTCCGCTCATTCCGGTAGAGGATATAGGCCTTGGCCGTCTGGACATAGCCGTTGTCCATGAGCACCCGCTCCACCAGGTCCTGGATGTGCTCCACATCGGGCTGGGGCTCCCCCTCCAGCTCCAGGATGGACACCACCTCGTCGGCCAGGCGGAGGGCCGTTTCCCCATAGCCCGGCTTGTAGGTGGCGTCAAAGGCCTTGGTGATGGCGCCGGCGATCTTTCCCTCATCAAAGGGAGCCACCCGGCCGTCTCGCTTTCGGATGCTGCTCATGGTCATGTCTCGATGCTCCTCCTTTGTATTGCCGCAAAAAGGGCCCTCCATGGAGGGCCTTTCATTGTGTTATGTTACTACAGTGATACACCATATATTGTGGTTTACCTGAAATGGGTGAGTCTATGATACCCCATACGGGGCAGGTCGTCAAGGAGAACCGATGCCGAATTTCCCCCCTCTTTTTTAGGTAACTTGCCAGTAGACGGCCCAAAATGACAAAAAGCCCCGCCCGGCCAAAGCCGGGCGGGGCGCCGAAAAGCCGGGCGCTTACAGGCGGTTCTGGGGGATGTCGGGGAGGGAGTCAAAGCCCTTCTGGAGCTCGGCATCGGTAGGGACGTGGTCGCTCATCTTTCCGCTGAGGTAGGACTCGTAGGCCGTCATATCGAAGTAGCCGGTGCCGGTGAGACCGAAGAGGATGGTCTTGGACTCGCCGCTCTCCCTGCACTTGAGGGCCTCGTCGATGGCTCCTTTGATGGCGTGGGCCGACTCCGGCGCCGGTAGGATGGTCTCCCGCTTGGCGAAGAGGACGGCGGCCTCAAAGACCTCGGTCTGCTTGTAGGACACCGCCTCCATATAGCCGTCGTGGTAGAGCTTGGAGAGGATGGGACTCATGCCGTGGTAACGCAGTCCGCCGGCGTAGTTGGCTGAGGGGATGAAGCCGGAGCCCAGGGTGTACATCCGGGCCATGGGGGTGACCTTGCCAGTGTCGCAGAAGTCGTAGGTGTACCGTCCCCGGGTGAGGGAGGGACAGGAGGCGGGCTCTACCGCCACGATGCGGGGGCTGTGCTTGCCGGTGAGCTTATCCCGCATGAAGGGGGCGATGAGACCGCCCAGGTTGGAGCCGCCGCCGGCACAGCCCACCACCACATCGGGGTACTCCCCGATCTGTTCCATGGCGATCTGGGACTCCAGGCCGATGATGGACTGGTGGAGGAGGACCTGGTTGAGGACAGAGCCCAGGACATAGCGGCAGTTGGGGGTGCTCACCGCCCGCTCCACCGCCTCGGAGATGGCACAGCCCAGGGAGCCGGTGGTATCGGGGTTCTCAGCCAAAATTTTGCGGCCCACCTCGGTCTCCATGGAGGGGGAGGCGGTGACATTGGCGTCAAAGACCCCCATGACCGCCTTGCGGAAGGGCTTTTGCTCGTAGGACACCTTCACCATGAAGACGTCCAGATCCAGGCCGAAGAAGGAGCAGGCCTCGCTGAGGGCGGTGCCCCACTGGCCGGCCCCCGTCTCGGTGGTGAGCTTGGTAATGCCTTGGGCCTTGGCATAATAGGCCTGGGCCACGGCGGAGTTGAGCTTGTGGGAGCCGGAGGTGTTATTCCCCTCAAATTTGTAGTAAATTTTGGCGGGGGTGTCGAGGAATTTCTCCAGGTTATAG
>DXCX01000096.1 GCA_019115785.1 Candidatus Intestinimonas merdavium | reverse complement strand
GGAAGAAAAAGAGGGAGAGGACCTGTCCGCCCGGCATCTGCTGAAAGACCCGGGGAATGGTGATGAACATGAGGGAGGGGCCGCTGTTGGGGGCGATGCCAAAGGCGAAGACGGCGGGGAGGATGGCAAAGCCGGAGAGGAGGGCGGCCATGGTATCCAGAATGGCGGTCATCACCGACTGACGAATGATATTTTCCGACTTTTTCATATAGCTGCCGTAGATAAGCATGCCGGCGCCGTTGATGGACAGGGAGAAGAAGGCCTGCCCCATGGCCATGACCCAGGTCTCGAACCGGAGGAGATAGGACCAGTCGGGCTCCAGCAGGTAGCGGTAGCCATCCACCGCCCCGGGAAGAAAGGCCACCCGGAGGGCAATGACCAGGAAAAAGAGATAAAAGGCGGGCATCATGAATTTGCTGATCTTTTCGATGCCCCCGGCCACCCCCAGCACCAGGATGGCTACAGTGGCGGCAATGACGATAAAATGCCAGGGGATGGAGCCGAAAGAGACAGCCAGGTGATCAAAGTAGGCGTCGGGCTGGCTGCGCAGCAGGGAGCCGGTGAGGGAACCGGCGGCGTACCGCAGGACCCAGCCCACCACCACGGAATAACCGATGGCGATGCCCAGCACCCCCAGCAGGGGAAGGCTGCCCAGGAGGCTGCCGCCCTTCCATCCCCGGGTGCGCATGGCGTAGTCAAAGGAGCCCCGGGCGCCGGTACCGGTGAGCCGGCCGAAGGCGAACTCCCCGGAGAGCCCCACATAGGAGAAAAGGGCCACAAAGAGGAAATAGGGGAGGAGGAAGGCGCCGCCGCCGTACTGGCCCACCCGGTAGGGGAAGAGCCAGATGTTGCCCATGCCGACGGCGGAGCCCACCGCCGCCAGGACAGCGCCGGCGGAGCTGGTAAATTTGGTGTGTTCGTGGTGGGACATGAGGTCCTCCTTGTCGGTTGTGATGGGGCCGCCTTTGCCCCCGGAAGGTCAGCCCCGCTGATCCAGAGGGATAAAGGGCTGCATGGGGGCCACAGCCTTGTAGGCCGGGCGAATGATCTTGTTGCCCGGATTGAAGACCTCCTCCAGACGGTGGGCGCACCAGCCCACCATACGGGCCATGGCGAAAAGAGGGGTATAGAGCTCTTCTGGGATCCCCAGCATCTTGTAGACCAGGCCGGAGTAGAGGTCTACGTTGGCGCACAGAGGCTTGTCCTGGCCCCGAACGTTGTTGATGATCTCAGGGGAGAGCCGCTCCACCGACTCCACCAGCTGAAATTCATCCATCATACCCGTCTCCTCGGCCAGGCCCCGGGCAAACTGCTTGAGAAGCTTGGCCCGGGGATCGGAGAGGGTGTAGATGGCGTGGCCCATGCCGTAGATGAGGCCGCTGCGGTCGCCGGTCTCCCGGAGGAGGAGGGAGCGCAGGAAATCCTTCACCTGACCGTCATCCTTCCAGTCGGAGACCCCCTCCTGGATATAGTGGAACATCTCCATGACCTTTTTGTTGGCCCCGCCGTGGCGGGGGCCCTTCAAAGAGCCCACCGCCGCCGAGATGGCGGCATAAATGTCGGTGCCGGAGGAGGAGAGGACCCGGCAAGAGAAGGCGGAGTTGTTGCCGCCGCCATGCTCAGCGTGGAGGACCATGCACAGGTCCAGTACCTTGGCCTCCTGCTCGGTGTAACGGTTGTCGTGGCGGATGGCGTAGAGGAAGTTTTCGGCAAAGGAGAGTCCCTCCTGGGGGCGGTGAAGATAGAGGGAGTCATTGTCAAAGTAATGGCGCTTGGCGGCATAGGAGTGGGCCACGATCATGGGACACCGGGCCACCAGCTGGAGGGCCTGGCGCAGCTCGTTTTCCAGGGCGTGGTCCTCGGGGGCGTCGTCATAGCAGTAGAGAGCCAGGATACACCGCCCCAGCCGGTTCATGATGTCCCGGCCCGGCGCCTTCAGGATCATGTCCTCGGTGAAGTTCGTCGGCAGGGGGCGGAGCTGGGAGAGGACGGAATTGAAGTCGGAGAGCTGCCGCCGGGTGGGCAGAGCGCCGAAGAGGAGGAGGTAGGCCGTCTCCTCAAAGCCGAAGCGCCCCTCGGAGGTAAAGCCGTGGATGAGGTCCTCCACATTGATGCCCCGGTAAATGAGCCGACCCTCCATGGGGGCCCGTTCGCCGTCCTGGATGTAATAGCCCTGGACGTTGCCGATCTGGGTGATGCCGGCCATGACACCAGTGCCGTCGGCGTTCCGGAGCCCCCGCTTTACGTCGATATGGTCATAGTGACTGGGGTCGATGTAGTTATGCTTTTGAAATTCTCCGCATAGACTCTGGATAAAGTCCCGGGAATGTGTCGCTCCGGACATGGGTGGATCCCCCCTTAAAAATATTACCCTACATTTTACGCTTTGGGGCCCGCCTCGTCAAGCAAGAAACCACGTCTCCCCCGGAAGGAAAGGGCCCTTTGGGCCATGGAGGTTTGAAATATGCGGACTTTACGCCCTGTGGCCGCCACCGCCCTGCTGCTGCTCCTGGCTGTGTTCCTGCTCCCCATGCTCCTGCTGGGCCGCCCGGCCGGAGAGGAGGGGCCGGAGGAGACCGAGCCCCTGCCCACCGCCACCCTGCCCATTCGGAAGCCCACCGCCCAGAGCGGCGCCGGAGGCGACGGCGCCACTCTGGTCCGGGTCGCCATGCCCGAAGGCACGGTGTCCTCTCTCACCATGGCGGAGTACTTATGGCGGGTGGTGGCGGCGGAGATGCCTGCCTCCTTCGAGACGGAGGCCCTCCGGGCCCAGGCGGTCACTGCCCGCACCTACACCCTCTACCAGATGAGCATCGGGCAAAACCCCAACCACCCCGACGCTGATATGTGTACCGACATCTCCTGCTGTCAGGCCCATCTCTCCCCAGAGGACGCCGCCGCCAACTGGGGGGACCAGGCTCAGATCTGGGGGGAAAAGATCGCCCGGGCGGTATCAGATACCGACGGACAGGCTATCCTTTATGAGGGGCAGCCCATCGACGCCGTTTTCTTCTCCTCGGCGGCGGGACGGACCCTGGACTCGGTAGAGGTGTGGGGAGGCAGCGTTCCCTATCTCACCAGTGTGGAGAGCCCGGAGGGAGAGGAGGTCCCCAACTACCATACCACTGTCACCGTGCCGGTGGCGGAGTTCAAGTCCGTCTTCCTGGTCCGGTACCCCGACGCGGATCTATCCGGGGCGCCGGAAACTTGGTTCCAAAATATGGCCCCCACCTCCTCTGGCGGGGTGGACACGGTGGAGGTGGGGGGCGTCACCGTGAAGGGGACTGCCCTGCGAACCCTTTTTGACCTGCGCTCGGCCAATTTTTCCGTGACAGCGGACAGCGAGACCGTCACCTTTTCCGTCACCGGCTACGGCCATGGGGTGGGTATGAGCCAGTACGGGGCCAACGCCATGGCCAAGGCGGGGAGCTCCTGGCGGGAGATCCTTACCCACTACTATACCGGCGTCACCATCGGGCCGTGGAAGCAGGAATAAAAAAGTTCTGGAAATTTTGCCGGAGCTGTCACAAAAGGGGGGGGCTGCGGCGATATTCAAAGCGGGGATGAAAGAGGCGTGCCGCTGTCCGTACCGGCATCAAGATGCATAAACCTGGCCCGGAAACCTTAAGAAATTCTTCAGAAAATTTCTATGGATTTCAAGAGCCAACCAGAGTAAAATCTTTTTACCAAATGAGAGCCCGTCAATCATACAGAGGAAAGAAAGGAGGGCCGCAAGAGATGGAACAATACTGGAGCGATGAGCGGACCCGCCGCCGGATGCTGGCAGTGCCCATCGTCTATTTTGTCTTTTATGTTGTCTGCTTCATGCTTCTGGAGGAATATGTGCGGCCAAAATTCTGGATCTCCAGTGATCTGGACGCGTATATCCCCTTCTGCGCCGCCTTTTTGATCCCCTATCTGGCCTGGTTCCCCCTGGTGCCCGGCATGTTCTGGTACTTCTATAAACGGGAGCCGGAGAGCTTTATTCACCTGAGCCGCATGACGATCATCGGCCTGACCATCTGTCTGGCCATCTATGCCCTCTTCCCCAATGGGCAGCTCCTCCGCCGGCCCATCGTCGGGGACGACATTCTCAGCCAGCTGGTGATCCTGCTGCGCAAGACGGACACACCCACCAATGTGTGCCCCTCCATCCACGTCTTTATGACGGTGGCTGTCGCCCTGGCCGGCGTCCGGTCCCGGGCTATGAGCACCCAGCGCAGCCGCCAGGCGGCTTTGGTCGTTCTCTCGGTGCTCATCTGCATGTCCACCGTCTTCCTCAAGCAGCACTCGGTGGTGGACGTGGTCTGCGGCGTCGCCCTGAGTCTGGGCCTGGACATGGTGCTCCGCCGGAGCAGCGTGGGCATGGGCATCTTTCGTGCCGCTGTGCCGCGGAAAAACACCGCGATGGAGTCCTGAACCGGGGGAGAGCGGGGGCAAATGGGACCCACCGCCGTACGCCCACAGAGAAAAAGTCTGACAGCATGCGGTATAGTTGTTCCGACTATGCCGCATGCTGTTTTTGTGCAGAGCCCAAAGCCGTCCTCGGGTCGGCAGGGCCAAACTGAACTTGGAGTGTGTGACACGATGAAAATCCTGTTGAGCGACCGCCCCCTCTCCCTGGATTTGGGGGACAGGAAGGATCTGGTCTATTTTGACCTCTCCCGGATGAAGATCGCCAACTGCGTGGGGTGCTTCGGCTGCTGGACCAAAACGCCCGGCCGGTGCGTGATCCGGGACGATGGGGTGAAGGTCTATCCCTGCCTTGCCAAAAGCGACAGAGCCCTCTATGTGAGCCGGGTGAAATACGGCGGATACGACACGGTGATGAAAACCATGCTGGAGCGGGCCATTCCCGTCCAGCAGGCTTTTATCCGCCTGCTGGACGGGGAGACCCACCACGTCCAGCGCTCCGTTGTACCCAAGCGGGCCACCATCGTGGCCTATGGCGTCCAGGATGAGGAGGAGAAGGCTCTCTTTCGGCGGTTGGTGGCCAGAAACGCCAAGAATATGTCCTTTCAAAGCTATGACATCCATTTCACCGATGAAGAATCGGTGGAGGAGGTGGTACGTCGGGAGGTGGAAGCATGGGAAAGGTCCTGATTTTAAACGGCAGTCCCCGGGCGCCCCGGTCCAATTCCAAGCGCTATGGGGCGCTCTTTGCCAGGTACTGCGCCCTGGAGACGGAGACCATGGAGCTGCTTCGCTCCGACCCCAAAGAGGTGGCCGCCCGGATGGAGGAGGCCGACAATGTGCTGTTGGTCTTTCCTCTCTACGCCGACGCCATCCCGGTGCCGGTACTCCGGACCTTCAAAGCCCTGGAGGCGAGGCCGCCTCAAAACCGGCCCACCATCTCGATTTTGGTAAACTGCGGCTTTATGGAGCCCGAACAGAGCGATGTGGCCGTGGCCATGGTGGAGCTCTTCTGCAAGCGGCAGGGCTATCCCATGGGCTCGGTGCTGGAGATCGGCAGCGGGGAGGCCATTCTGGATCAGCCCTTCCGGTTTTTGGCACAGTGGCGGATCAAGGCCCTGGCCCGGGCGGTGTCCGGCGGGAGACACCGCCGGCTCCGGGTCACCATGCCCATCAGCAAAAGGTTCTTTCTGAAGGCGTCCACCAAATACTGGCTGGACTACGGTGCGCGCAGCGGTATCACCGGGGCGCAGATGGCCACCATGGAGATCGAGGGGGAACCTTGAAGAGTCCGCACATCTGCTGTGACAGGCAATCAAAAAGGTCGGCATCCCGGATGGGAGGCCGACCTTTTGTGTCAAATCGCGCGGGTCAGTCCATCTGAAGGCTGGCCAGGAACTGCCGGGCGCCCCGGGGGGTGCGGCTGGGGAAACGCATGTCCCACTGGATGGCGCGGCGGCGCAGCTCCTCCCGGTCCATGGCGAGGCCCCTCTGGTCGGCCAAAGACTGGACCAGGTCCAGGAATTCCGCCTTGGAGAGGGCAAGGTAGGGGATGCGCAGGCCAAAACGGTCGGAGAGGGCCGTCTTCTCCTGGATGGTCTCCTGCCGGTCCACCTCATCCCCCGCACGATCGGAAAAGGTCTGCCGCACCAGCAGCCGCCGGTTGGAGGTGGCGTAGATGGCCACGTTTACCGGACGCCGCTCCAGTCCTCCCTCCAGAATGGTCTTGACCACCGAGTAGGTGTGGTCGTCCTGGTCAAAGGCCAGGTCGTCGATGAAGAGGATAAAGCGCTGCTTTCGTCCCGAGAGGCTGCGGATGAGCTCCGGCATGCCCTTGAGGCCGTCCTTCTGGACCTCAATGAGACGCAGGGCCTCAAATCCGGGGATGGAGAGAAGGGTCTTCACCGTGGCGGATTTGCCGGTGCCGCTGTCGCCGTAGAGGAGGACGTCGTTGACCCGCTTCCCGGCCAGAAAGGCCCGGGTGTTGGCGATGACCTGCTCCCGCTGGAGACCGTAGCCCATCATCTCCTCCTCCTGGGGGGTGTCTGGTTCGGCCACCGGGATGAGAGCGCCCTCCGACCACAGAAAGGCCCGGTACCGGGCAAAGAGCCCGGCGCCGTGGATCTGGTAAAAGTCGGTGAGGCTTTCAAAGGTGAAGGGGACATGGCTGCTCCACCGGGGAAGGGCGGCCAGGACGGGCTGAAACTCCTCCGGCAGCAGGGCCGTCATGGCGTCGATGAGCCCGCCGCAGTCCAGAGCGGCCAGGCGGGCGAGGGTCTCCGTATCCCGGCGGGCGGCCTCCTCCAGAGCGGGGTCGGAGCCGCCCCGGTCCAGCAGGGCGGGGTAGGGAGACTCGTTATATCGCAGCTGGTCCCACAGCCAATCCCCCAGGCCGGTCTTGCCCGCCTGGCGCAGTTTGTAAAAGATCTCGGTATAGGCGTTCAAGGCCGCCTCACCATTGTCACCGTCCAGCGCGTCCAGCAGGTCGCGGACCTTGGTCATCAGAGGCTCCCGCAGCAGGTCGCGGCAGGTGGACAGTCCCAGCAGCGCGGGGCGCATGGTCTTACTCATGGGTATCAGTTCCTCTCTATGGCAGATCAATCTTTTTCCCACTTCAGGATCTCGCCGGTGATGGCGTCCAGATCGGCCTCATATTCCACCCGATTACCATCCCGGAATTTGAGCTCGTAGATCAGACGCCCATCGTCGTCGTCCAGCTTGATCTCGTCAAACTGCGCCTCTGGGAGCCGGGCGGTCACGATGGCCTTGGCCTCGTCCCAGGTCATAACATCCTGGCCGGATGTGCTGGATACCGGGGCGGAGGGGGCGGAAGACGGCGTCGATGCTGCAGGCGTCGTGGGGGCAGGCTGGGTGACCTGGGGAGAGGGGGTGGACTCCATGTGCACCTGGGTGTTTCCGCTCCCAAGGCCGGAGAGCTTTTGCGTGATGAATTCCTCCAGATCCTCCCGGAGGTCGCGGCCGTGGTCGGCACTCTTGCTGTTGACGGCCACGTCCACCTCCGCCCCGTCGGTGAGATACCCTCTGACCGAGAGATCGTCCAGCAGGGCGCCGATGGCGGCCTCCAGGTCCCAGCCCTGGTAGGAACGCCCCTCCAGAATGGGCTGGGCGTCCTCGGTGAGGGCCCGCACCGTTCGGACCTGGTCCCGGCGGTCCAGCTCGATGGCAAAGGAGGGATTCACACGCAGGTCCACCACCGTATAGATCTGGAAGAACTGGAAATAGACCCACAGTCCGGCGCAGAGGAGCAGCGCACACAGCACCAGAGCGGCCGCCGCGGGGCGGACGCGGCGGCGGGGGGGCAGAAATTCCTGGCGGGTCACATAGTCGTGGACCTCCAGAGGCTGTACCGGTGTGTCCGCCATGACCTGAAAGTCGGGCTGGGGGAGCTGCTCCGCCGCCCGGCGGAGGGCGGTCTCAATTTTTTCTTTCATAGGCGCACCCCCTCTTCGGTGAGAAAGCGTTGGAGTTTTTTCAGGGAACGGTTATAGCGGGAGAGCACCGTGGACAGGGGAAGCCCCAGGTCGGCGGCGATCTCACGGTGCTTGAGGCCGGAGACGGCATGGAGCAGCACGATCTGCCGCTCCTCATCCCCCAGGGCCTTGAGGGCGGCCTCCAGGACCAGCCGGTCGGTGGGGTCGGAGATGTAGGAGAAGCGGGCGTCATTTTCCAGGTCTTCCGGTGTCTGTCCGTCCCGGGACTTGTTTCGCTGCAGGTCCCGGCACAGGTTGCGGGTGATGGTGAACAGCCAGGCCAGAGGCTTGCCCTGGGGCACATACAGATGGGCGGCGGCACGGACCTTCAGGTAGACCTCCTGGGTCACATCCCGGGCGTCCTCCGGGTCCCGGAGGATGGAGAGGGCCAGGGCATATACAGCCTTTTCGGTCTGGATATAGAGGGCCTCCAGCGCGGCCCGGTCCCCCTGGCCCACCCGGGGCAGGAGACCCTCGTCCAGGGCGTGGTCGGGGCGGTTTCTCTTAGCCAGGCCCTCCATGGTCATATAAAGGAACACGGGCGTCCCTCCTTCCTCATTGGCCGCCGGAGGAAAGCCGGCGGCACATAAACTAATCATACCACAGAAGGGGGAAAATGGGAAGGGGAACTCCCTCCATATAAGCATAACGGATCTGCCGGCGATTTTATCGCAGGGGTACAAAAAACCGTCCCGCGGCAGAGGGCGGGACGGTTTTGCGGGGGATGGGCCGGGGTCAGGTGAGGAAGACGGCGACCAAAGGGCCCTCCGGCAGGGGCTCCGGCTCGATGACAGAGATGCCGAGGTCCTCATCCTCGGGAAGGGGGACGACGGTGACAGTCTCCTCCTCCGGATCATCCCCGGGAACGGGGCAGGTGAGTGAGAAGTCCGGGTCCCGGGCCAGCCAGTCCTCTGGAACCGGCAGGGCAAAGCCGCACAGCGCTCCCAGGGCCAGACAGGCGCAGAGGATGACGCCCACCCGCCAAAGTGTCCGCAAAGGCATCCAAGATCCCTCCTTTTTCCCTTGCTGCCCTGTTAGACGGTTATTTGGGCCAAAGGTTCCGGAGTGGGGGAAATTTTTATACACAAACGGAAAAAACCGGTCCCGTTCCGCCCCAAAGGGGGAGAAACCGGACCGGTCTTCTTCCTCACATGATGTCGCTGTCCACGGTGATGTTGTCGGTGCCGTGTTCCTCAAACTCGGCGATATAGGCGTCGATACGGGAGGCCAGCTCCTCATAGTTGCTGTCGTCGATGGGCACGTCGTCCATGTCCCGGCGGGCCAGGTCCTCGGCCAGGATGTCGAAGAAGACGTTGTCCTCATAGTCCATGATGGCCTCATGGATGCCCCCCTCGGCGAAGGCCCGGGAGGGGATGACCTCTCCGTTGTAGACCTCGGCCAAAATGGGCATGCCCTCCTCCTTGGCCTTGGAGAAGAGCAGGCTCTCCACCTCATCGTAGTCCGGAATCCGGTCCTCGCCCCGGGTGGAGTTGAGGATCCAATTCCCGATATACACCATATCCAGCAGCCGCCGGTACTGTTTCCGTGTCAATTCAAGCTTCATCGTTGAGACCCTCCTTTACAGGCAGCGCACAGGCTCTGTGGCGGATGGACCGGGCCGGACAGGGCCCGGCGCGGCCGCGGGGCCGGAGAGAGACTCCGGCAGATAACATTATAGTATATTTTCTCCACTTGTCAAAGGGTACTGCCGGGGCGGGACGTGGAAAATCCCACTTGTTTTTCCCCGGCGTTTCGCATATGATAGTTTCTGCTGGGCCGTTGGCGGCCCCGCCGTGTCCCCGGGGGGCGCGGCGGGGCGGACGGCGAAACATGTTTGCTGCGGCGGGAGGTCTTTTTGTGGATAATCGTCCCATTGGCGTCTTTGATTCCGGCCTGGGCGGCCTGACGGCGGTGCGGGAGCTCCAGCGTCTGCTGCCGGGGGAGGACATCATCTATTTTGGCGATACCGGACGGGTGCCCTATGGCGGCCGGTCCCGAGACACCATCATCCGCTATGCCCGGCAGGATGTGGCCTTCCTGCGTACCTTTGATTTGAAGGCGATCGTCATCGCCTGCGGCACCGTGTCCACCACCGCCCTGGACGTGCTCACAGCGGAGAACGACATTCCGGTATGGGGCGTGGTGGAGCCGGCGGCCAGGGCTGCGGCGGCGGCCACCAAAAATGGAAGGGTAGGGCTCATCGGAACCCAGGCCACCATCCGAAGCGGGGCCTATGAGCGGCGCATCGCCCAGGGAGCCCCTCAGATCCAGGTGATGGCGGCGGCCTGTCCCCTCTTTGTGCCCCTGGTGGAGAACGGACGGTTCCGGCGGGGGGACATCGTGGCTGAGACGGTGGTGGGAGAGTATTTGTCCCCCTTCCGGGCGGCGGGTGTGGACACCCTGGTGCTGGGATGTACCCACTACCCCCTTCTCACCGAGATCATCGGCGACTATATGGGCCCTGAGGTGGCCCTCATCGACGTGGGGCAACAGTGCGCCAAAGCGGTGGCACGGCGCCTGGAGCGCATGGACGCCCTGAGCCAGGACGGGCGGACCGGAGAGGGCAGGTACTATGTCAGCGACAGTGTGGAGGATTTCTCACGCCTGGCCTCGGTCTTCCTGCGGCGGGACGTGGAGGAGTCGGTGACTCAGGTGGATATCTGGAAGTATTGACCGAAAAGGGGGCGATGAACCCCGCAGAAGGTGCAAAATTGTGGAAGGCCCCTCTTTACATCGGGATACACTTATTATATAATAGCCGCCGTCCCCCGCGGCGGCACCGCGGGGTCGAATTCTGCGTGGATACCGAGGTAATTTCCCAATGGATAAAAGCGTGATCATTTCCATCAAAGGAGTTCAGAGCACTGACAATGGGCAGCCGGAGGTCATCGAGCTGGTCACCGAGGGCAAGCTCTTGGACTGCGGTGACGCCGGGTATACCCTGACCTACCAGGAGAGCCAGCTCACCGGGCTGGAGGGTACCCTGACCACCTTCCAGGTGGAGCCCGGCTGCATCACCCTCCTGCGGGTGGGAGAGGTCAACTCCCAGATGGTCTTTCAGCCTGGCCGGCGGCACTTCTCCATGTATGAGACCCCCTATGGGGCGCTGTCCGTGGGCATCAACACCAAAAAGATGCACGCCAATCTGGACGAGCGGGGCGGCGAGATCGAGATCGACTACGCCATCGAGATCGACCACCTGGTGGCGGGGGAAAATATGTTCCATATTGATGTGCGTGAGAAGGAGCCCCTGCTGCCCCAATAGGGTCGAGCCCGATGGAGCCCGAAGGGCTACGGGACGCACTGCATGTAGGGGGCAAACGCAACCCAGGAAGCGGATTTTTTGACGATGATGACGAGGAAAGGTGAAGGAAGAAATGGCTAATCTCATCCAGGCCGCCAAGGATCAGGTGGCAGCGCTTACCCAGCAGGCATATGAAAAGGCGGCTCAGGGGGGACAGCTCCCCGGTGGGCTGGAGGTCAAGGGCTCCGTGGAGATCCCCAAGGATGTCTCTCATGGCGACTACGCCTCCTCCTTTGCCATGGCGGGGGCGAAGGCCATGCGTATGGCTCCCCGGGCCATCGCCCAGATCATCTGCGATAACCTGGAGCTGGAGGGAACCTTCTTTCAAAGTGCGGAGATCGCCGGCCCCGGTTTTCTGAATTTTACCCTGGGACCCAAATGGTACGGCCAGATCATGGCCGACGTGGAGGCTGAAGGGGAGCGCTATGGTCAGAGCGACATCGGCCACGGCGAGAAGGTCATGGTGGAGTTTGTCTCGGCCAACCCTACCGGCCCTATGCATATGGGCAACGCCCGGGGCGGCGTGCTGGGTGACACCCTGGCCAATGTCCTCTCCCTGGCCGGCTATGACACCTGGAAGGAGTTCTATGTCAACGATGCCGGCAACCAGATCCACAAGTTCGCCGTCTCCATCGACGCCCGCTACCACCAGCTCATCCTGGGGGAGGACAACTTCCCCTTCCCCGAGGACGGCTACCACGGCGACGACATCAAGGAGCTGGCCCAGGCCTTCCGGGACAAGGAGGGCGAGGGCTGGCTGGACAAGCCCGAGGCCCAGCGCCAGGAGACCATGGCCCAGTTCGGCCTGTCGGTCAACATCCCCAAGATGAAGAGCGACCTGCTCCGCTATAAGATCGAGTACGACCAGTGGTTCCTGGAATCCGACCTCCACAAGAGCGGCTATGTGGCCGAGACGGTGGACATGCTCACCCAGCGGGGCTGGACCTATGAGAAGGACGGCGCCCTGTGGCTCAACACCATCGAGCTGCTCAAGAAGAAGTATATGGCCGAGGGCAAGACCCAGGAGCAGGTGGACAAGCTGGACCTGAAGGACGACGTGCTCCGCCGGGCCAACGGCTTTTATACCTACTTCGCCGCCGACATCGCCTACCACCGCAACAAGCTGGAGAAGCGGGGCTTCCAGAAGGCCATCAACATCTGGGGGGCCGACCACCACGGCCATGTGGCCCGGCTCCAGGCGGCTCTGGACGGCCTGGGGCTGGACGGCTCCCACCGGCTGGTGGTGGTGCTCATGCAGCTGGTGAACCTGCTCCAGGACGGCCAGCCCGTCCGGATGTCCAAGCGCTCCGGCAAGGCCATTGCCCTCCACGATCTGCTGGATGAGATCAGCGTGGACGCCGCCCGGTACTTCTTCAACTCCCGGACCTCCACCTCCCCTCTGGATTTCGATCTGGACCTGGCCGTCCGGGAGGACTCCGACAACCCGGTCTACTATGTCCAATACGCCCATGCCCGCATCTGCTCCATGGTGCGGAAGATGGGCGAGGAGGGCATCGCCGTTCCCGCTGCCGCCAGTGTGGACCCGACCCTTCTTTCCCAGCCCGAGGAGAAGGCCCTCCTGAAGGCCCTCTCCGAGCTGCCCGAGGAGATCCGACTGGCCGCCCGGGACTACGATCCCTCCCGGATCAACCGGTACCTGGTGGAGCTGGCGGGCAGCTTCCACCGTTTCTACAATACCTGCCGCTGCATGGTGGACGACGCCGCCCTCCGGGATGCCCGGCTGAAGCTGGCCGACACCACCCGGGCCGTCATCGCTGACGGCCTCAGGCTGCTGGGTGTGACGGCGCCGGAAAAAATGTAATTTGAGCACACAAAAGGGGCTCCGGACTTGTCCGGAGCCCCTTTTTTGAGCATGCTCACCAGAAAGACTGGCAGATAGGCGGAAATAAATTGTAAAAAGTACACAATTTTTCATGCAAAAAACTGGAGCGTTTGGAGAAAAGCGCGGGGAAGAGAACGGGGGGCGTTGCAAATAAAAAGGTGCTCATGGTATCATCAAATTGCCTTTACCAGGGAGGAGGGATGCCGGGATCAAAGAAGCCCCCGCAGGCGCGTATACGCGCCGGACTCAATGGGACTATTTTTGAGTAACAGGAGGAAAAGAATATATGAAAAACCGCAAGAGCAGCAAACTGCTTGCCCTGGGCCTTGTCTTTGCAATGGGACTGGGTATGTCCACCGCGCTGGCCGCCGCTTCCGTCGTGCCCTCCACCACCAGGGTGACGGTGGACGGACAGGCTGTGTCCGTGGAGGCATATAACATCGACAACGGCAGCAACTATTTCAAGCTCCGTGACTTTGCCTCCAACCTGGACTTCGGTCTCACCTGGGACGCGGCCACCGACGTTGCCGCCATTGACACCACCACCCACTATAAGCCTGACGCGACGCAGCTGATCACCGGCAACTGGGCCCCCGCCACCCGGGCCCGCATCCAGGCCGTCATTGACGAGAACGCCGGCCAGGGCCGCTATGTGGTCTTCGATTTCGACAACACCTCCGTGATCTTTGACGTGGAAGAGGCCCTGCTCATCTACCAGATCGAGAATCTGGCCTTCAAGATCGCCCCCGCCGACATGGAGGGTGTGCTGGAGACCCAGATCCCCGACCTGAACAGCCCCGTGGGCCAGACCGTGGATGGCAAGGACGTGACCGTGGCCCAGCTGGTGGCCGACATCACCAGCGATTACGAGTGGCTCTACGCCAACTATGAGGGCTTCGGCGCCGGCGGCGCGTATGGCCTGGACTACATCCGCGCCACCAACCAGTATCAGGACTTCGCCGCCAAGCTGCGCTACATGTATAGCTCCGTGGGCGACACCTTCGACGCCTCCGTGTCCTACCCCTGGGTCACCTATCTCTTTACCGGCATGACCCCCGACGAGGTCTATGACCTGGCTGCCGCCTCTCACAAGTACTGGGCCGACTACGGCCGCTATGCCTCCGAGACCTGGACCTCCCCCGTGGAGCTGCCCGGCCAGGCCGGCGTGGTGTCCATCAGCTTCACCACCGGTTTGACCTTCACCGATGAGCTCAAGGACCTGTACGCCGCCCTGATGGCCAACGACATCGACGTCTATATCATCTCCGCCTCCTTCATCGACGTCATCCAGGCCGCCAACGAGACCATGGGCTACGGCGTTCCCGAGGAGAACGTCTTTGCCATGCGCAACGTGCTGGTGGACGGCAAGTACACCAATGAGTACGACTACAACTGGGGCGGCGAGGGCCTGTATGCCCAGACCCAGGCCGCCGGCAAGAGCACCATCATCACCAACTTCATCGCCCCCAAGTATAACGGCGTCGGCCCCCTGATGGTCTTCGGCGACAGCGCCGGCGATTGGAACATGATGACCGACTGGATGGAGTCCGGCGACACCGAGCTGGGCGTCATCTTCAACCGCTACCACAAGCCCAGCAGCGATCCCATCTGGGAGGGCTCCAATGAGGCCGCCCAGACCATCGGCAATGCCGATGCCCGCTTCGTGCTCCAGGGCCGCGACGAAAACAGCGGTCAGCTCCGTCCCAGCGAGAAGTCCATCCTTCTGGGAACCACCGAGGAGGTCCTGGTCCGTCCCGCCGCGTAAGGCGCGGGACCAGCTCCGTAAAAGGAAATTTATGGATGCAAGCGCCCCGGCCGGAGGCCGGGGCGCTTGTTTTTCAGCGGGGGTTATGGTATACTGTGACCCAATGAAGACTGTAAGTACGGTCAACGCGGAGGAGGAACCGAGATCTATGGAGGCCATACCCTTGTCCCTGCCCCTCTTGATGGACGGCGCCACCGGCACAGAGCTGCAAAAACGGGGCATGCCCGCGGGGGCGTGCAGAGAGCGGTGGGCGCTGGAGCACCCGGAGGTGCTGCTGGAGCTCCAGCGGGCCTATGTGACCGCCGGCGCCGAGGTACTGGTCGCCCCGACGATGGGCTGCAACCGGGGGACCCTGGAGTCCTTTGGACTGGCCGGCCAGATGGAGGACTATAACCGCCGCCTGGTGGCCCTGACCCGTCAGGCGGCCGGGGGGAAGGCCCTGGTGGCCGGTGACCTGGGTCCTGCGGGGAAGGCCATCCCGCCCTACGGCGAGACCCCCTTTGAAGAGCTGGTGGACCTGTACGCCCAGCAGGCGGCGGCCCTCCTCTCGGCGGGGGTGGACCTCTTCCTGGTGGAGAGCGTCACGGCCATGGCGGAGGCCCGGGCCGCGGTGCTGGGCATCCGGCAGGCCGGCGGCGGGGAAAAACCTATCCTGGTGACCTGCTACTGCGACGACGAGGGGCGCACCCCCACCGGCACCGATGTGCTGGCCTGCGCCATTGTCATGCAGGGCATGGGAGTCACCGCCTTCGGTCTCAACTGCGTGGACCCGGCGGTGGCCGAGGAGCAGCTCACCCGGCTCCACCTCTATACGGATATGCCCCTCATCGCCCAGCCCTGTGCCGGGGAGCCGGCGGAGGGACCGGACGGGCGGCTCCTCTATCCGGACGATGTGGAGAACTTCGTCAAGCGGGTGTCCAGCTGGGCGGCAGCGGGGGTGCGGATCTTCGGCGGCTGCTGCGGCACCCACCCCGGCCACATCGCCGCCATCCGCAGGGCGATGGACGCCATTGATTTTTCCGCCTTCCCCCCGGTGGTGAAGGACCCGGATGTCATCCCCTGCGCCAGCGAGAAGGAGGCCCGCTTCATCACCCCAGACGTGGACGTGGGGGAGACCATCGAGTGCGGCCCGGACCTCATGGAGGACATCCTGGAGGCGGAGGAGGTGCGCCCGGTGGGCGCCCTGCGCATTGCCATCCTGGAGGAGGACGACGTGGCCATCTTTGCCGAGGAACAGTACGCCATCAAGGACGCCCTGTGCCTCTGGTCCGATGTGCCGGAGCTCATGGAGGCGGCCCTGCGTGCCTACCAGGGCCGGGCCTTCTACGACGGCACCGCCGACCTGGAGCCGGCGGTGCTGGAGCGCCTGAGCCGGGAGTATGGGCTGATCGTGCTGTAACCGGGCAGAAAACACAAAATACCACGCTCCTTCCGGGCCGGTGCGGCGGGGAGGAGGGTGGTATTTTTATGGCCTTTCCTCCTTTTGGGAAGGGGGCGGGAGGAGCTCATAGATCCGCTCCGCCTGGGGCGGTGTCCCGCCGGCGGCCCGCCAGCCGGCCACAAAGGCCAGCCGCACCACGGAAAACAGGGCGGCCTCCGCCTCGTCATACTCGTGGCGGTCCAGAAAATTGGAGAAGGCCTCCTCCAGTTCGTTGGAATACATATACATCACCGAGTAGGATTATAGGCGATGAAGTAGTATAAGTCAATATTTAAGGCTATAAAATGCTATTCTATCCTTGGTGATAAGATGAAGCCATTAAAAGAAAAAGTGAGTATAACCCTGGACCAGCCCGTCCTGGAGCGGGTCCAGGCGCTGGCCGAAAAAGACGACCGCTCCCTGTCCAGCTATATCAATCAGTTGCTCAAGGCCCATCTGGAGAGCCTGGACCGGGAAAAGACAACCGAGAGATGAAAACGTCCCTCCGAAGCTGATTTCGGAGGGACGTTTTTCATGGTTAAATTAAATGAAAAAACATGACCGCAAAGCTTTCGCTTTGCGGTCATGTGGTGCGCGAGGCGGGAGTCGAACCCGCACGCCCTTGCGAGCACTGGCACCTGAAGCCAGCGAGTCTACCAATTCCACCACTCGCGCTTGTGGCTTGGCCTTTCGTATTGCTTAACGCAAGGAGTATGTTACCATAGGGGTGGGGAAATGTCAACAGTTTTTTTCAGATTTTTTCGACGAAGAGAAAGAAAGTTCGCCACGGCTCCGAAGCTGGACCAGCTGAGCGGCCACACTCAGGGCGATCTCCGCCGGAGTCTCACCGCCCAGGGGCAGCCCCACCGGCAGGACCATGCGCTCCAGCTGGGCCTGGGAAAAGCCCTCCCGCGCCAGGGCGGCGCGGAGAAAGGCGCCCTTCTTCCGGCTGCCCAGGCCCCCCAGAAAGGCGGGCTCTGCCGGCAAAATCGCCCGGAGGAGGAGGAGATCCAGGTCGTGGCTCCGGCTCATCAGCAGTGCGCAGTCCTCCGGGCCGGGAAGATCCCCGGAGGCGAGATGGGCGAGGTCCCGGCAGAGGACCGCCTCCGCCCGGGGAAACCGCTCCGGCCGGGCGTAGTCCGGCCGGTCATCCAGCACAGTGCAGGAAAAGGCCATCCGGGCCAGCAGGTCGGCCGTCTCCACCGCAACATGGCCCCTGGTCCCCGGGGAGCGGAGCCGGTCCGCTCCGCCACCGCGGCGAAGGCAAGGCTGTGCCCCTGGGCCAGCCGCTGGACGGCTCTGCGCAGCAGCGCTTCCATGCTCATTCCTCCTCCGCCAGCTGAGGCAGCAGCTCCCGGAGGAGGCGGCCCCCCTCCTCCTCCAGCCGCCGCTCCAGCTCCCGATAGGCCGTCAGAAGGGCCCGGCCCATGGGGGTGAGCCGGGAGCCCCCGCCCCGCCGGCCGCCGGCCTCCCGCTCCAGCAGGGGAAAGCCCAGAGCCTGCTCACAGCTGCGCAGGCTGGTCCAGGCCTTGGAGTAGGCCATGTCGGCCTCCGCCGCGGCGGCCCGGAGGGAGCCCAGGCGGTCGGTGGCCTCCAGAAGGGCGGCCGGGCCAGGTCCGAAGCACTTTTCACCGCCGAAAAAAAGCCTGAGCGACATTTGAAGCTCTAGCGCGAAATTTTCCATGGTTCCGCCGCCTTTCGTGTTTGATTGATTTGAATTATAGCGGTTTGACTTACAGGATGCAATATGATATTCTAAGGATAACGATTTCTATGTGCCCCAGGACGCCCCGCCGGAACGGGGCTCCTCGGTCCTGGGCTTTTGGCAAACAGATGGACCATGTACCAAAGGTCGGAAAGCCCCGCCGCCCGGCCTTTGGTTTTATTCTCCGGCCATTATTCTAAAGAAAAAATAACGGGGGGATGTCTATGGAGCTCCTACAAGCCCTGGCGCTTCCGCCGGAGGGCTGGACGTGCCTGGTGGGGGGCGGCGGCAAGAGCAGCCTGATGCTCCGCCTGGTGGAGGAGCGCGCCCGACACGGCCTGCCGGCCCTGGCCGCCACCACCACCCACATCGGCCGGGGGCAGGGGCTGGCCGCCGGCCCCCTGGCCGGGACCGTGGAAGAGCTGGAGGCGGCCCGGAGGGAGGGGCTCACCGCCTGTGCCGCCGTCACCGAGCCGGAGACGGGCAAGCTGACCGCTCCGCCGGCGGAGGTCCTGGCCCATGGGCTGCGCCTCTTCGGCTTCGGAGTGGCCGAGGCCGACGGGGCCAAGCGCCTGCCCATGAAGGCCCCCGCCGGGCACGAGCCCTGCCTCATCCCAAACTGCGCCGTGGTGGTGGCGGTGGCGGGGCTGTCCGCCCTGGGCCGGCCCATTGGGGAGACCTGTCATCGGAGCGCCCTGGCCTGCGCCCTGCTGGGCGTGGGCCCGGAGACGGCCGTGACCCCAGAGCTGCTGGCCCGCCTCCTCACCCATAGGGAGGGCCAGTTCAAGAATGTGGGGGACCCTCGCCGGTTCCGGGTCCTCCTCAACCAGGCCGACTGCCCGGCTCAGATGGTCCAAGCCAGGGAGACAGCTGAGGCGGTGCGGCGCTATTTGCCCGGCGTGGGGGTGGTGACGGCCGCCCTGGGCGCACCGGAGTGTGTAAAAGAGGTGTTTGCCCCATGCTGATCGCTGTCAAGGGGGCGGGTGACCTGGCCACGGGGATCGCCTGCCGCCTGTTCCGAAGTGGGTTTTCCGTGGTCATGACCGAGACGGCCCGGCCCACCACAGTGCGCTGCACGGTGGCCTTTTCCCAGGCGGTGTACCGGGCAGCGGCGGAGGTGGAGGGCATCTCCGCCGCCCTGGTCCGGACGCCGGAGGAGGCCCTGGCCTGTACCCAGACGGGCAGGGTGGCGGTGCTGGTGGACCCGGAGGGGGCCTGCGTTTCCGCCCTGAGGCCCGACGGGGTGGTGGACGCCATCCTGGCCAAGAAAAACCTGGGCACTGCCATGACCGACGCCCCCGCCGTGGTGGGGGTGGGGCCCGGCTTCACTCCCGGCGTGGACTGCCACGCCGCCGTGGAGACCCAGCGGGGCCACGACCTGGGACGGGTGCTGTGGGACCGCCCTCCCGCCCCAAACACCGGCGTCCCCGGCGACATCGGCGGATATACCATCGAGCGGCTCCTGAAGGCTCCGGCGGAGGGGAGCTTCGTCCCCCTGGCCGCCATCGGCGACACCGTGTCGGCGGGGCAGACGGTGGGCCGGGTGGGGGAGGCCCTCATGAGGGCCCAGATCACCGGAGTGGTCCGGGGGCTGCTGCCGGAGGGGACGCCGGTTTTCCCCGGCATGAAGGCGGGGGACGTGGACCCCAGATGCCAGCGGGCGCACTGCTTCTCCGTGTCGGATAAGGCCCGGGCGGTGGGCGGCGGCGTGCTGGAGGCGCTGATGTGCCAATGGAGCAAGGAAGGAGAGGTATCATGGCATCAGAGATCCAACTGACCAAGCTGGCCGAGTGTGCCGGCTGCGGCGCGAAGGTGGGGGCGGGGGTACTGGCCCAGCTGCTGGAGGGTCTGCCCACCCGCACCGACCCCAAGCTGCTGGTGGGCTACGACACCAGCGACGACGCCTCGGTGTACCAGCTCTCAGAGGACCTGGCCCTGGTCCAGACGGTGGACTTCTTCCCGCCCATTGTGGACGACCCCTACCTCTTCGGCCAGATCGCGGCCGCCAACGCCATCAGCGACGTGTACGCCATGGGGGGCGAGCCCAAGCTGGCCCTGAATGTCATGTGCGTCTCCCCCCAGATGGACCGGGAGGCCGTTCACGGCGTGCTCCGGGGGGGCTATGAGAAGGCCTACGAGGCGGGGACCATCATCACCGGCGGCCACACCATCCAGGACAAGGAGCCCAAGTACGGCCTGGCCGTGTCCGGCTTCGTGCACCCTGGGCGCATCCTCCGCAATGACCGGGCCCGGCCGGGGGATGTACTCATCCTCACCAAGGCCCTGGGCATCGGGGTGACCACCACCGCCGCCAAGGCGGGGCTGGCCGACCCGGCGCTCTACCGCCAGGCGGTGGAGCAGATGCGCACCCTCAACAAGAGCGCCCGGGACATCATGGTGAACTTTGACGTGGGAAGCTGCACCGACGTCACCGGCTTCGGCCTGCTGGGCCACTCCCTGGAGATGGCTCGGGGGGGCGGGGCCACGGTGGTCATTGAGAGCGGGAAGGTCCCCTTCCTGCCCGGGGTGCGGGCCCTGGCGGAGATGGGGCTCCTCCCCGAGGGCATGTACCGCAACCGCCACTTTGCCGAGTCCTCCACCAAGGTGGAGGGGGAGGTGCCCCTGGCCATCCAGGATCTTCTCTACGACCCCCAGACCTCCGGGGGGCTGCTGATGGCGGTGGCGGAGAAGGATGCCCCTGCCCTCCTGGCCGCCCTGAAGGACCGTGTTCCCTGCGCCGCCCAGGTGGGCTATGTGGAGGAGGAGCGGGAGGACTGCTCCATTCTGGTGCGGGCATGAGGGCGTGCTATCAGCTCCTGGCCTTTGACAGCACCCACGCCGCCATGGCGGCGGAGCGGTCGCTGAAGACCCGGCTGCCGGTGACGGTGATGCCCACCCTGCGGCAGATCACCGCCGCCTGCGGTATCTCTCTCCGGATCGAGGACCGGGACGGCCCGGCCCTGGACAAGGCGTTACAAGATGGCCTGGTGCCGCCGGGGGCATACCGGCGTTACCGGGTGGAGGACGGCGTGGCCGCCCCCTGGAACGATGAGACAAGAAAGGTGGAAAAACGCGATGGCGGTGGAAATTGACGCCATGGGCAAGGCCTGCCCCATGCCGGTGGTTCTGGCCAAGCAGGCCCTGGACGGCGGCGAGAACGATGTGACGGTGGTGGTGGACAATCAGATCGCCGTGGAGAATCTGACGCGGCTGGCGGAGAGCCAGGGCATGACGGCCCAGAGCGCCCAGCGGGGGACGGGCTTTGCCGTGCGCATCACCGGGGAGCGGACCCCGGCGCCGGCCCCCGAGCCGGTGGCCTGCTGCCCCACGGCGGCGGGGGGCTGCACCGTGTTCATCGGCAAGGACTTTGTGGGCGACGGCAGCCGGGAGCTGGGGGAGAACCTGATGAAGATGTTCCTCTACACCCTGGCCCAGAGCGACACGCCCCCCGCCTGCCTCCTCTTTATGAACGGCGGCGTCAAGCTCCCCGCCGGTGAGGAGGGCCAGGTCATCGAGAGCCTCCAGAGCCTGCTGGAGAAGGGCTGCGAGATTCTGGTCTGCGGCACCTGCCTCAACTACTTTGGCCTGACGGAGCAGCTGAAGGTGGGCATTGTGAGCAATATGTACGACATCGCGGGCCGGCTGATGACGGCCTCCCGAGTGGTCACGGTATAAGAGCACATAGAATACAAAACCGGCGTGGGAGCATGGCTCCCACGCCGGTTTCCTTTCCGATTCAGGCTTGTATGGGGGTTTTCCGCCGGGCCAGCCTCATGGCCAGCACCGACAAGAGGGCGGCGGCGGCGGAGCAGGCCATGCAGAAGCTCAGCATGGCGTTGGGCCCTCCCAGATCCAGAATGGAACCGGCGAAGAGGCTCCCCAGCACCCCGCCCAGGCCATTGGAGGCCACCATCATTAGAGTCTGGCCCTTCACCTGGTCCTCCGGGGGTACCGACTCGTTGACGTAGTATACCGAGGTGGGGGTGAAGAGACCGTAGCCCAGCATCTGGAGGGGCTGGGAGAGGAGGACAAAGGGAAGGGAGGGGGAGAGGAAGAGGGCCAGGGCCTTCAAAAAGCAGAAGATCATGCTCATCAGGAGGAGCCTGCCGCCTTCCAGCCGCCGGTAGAGCCGCTGGAAAATGAAGGCGGTGGGCAGTTCAAAGGCCGCCATGACAAAGAGGGCGGTGCCCAGGTCCCCGGTGGTACCGCCCCGGCTGGTGACCACATTGACCAGGAAGTTGGACATGGGCAGGCACCCGGTGAGCCCGAACAGGATGGCCACCAGCATGAGGGCGAAGCTGGGGTTCTGCCGCATGAGCCACAGGGCGGAGTGGGGGGCCGGAGCGGGTCCGGCGGTGTGCTCCTCCACGGGACAGACGGGGTAGGTGATGACCAGGGCGATCTCCAGGGCGGTGAGGACGGCGTGGGTGAGGAGGGTGGACTCCACCCCAAAGGCGGTGACCTGGAGCCCCAAAACCACGCAGCACAGGGCGTAGGCCAGAGAGCCCACCCCACGGCCCAGACTGTACCGGATGGGCACGCCCTGGCGGATGAACTGGATGGCCATGGCGTCCATCAGGGGGTAGGAGGAGATCTCAAAGCCCCCCATGAGGATGAGGACCGCCATGGTCCCCGCCATGCCCATGGGACACAGGAGAAAGACCACCCCGGCGGCAAGTCCCACCCCCAGGGAGATGGAGACGATGAGCCGCAGGGGGATGTGCGGGTGGCGGTCGGCGAAGGACCCCAGGGCGGGCTGACACACGATGCCTGCCAGACACCGGACGGCGATGAGGAGTCCTGCCTCGGCATTGGTGAAGCCCCGGCTGGTGAGCAGGGCGGCCTGATAGGCGCAGATGGCGGCAAACATGGCCCAGAAGCCGATCTGCATGGCCATGTAGTGATAGTCCAGACGGCGGACAGAGGGCATGGTACATTACCTCACAGTCATAGAGATCAGGGTTCATCCAGGGCCGGCTTTTCCGCCGCCGGCGGGTCCAGGGCGTACTGGGGCAGGGCGGTATCACTGGGAAAGAAGTCGAAGAGCTCGTCCAGCGCGGCGGAGCCGGCGGTATACATCACGATGACCAGGTCGGGCTCCAGCCAGTCCACATAGGTGAGCAGGTCGTCGTTGAAATACCGGAGGTCGATGGTGATGAGCTCTCCGCAGTCCAGGGCCAGGAATGGGGTGAGCACGCAGGCGTAGGAGTCCCGCAGGAGCATGACCCGGGGCAGGTCGGGCTCCAGCAGGTTGTAGATCCGGGCCATGGGGTAGTCCCCGCCGGCATAGAGGGTGTAGGGATTGCCGTTGAAGAAGTCTTTCTCCTCGATGCGCTCCGGGAAGAGGAGGGATTCATCAAAGGGACCGGTGCGCTCCATATCGTAGATGGGGATGGAGTAGGTGAAGCTGGTGGCGAAGTGGGGCCTCCAGATCTCAATGTCGTCCACCCCGGCGTACAAGGAGCCCACCCGCTTGCCCTGGCTGCCCAAAAACCAGTCGGACAGGCGGGTCCGGCTGAAGGCGTCAGGGTCGGTGTTCTCCAATGGAATGGTGAAGCCATAGTCGGCCTCCAGCACCTCCGCCAGGGCCTGGTGGGCCGTGAAGGCGGCCTCCGGCGTCCAGTGGTGGTAGGTGCGGAAGAAGAAGGAGGACCAGTCCCGTCCGGTGTCCGCCAGGACCTGCCGCAGGTCCAGTGTGGCCACGCCATGCTCCTCCAACACACCCAGAAGCTGGTCGGCGTATTCGTTGCCGTAGTCGGTCACCCCCACGGGGAGGCGGCTGTCATCCTCCTGGAGCTTCTGGGGGGCCTGGACATAGAGGAGGGGGACCTCCCGCTTCTCCAGGGCCTCCGCCAGACGGACCACAGCCCGGCCATGGCCGGTGACGTCCTGTGGCTCGGCGTTGAGGAAGGTGATGGTGCCGTTGGTGAGCTTGACCACTGAGTACTGGGGGTCCACATCCTCCACCACTGTCCGGTCGGAGAGAGACTGGAGACCGCCGTAGAGCTGGATAAAGAGATGGCCCTTGTCCAGGGCGCGGTTGGCGGAGGTCTCCGCCGCGCCCAGGAAGTCCTGGAGCCGCTGGAAGGGGGGCTCCGACGTGACGGGCACCGCCTCGCCCCCCTGGCCGGGGGACTTACGGCCGTCACGCAGGCCTGCCTGCGTGACATAAGAGGGGTTCCTCTGGGGGAGGCGGACCCCCTCCCGGGCAGGGGAGGTGGGGGTAAGGCCGGTGAGGAGCAGGATGGCCCCGGCGGCCATGGCGCACAAAAAGAGGACGGCGCCGGTGCTGCTGTGAGAGGGGACCATAGACGCCCTCCTTTCGGATCAGAAATTGAAATAGATAAATGGATTGTAGGTACCCTTCACCAAAAAGGCGGCGGCGGCCAGGAAGATCAGGAGAAGCCCCAGACCGTATACTCCATCCCACAGGGGGAAGACGTGGCGGGCATACCGGCCGAAATAGGCCTCCACCTTCCGGGTGAGCCAGGGCGCGATGGGGAAAGAGAAGAAGACAGAGAGTAGTATCACAATATAATATTGCTCCCAGTAATAGGCTGCCTGGAGATCCGGCCCGCTCCCCTGGCCGAACATGGCCGCCAGGAAGTCCAGACAGGCGGGAAGGGAGTCGGCCCGGAAGAGGACCCAGCCGAAGTTGACCATGAGGAAGGTCCAGCACCAGCCCAGGGGCCTGGGCCAGGAGAGGACCTGCCCGGTGGTCTTCTCGAAGACCAGCAGCAGGAAGTAGAAGAGCCCCCAGCACAGGAAGGTCCAGTTGGCGCCGTGCCATACCCCGGTGAGGAGCCACACGACAAAGAGATTGCGCAAGGTCTTCCCCTTGCCGGCCCGGCTCCCACCCAGAGGAATATAGACATAGTCCCGGAACCAGGTGGACAGAGAGATGTGCCACCGCCGCCAGAACTCCGTCACCGAGCGGGAGACATAGGGCCAGTTGAAGTTCTCCAGGAAGTGGAAGCCGAACATGCGCCCCAGGCCAATGGCCATGTCGGAGTAGCCGGAGAAGTCATAGTAGATCTGGAGGGTGTAGCACAGGGAGCCCAGCCAGGCAAAGGTGGTGGAGAGGCCTCCCGCCGGGGTATCCCAGGCGGCGTCGGCCACCAGAGCCAGCTGGTTGGAGAGGAGGACCTTTTTCCCCAGGCCCACCAGGAAGCGGCAGCACCCGGCGGAGAAATCCCCCCAGTTCTCCCGGCGGCCCTGGATCTCGGCGGCCACGGTGGCGTATTTCACGATGGGGCCGGCGATGAGCTGAGGGAAGAGGGAGATATAGAGCCCCAGTCCAAAGGGGCTGCGCTGGACCTGGGCGGTGCCCATGGCCACATCCAGCACATAGCTCAGGGCCTGAAAGGTGAAAAAGGAGATGCCGATGGGCAGCTCAATGACGGGGATGGGGACGTTGAGGCCCAGACGGCCCAGGTTTTCCAGGGTGAAGGTGAGGTATTTGAAGACAAAAAGCAGCCCCAGGTTGCACACACAGGCGGCGGTGACGGGGAGAAGGAGCCTTCTTCCCCGGACCTTCCAGGTGTGCGCCCAGAGGCCGAAGAGGTAATTTGCCAGGATGGAGCCCATCATCACCAGGACGAACCAGGGTTCCCCCCAGGCGTAGAAGAGGAGGGAGGCGGCCAGGAGCAGCAGGTTCTGGGCCCGGCGCATCCCCCGGAAGAGGACATAGTACCCCAGGAGCACCGCGGGGAGAAAGGCAAAGAGAAAGATAGAGCTGGAGAAGAGCATGGGCGGGACTCCTTTGTGTGTAAGGATCTCAGGCGAGGTAGCGCCCCACCACCGGCAGACGGTTCAAAAGCCAGGAGAGGGCAAAGCTGGGCAGAAAGACCATGAGGGTGAGGAGGGGCACCGCCACCGCTGTGGGGATGGGGAGGGCGGTCATGCCGAAGCGGCGCAGCAGAATGAGGAAGATGACATGGGAGAGGTAGACCCCGAAGCCGCACCCGGACATGGCGCTCACCCACCCCTTTCGGGAGGGCTCGTCGCTGACCCCCAGCACATAGCGGAAGAGGACGAAGACGGCCACCGACATGGCACAGATGTTGGGGGTGAGGTAGCTGTAGAAGGTCATATCCAGGCTTCCGGCCCGGGCGGAGAGGAGGGACGTTCCCCCCACCGTGGCCACGGCGCCGGCGATGCCCAGCAGGTAGATCAGCCATTCAGCCACCCGGCCCAGGGTGTAGGTCTTCAGGTAATAGCCCGCCACATAGTAGCCCACAAAGGCCAGGGGCGGGTTGGAGAGCGTAAAGTTGAGATACAGGTGATCGGCGTAGTAGGCGGCGGTCTGGCTCCCCCGGAGACGGAGCACCAGGGGGAGGACCATCATCAGGAGAAAATACAGAAGAAGGAACCAGTGGAGGTCCCCCCGGGAGGCCCCCCGGAGGAAGGCCCGGAGGAGGGGGGTCAGCAGGTAGAGCCCCATCAGCATGGTGAGGAACCACAGGTGGGTCTCCGTATTCCCCAGCACCACGGCGTAGAGGGCCTGGGAGATGCTCTGAAGGCGGAGGGTGCCATCCAGGAGCGCGTAGAGCAGGTGGTAGGCCACACCCCAGAAGAGGAGGGCGGTGACCAGGCGCAGGAAGTGATGAAAGATGAGGGTGGGCAGGGGCAGGGCCCTCTTGGGGTCCAGCAGGAACATGCCGCTGCACATGACAAAGATGGGGACGGCCCAGCGGGTGAGGCTGTTCCAAACGTTGAGGGCCTGCCAGTCCGCCGTCCCCACGGGGAGGGACTCCAGCCAGCCCCCGGAGACATGGATGACGATGACGGCCAGCATGGCCGCCACCCGCAGCAGGTCGGCGTAGACCAGCCGTCCCCCCTCCCGTTTTCCGGCCATGGCTTACTTCTTCTCCGGGACGATCTCGATCCAGTAGCCGTCCGGGTCCTCGATGAAGTAGATGCCCATGGCAGGGTTTTCAAAGCAGATGCAGCCCATATCCTGGTGCTTCTGATGGGCGGCGTCCAGATCCGGCACCGTGAAGGCCAGGTGGAATTCCCCCTCACCCAGGTCATAGGGCTCGGTCCGGTCCCTGAGCCAGGTGAGCTCCAGGGTGAAGGGGGACACGCCGTCACCCAGATAGACCAGCCGGAAGGAGCCGTCCCCGGCCTCCTTCTCCCGGACGGGGACCAGGCCCAGGGCGTCTTTGTAGAAGGCGAGGCTCCGCTCCAGGTCCAGCACATTGAAATTGAAATGATTAAAGGTAAACATGTCCGTTGTCTCCTTTGGCAAATATAGAAAAGTATAGCATAAAAGGGGATGGCTGCGCAACGGCTACCGGCCCAGCAGCTCCTCGGCGATGCGCCGGCCGGTGGGGGTGGCGGCCAACCCTCCGCCGCCGGTCTCCCGGAGGGAGGCGGGGAGAAGGTCTCCCACCGAACGCATGGCGTCGATGACCTCATCGCAGGGGATGGGGCTTTTTACGCCGGCCAGGGCCAGCTCGGCGGCGGTGAGGGCGTTGGCGGCTCCGATGACGTTGCGCTTGACGCAGGGGAGCTCCACCAGTCCCGCCACCGGGTCGCACACCAGACCCATCAAATTTTGGAGGGCGGTGGCGCAGGCCCAGGCCATCTGCTCCGGGGCGCCTCCCATCAGGGAGACCAGGGCGGCGGCGGCCATGGCGGAGGCAGAGCCCACCTCGGCCTGACAGCCCCCCTCCGCCCCGGCGATGGAGGCCCGGGTGGCGATGACCTGGCCAAAGCCGGCGGAGACATAGAGGGCCTGGACCATCTGCTCATCGGTGAAGCCGTACTTCTCCTTCATGGGCAGAAGCACGGCGGGGAGCACGCCGCTGGCTCCCGCCGTGGGGGCGGCCACGATCCGCCCCATACAGGCATTACACTCCCCTACCTTTAGGGCGGTGGACATGACGGCGGTGAGTACCGGGCCGCACAGACCCACCTGAGCATGCTCAACCTTGGCTCCGTCGCCGCCGGTGAGGCCGCAGGCCGACCGGCGGTCCGGGTCGTAGTGGGCTACAGATTCCTCCATAGCCCTCCAGAGCGTGGTCATCTTCTCCCAGGAGGCCGCACGCTCCACCCCGCGGTCGCTGAGGTCGTCCAGGAGAACGGCCTCCCACAGAGGGACCTCCTCCGCCGCCCGCAGGAGGCTCTCCACAGAACCAAACGCCATATCAGGTTCCTCCTTCCATGTCCAGATAGGTCACCCGGACGATGCCGGGGGAGGCGCGCAGCTCTTCCACGGCCTCGGCCCAGATGGGCTGGTCGCTCTCCAGCACCATGACGGCCAATCCGCCCCGCCGGTCCCGGTAGAGCTGCATGGTGGCGATGTTGACCTGTCGCCGGGAGAGGATGGACGTCACTTCGGCCACGGCACCGGGCTTGTCCTGGTTTCGGATGATGAGGGTGGGATAGTCGCCGGTGAAGGTGGCCTCCATGCCGTCAATGGCGTTGACCCGCACCCGGCCGCCCCCCAGGGAGGATGCGTTGACCTCCATCTCCCGGCCCTGGGCATCCCGGACCCGGAGGAGGACGGTATTGGGGTGGGCGCCCCGGAGGACGGCGGTGGAGATCTGAAGCTCCATGCCGGCCTCCTGGGCCAGGACGAAGGCCCGGGGGATGCGGGGGTCGTCGGGGGCCATGTCCAGCAGTCCGGCCACCAGGGCCCGGTCGGTGCCGTGGCCCTTGCCGGTGGCGGCAAAGGAGCCGTGGAGGAGGAGTTGGGCGGAGACGGGCTGACTGCCCAGTAGGTGCCGGGTGATGAGCCCGATCCGTACCGCCCCCGCGGTGTGGGAGGACGACGGCCCCACCATAATGGGGCCCATGATGTCGAAAATATTCATAGGAAAGCTCCTTGTTGAGATGAAGAAAAGAGGTGAGTCGGGCCGTCGTCCGCGAGCGGAAGCGAGCCGCGCCGTATGGCGCGCCCAAGCGTCCCGGGCTTGTCCCGGGACCTTGCCGCAGGGCGGATTCACTCCGCCCGAGGAAGTGAGATCAATAAGGGGTCCCCGGCCCATGGGCCATGGGCTGGGGCAGCGGCCCCACCATAATGGGGCCCATGATGTCGAAAATATTCATAGGGATGCTCCTCATATAGGATGTGGGGCTGGATCATTCCGCCTTGCGGTCGATCTCCCTGGGGACACGCTTGGAGTAAATGATCTGCTGCTCGCTGTACAAGCCGGAGTATCCGGACAGGCGGTAGGCCACGGCGATGGCCAGGGCGTAGAGGGGGAGGCCATCGCCCCCGAAAAGCTCATAGGCCAGGAGGATGGAGGAGAGGGGGCAGTTGGTGACACCGCAGAAGGTGGCCACCATGCCCACGGCTCCGCCGAAGGAGGGGGAGAGGCCCAGAAAGGGGGCCGCCACACAGCCGAAGGTGGCGCCGCAGGCAAAGGTAGGGACGATCTCGCCGCCCCGAAAGCCGGCGCCCAGGGTGACGGCGGTGAATAGGAGCTTGGCCAGGAAGGCCCAGGGCTCTACGTCCATACCGCCGGCGGTGACGGCGGCCTCCACCAGATTTCCGCCGGCGCCGTTGTAGTACTGGTGGGAGAGCCCCCCATCCAGCAGGGAGAGGAGGAGTACCAGGGCGCCGCCCACCAGCGCCCGGAGCCGGGGATCAGGGAGGACCTTGGTGTAGACATGGCCGGCGCCGTGGGTGACTGTGCAGAAGAAGACGGCCAGTACGGCGCACAGCGCCCCAACCACCACCATCTGGAGGAGGGAGAGAGGGGAGAGCACGGCAAGGCCGGAGACGGTGTAGGCGGTGGGGGGGACCCTCAGCCACCCGGCCAGCAGGAAGCCAACGAGGGAGGAGAGGAGGGCCGGGACCAGGGCGGCGTACTGGATGACACCCACATGGACCACCTCAAGGGCAAAGACAGCGGCGGTGAGGGGGGTGCCGAAAAGGGCGGAGAAGGCGGCGGCCATGCCGCAGACCGTGAGGATGCGGCCCTCCTCCGGCTCCAGGCCCAGCTTGTGACCGATCTTGCTGGAGATGGAGGCCCCCAGCTGAAGGGCGGCGCCCTCCCGACCGGCGGAGCCGCCTACCAGATGGGTGAGGATGGTGGAGAGAAAGATGAGGGGGGCGGTACGCAGGCGCATGGGCTCATGCTCCCGGACGGCCACCAGCACCAGGTTGGTGCCCTGGTCCTTCTCCATGCCGCAGACCTGGTAGAGCAGCACGATGGCCAGTCCCCCCAGGGGGAGCAGGCATAGCAGCCAGTGGTGTTCCTGGCGAAGCTCAGTGGCCAGGTCGATGCCGTAGTGGAAGGCCACGCCTACGGCGCCCACCAGCAGGCCGATGACAATGGCAAACAGCGCACGGCGGAGGAAGTCCGCCAGCTCGTCGGGCAGAGCGCGCAGGGCGGAGGAAAGGGGCTTCATCTCTCATCATCTCCTGAAAAGGAACTGTCATACAGTGGAAGAAATGTTTTGGGGGAAAGGAATGGGGAAAAGTGAGAACAGTATACCACATTTGTGCGCCTAATTGAACTTTGTAGTGAAAAGTTTTCTCCGCTGTGCTATAATGTTGTTCAGTCAAAAAGAAAAGACGTTGGGGGTGTCTGCCCCGGACGAGCGCATGAGGAGGAATCTGTCTTGCTGCCGGACCCATTATGGCCGTACATACTCGTGGGCATTGCGCTTTTTTTACTGGGAGCGCTGCTCTCCCAGGCGGTTCCTGTGGTGGGCGGCGCGGTGAACGCCGTCTGGAACGCCTTCCTGCGTCTGACCCGGATCAAGCCCGACGCCGGGCGTGAGTCGGTCTCCGAGGAGGATCTGCGGGCCCTCATGGACCTGAGCGAGGAAAAGGGCGACATGGAGGCCGATGAGAAAGAGATGATCGAGAACGTCTTCGAGTTCAACGATACCGTAGCCGAGGACGTGATGGTCCACCGCACCGACATGGTGCTGCTGTGGGCGGAGGACACCGATGAGGAGGTCGTCAAGACCATCGAGGACTCCGGACTGTCCCGGTTCCCGGTGTGCGGGGAGGACGCCGACGACATCCTGGGTATCCTGAGCAGCCGGGATTATTTTCTCAACAGCCGCCATCCGAAGCCCAAGCCCATCCGGGAGCTGCTGCGGCCGGCCTACTTTGTACCGGGCTCGGTGAGGGCTGACGTCCTCTTTCGGGATATGCAGAGTAAAAAGGTCCACATGGCCATTGTGGTGGACGAGTACGGCGGCACATCCGGACTGCTCACCATGGAGGATCTGCTGGAGGAGATCGTGGGCAACATCTACGATGAGTTTGATCGGCAGAAGGACCAGGAGATCGTCCAGCAGGGGTCCAACCTGTGGCGGATCTCCGGGTCGGCGGAGCTGGACGAGGTGGCCGCTGCCCTAGGCATGGAGTTCCCGGAGGACGAGGAGTCGGAAACCCTGGGCGGGCTGGTCTTCGATCAGCTGCCGGTGATCCCGGAGGACGGTCCCTGCCAGGTGGAGGTGGACACCCATGGCCTCCACATCCAGGTGGAGTCCATTGCCGACCGCCGGGTGGAATGGGCCCTGGTATCCAAGCTGCCGGAGGAAAAAGAGGACGGATAGGAGGAGTCCCTCCTTGAGCCTGTCGACAAAGTCGACAGGCTCTCTCGCACGTGCAAGCACGTGCTCGAAGGGATGCAGCCTGCGGCGTCGCACTCGCTTTGCTCGCACGCTTGCAGGCTGAGCAGTGTTTTTTCCGACGCACATG
>DXCX01000095.1 GCA_019115785.1 Candidatus Intestinimonas merdavium | reverse complement strand
CGACAAGGCCGGCATCGACCAGCTGGAGCAGGAGTTGCTGGCCCAGAACGCCGAGCACAAGGACTGGGTCCTGGAGCAGAAGCCCACCCTGGTCAACCTCCAGTGCGACATCGACCACCCCACCCAGGCCATGGCCGACATGCTCCACATCATCCACCACTTCGGCGGCGTGGAGAACCTCAAGGGCAAGAAGATCGCCATGACCTGGGCCTACTCCCCCTCCTACGGCAAGCCCCTCTCCGTGCCCCAGGGCATCATCGGCCTGATGAGCCGCTTCGGCATGGACGTGGTGCTGGCCCATCCCGAGGGCTATGAGGTCATGCCCGAGGTGGAAGAGGTGGCCAAGAAGAACGCCGAGAAGTCCGGCGGCACCTTCACCAAGACCAACTCCATGGCCGAGGCCTTCCAGGACGCCGACATCGTCTACCCCAAGAGCTGGGCCCCCTTCGCCGCCATGGAGAAGCGCACCAACCTGTACGCCGAGGGCGACTCCGACGGCATCAAGGCCCTGGAGAAGGAGCTGCTGGCCCAGAACGCCAACCACAAGGACTGGTGCTGCACCGAGGAGCTCATGAAGACCACCCGGGACGGCAAGGCCCTCTACATGCACTGCCTGCCCGCCGACATCAACGACGTCTCCTGCGTGGACGGCGAGGTGGAGGCCTCCGTCTTCGACCGCTACCGTGACCCCCTCTACAAGGAGGCCAGCTTCAAGCCCTACATCATCGCCGCCATGATCTTCCTGGCCAAGGTGAAGGACCCCCAGGCCACCCTGAAGGCCCTGGAGGACCGGGGCATTGCCCGCTGGTTCCAGAAGTAAGCCTTTCCCACCAGGGGAGGGGCTCCTTCCCGGCCCACCCCTGATTCCCATCCATTTCTGACCCCCCTCCTTCCCATGGACCCACCCGCCTGATGGAACCAGTCTCTCTGCGGGTGGGTCCTATATTTTTTAGAAGGGAAGCACTACTTTTATGTTGATCGAGGTGCACTATCATGGGTAAACGTATCGTGATCGCATTGGGCGGCAATGCCCCAGGGCAGCGATGCTGCCCCGGGGACCCCAGATGATTTGACATGCTCGGCGGAAGTGAATTCCGCCTGCGCCAAGGGCCTGCCGGGGGCAGGCCGCTTGTGCGCGCCAAAGGGCGCGGCGCACATTGCCGCTCTGAGACTAGACAGGTTTGATAGAAAAACGAGGTGCAATATCATGGGTAAACGTATCGTGATCGCATTGGGCGGCAACGCGCTGGGCGACAACCTCCCCGAGCAGATGATCGCCGTCAAGCAGACCGCCAGGGCCATCGCCGACCTCATCCAGGAGGGCCACCAGGTGGTCATCGCCCACGGCAACGGCCCCCAGGTTGGCATGATCCAGAAGGCCATGGCGGAGCTCACCCGCTCCGACCCGGACAAGTACATCCCCTGCCCCCTCTCGGTGTGCGTGGCCATGAGCCAGGGCTACATCGGCTACGACCTCCAGAACGCCCTCCGGGAGGAGCTGCTGGACCGGGGCATCGTCAAGGGGGTGGCCACCGTCCTCACCCAGGTGGAGGTGGACCCCGCCGACCCCGCCTTCTCCCACCCCACCAAGCCCATCGGCGCCTTTATGACCAAGGCCGAGGCCGACAAGCTGGTGGCCGAGCGTGGCTACGACGTCGTCGAGGACGCCGGCCGGGGCTACCGCCGGGTGGTGGCCTCCCCCAAGCCCGTGTCCATCGTGGAGATCGACTCCATCCGGGACATGGTGGAGGCCGGCCTGGTGGTGGTGGCCTGCGGCGGCGGCGGCATCCCCGTCTTCAAGACCGAGGGGCACCACCTCAAGGGGGCCGCCGCCGTCATTGACAAGGATTTCGCCGCCTGCACCCTGGCCCAGCAGCTGGACGCCGATTGCCTCATCATCCTCACCGCCGTGGAGAAGGTGGCCATCCACTTCGGCAAGCCCGATGTCCAGTGGCTCGCCACCCTCACCCCCGACCAGGCCAAGAAGTACATGGACGACGGGGAGTTCGCCCCCGGCTCCATGCTGCCCAAGGTCCAGGCCGCCGTCCAGTTCGCCCAGTCCAAGCAGGGCCGCACCGCCCTCATCACCCTCCTGGAGAAGGCCAAGGACGGCATCGAGGGCAAGACCGGCACCCTCATCCAGCAGTAAACGCCCCGATTGGCCATACGCCGCCGTGGTGGTGGTGTGGGAGGGGCTCTGGCACAACCACCCCGAGCGCTTTTGGGAGGGGAGCAACTAGGCCCTCCGCCGCGCCGCCTGTACCGACCGCCTTTGCGGGCGCTGAAAGGAAAGAAGAGAAAGCCGCCCCTCCCACCGATGGAATCGGGGGGAGAGGCGGGGTCCCCTTGTGGGATTTGCGGCGGGGCTTACTTGCCCTGGATGTACTTGTGGATGGCGGCGGCGGCCTGCTTGCCCGCCCCCATGGCCAGGATCACCGTGGCGGCGCCGGTGACGGCGTCTCCGCCGGCGTAGACCCCGGTCCGGCTGGTGAGGCCGTCCTCCCCGTTGGTGACGATACAGCCGTGCTTGTTGGTCTCCAGGCCGGGGGTGGTGGAGCGGATGAGGGGGTTGGGGGAGGTGCCGATGGACATGATCATGGTGTCCACGTCCAGCACGAACTCGCTGTCGGGAACGGGCACCGGCCGGCGGCGGCCGGAGGCGTCGGGCTCCCCCAGCTCCATCTGGACGCACTTCATGCCCTTCACATGGCCGGTCTCATCCCCCAGCACCTCCACCGGGTTGGTGAGCAGACGGAAGAGGATGCCCTCCTCCTGGGCGTGCTCCACCTCCTCCTTCCGGGCGGGGAGCTCGTCCATGCTCCGGCGGTAGACGATGTACACCGTCTCCGCCCCCAGGCGCTTGGCGCACCGGGCGGCGTCCATGGCCACGTTGCCGCCGCCCACCACGGCCACGGCGTGGCTCTTGGCGATGGGGGTGTGGCTGTCGGGGCGGTAGGCCTTCATCAGGTTCACCCGGGTGAGGTACTCGTTGGCGGAGTAGACCCCGTTGAGGGTCTCGCCCGGGATGCCCATGAAGGAGGGCAGACCGGCGCCGGAGGCCAGGTACACGCACTCGTACCCCTCCTCCTCCATGAGCTCGTCCACGGTGAGCACCTTGCCGATGACCATATTGGTCCGGAACTCCACCCCCATGGCCTCCAGAGTGGCGATCTCCTTGCGGACCAGCTCCTTGGGGAGACGGAATTCGGGGATGCCGTAGACCAGCACGCCGCCAGGGGTGTGGAGGGCCTCGAAGACGGTGACGGCGTAGCCCAGCCGGGCCAGGTCCCCGGCGCAGGTGAGGCCGCTGGGGCCGGAGCCCACCACCGCCACCTTGTGGCCGTTGGGGGCGGCCTTCACCACCGCCTCCTGAGCATGCTCACGGTGCCAGTCGGCCACGAACCGCTCCAGGCGGCCGATGGCCACCGGCTCCCCCTTGGCGCCCCGGACGCACTGGCCCTCGCACTGGCTCTCCTGGGGACAGACCCGGCCGCAGACGGCGGCCAGGGTGGTGGAGCGCTCCAGGACCTCGTAGGCCCCGGCGAAGTCCTCCTCGGCCACCTTTCCGATGAAGGCGGGGATGTCGATGCCCACCGGGCAGCCGCTGTGACAGGGCTTCTTGGGGCAGTTCAGGCACCGCTTGGCCTCCTCCACCGCCATCTCGGCGGTGTAGCCCAGGGCCACCTCGTCAAAGTTGTGGCTGCGGACGGCGGGGTCCTGGCTGGGCATGGGGCATTTCGTCATACTCATATTGGCCATGGTCAGCGTACCTCCTGGTTCAAAAGATGGCAGGCCGCCTCCCGGGCGTGCCCCTCAAAGTCCTTGTACATGGCGCCCCGGTGGATGGCCTCGTCGAAGTCCACCTCAAAGCCGTCAAACTCCGGGCCGTCCACGCAGGCAAACTTGGTCTTGCCCCCCACGGTGAGCCGGCAGCCGCCGCACATGCCGGTGCCGTCGATCATGATGGGGTTCATGGACACCACCGTCTTCACGTTGTATTTCTTGGTGACGGCCACCACGAACTTCATCATCACCAGGGGGCCGATGGCGATGACCTCGTCATACTGCTCCCCCGACTGGATGAGCTCCTCCAGGGCGGCGGTGACCAGGCCCTTCCGGCCGCGGCTGCCGTCGTCGCTCATGAGGACGAACTTGTCGCTGCACGCTTTGAACTCGTCCTCCAGAATGACCAGATCCTGGTTCCGGAAGCCCACCACGCTGTGGACCTCGGTCCCCTTCTCGTGGAGGGCCTTGGCCACCGGCAGGGCGATGGCGCAGCCCACGCCGCCCCCCACCACGCAGACCTTCTTCAGGCCGTCCAGCTCACTGGCCCGGCCCAGAGGCCCCACGAAGTCGTGGAGGGACTCCCCCTCCTTCAGGGCGTTGAGCTCCATGGTGCCCGCCCCCACCACCTGGAAGATGACGGTGACGGTGCCCCCCGCCCGGTCGTAGTCGGCCACGGTGAGGGGGATGCGCTCGGAGTCCTCACCGGCCCGCAGAATGACGAACTGGCCGGGCAGGGCCTTCCGGGCGACGAGAGGGGCCTCCACCACCATCTTGGTCACGGTGGGATTGAGGGATGTTTTTTCCACAATTCGGTACATGTCGTGCGCCTCCCTTGGCAGAATAGGATCTTGGGTAAAAGGAAAGGCAACCGCCGTAACCAGCCCGTGCGCGCAAGCACTTCGTTACAGCCGTTGCCCAAACATTTGACACGCTTTAGTTTAGCACAGTTTCCGGGGAAAGCATAGATAAAATTTTGATCTCCCCAAAAATCAGGAGATTGCACAAATCAAAGCGCCCCCATCTATGAAATTCACCGGAAAGGCCTCCGCCCGGCCCCCGGGGTCCGGGCGGAGGCGTCCCCTTCGGGCACGTGCAAGCACGTGCGAGCGCGCTTGTCAAAAAGGACCGATACGCCGCATTTGATGCAGGAGCCTCGCAGAGTTCCGCCGTCCGCAGACGGCGGAAGGAGGTGAAGTCTGTTTTTTCCGGCGACATGTGCGTCGGAAAAAACACTGCTCAGCCTGCAAGCGTGCGAGCGCAGCGAGTGCGACGCCGCAGGCTGCATCCCCCTTCGAGCACGTGCTTGCACGTGCGAGAGAGCTTGTCGACTTGATCGACAAGCTCACAGCCCCGGGTCGCAGGCGGTGGCGAGCAGGTCCTCCCAGGTCTGGCGGCGGACCATCAGCCCCGAGCGGCCCTCCTTCACCAGCACCACCGCCGGGATGGGGTTGGAGTTGTAGTTGCTGGCCATGGCGTAGCCGTAGGCCCCGGTGGAGAGGACGGCCAGAAGGTCCCCCCCCTCCAGGGCGGGGAGGGCGGCGTCCCGGAGGAGGATGTCCCCCGACTCGCAGCACTTGCCGCACACCGTCACCGTCTCGGCACACGGCTCCTCCGCCTTGTTGGCGGCGATGGCCCGGTATTTGGCCTGGTAGAGGGCGGGGCGGATGTTGTCGGTCATGCCCCCGTCCACCGCCACGTACTTGCGCACCCCGGGGATCTCCTTGATGGACCCCACGGTGTAGAGGGTGAGCCCCGCCTCCCCCACCACGCTGCGGCCCGGCTCGGTGACCACCGCCGGCCGGGGGAGGCCCAGGTCCCGGAAGAAGGCCTCGACGCGCGCCATGATGGGGTCCAGGTACCAGCCGCAGCCCCTTGGCGCCTCGTCGGTGTAGCGGATGCCGAAGCCCCCGCCCACGTTGAGCTCGGTCATGGCGTAGCCGAAGCGCTTCCAGCTCTCCTCCACCAGGCCCAGCACCACCTCCAGGGCCTCCAGGTAGGGCCGGACCTCAAAGAGCTGGGAGCCCACATGGAAGTGAAAGCCCAGCAGGTCCACCCAGGGGGAGTCGATTGCGGCCTGGACGGCGGGGTAGAGGATGTCCTCGTCCAGGGGGATGCCGAACTTGGAGTCCTTCTTGCCGGTGATGATGTAGTCGTGGGTGTCGGCCCTCACCCCGGGGGTGACCCGGTAGAGGACCTTCATCTTTTTGCCCTTCCGGGCGCAGACGGACTCCAGCAGGGGGAGCTCCTGGAGTCCGTCCAGGATGATCCGGCCCACGCCGCGCTCCACCGCCAGCTCCAGCTCGGCGGGGAGCTTGTTGTTGCCGTTGAACTCGACGCGCTCCGGGGGAAAGCCGGCGGCCAGGGCGCAGGTGAGCTCCCCCCCGGACACCACGTCCACGCACAGCCCGGCGTCCCGGACCAGCCTGAGCAGGGCGGGGGTACACAGGGCCTTGGCGGCGTAGGCCGCCCGGGTATTGGGCCACTTGTCCAGAAACTCGGTGTGGAGGGCCCGGAAGCGGTCTTCCAGGGCGGTCTGGGAGTAGACGTACAGGGGGGTGCCGTAGGTCCGGGCCAGGGCGGTGGTGTCGCAGCCGTCAAAGTAGAGGGTGTTGTCTCTGATCTCGATACACATGGGTGGTTCCTCCCGGTCTTTTGTAGCTGGGCCAGCTTGGGTCCGGGACGGGGCGGACGGTCAGGGCCGCTCCTCCTCCGCCATTTGGCGGACCATCTCCCGGAGCTTGGCGATGATGTAGCCGTAGCTCTCCCGCCGGTGGGGGAGGGTGCAGCGGCTGCAATTCTTGACGCCCTTTTCCGTGTAGCGGAAGTTGCCGCCGCAGGCCCGCCCCAGGGCGTAGAGGGGACAGTAGCAGAAGAGGCAGTTGAAGTTCTCCGGGTCGCCGGTGGGGTGGCAGGGGAAGTACTCGCACCGGCGGTGGGAGAAGAAGGAATAGGCCTTGTCCCCCCACTCGGGGAGGGCGGAACGGTCGGACATGAGGGTCTCCTTTCGATGGGGATGGGCCGGGGGGCCTACAGGAGGAAGAAGAGCATCTTGGCCACCTCGGCCCGGGTGACGGAGTCGTTGGGCCGGAGCCGGTTGTCATAGCCGGAGATGATGCCCTGGCCCACCAGGGATTCCACGTAGGGGAGGGACCAGGCCGGGACGGAGGCGGCGTCGCTGAAGGTGAGGGCCTGGGTCACATAGCCCCGGCCCTGGATGCGGCCCAGGATGGTCATGGCCTCCGCCCGGCTGATGGAGGCGGTGGCCCGGCCCATGAGGACGCCGTTGTCCAGGCTGCCCTTGAGGATGCCCTCGGCGTACATGGCCTTCATGGCGTCCACGCACCAGGCGGGGGTGGCGTCCAGGTCGCCGAAGGGGAGGGTCACGCCGGAGTAGGCGGCCAGGTCCAGCCCCATCCAGCGGGCCACCATCAGGGCGAACTCCCCCCGGGTGATGTTCTTGTCGGGCTGGAAGAGGAGGCCGGAGCTGGACTCCACCCCCTGGACCACCCCCTTGTCATAGAGGTAGGTGGTGTAGAGGCTGGCCCAGTGGGCGCTCATGTCGGCGAAGGGGCTCTGGGAGGTGGTGGTTCCATCCTCGTTGGTGGCGGGGAGGACGTTGTAGGAGCCCCGGCCCACGTTGCCGCTCTGGTCCACGGCGGTGACGGTGAGCCGGTGGAGCTTGCCGTCGCCGGCGGGGAGGGGGTAGGTGAGGGCGCCGGCGGACTCGTTCCAGGTGAAGTCCACGCTCCTGCCGTCCAGGGTCAGGGCGAGGGAGGACTTGGGGAAGCTCTTGTCCACGTTGTCGGAGACGTAGGCGGTGAGCACGCCGTTTTCGGCGGTCACGGTGACGATGGGCACCTCCGTGTCGGTGAGGGCCTCGGTGGCGGTGGTGAACTGGTCGAGGTAGATGGTGCCGATGGCCTTCTCCCCGCCGCCGTAGATGATGTTGAGGGCCTGGAGGGAGGCGGCGCCGTCGGGCAGGGCGGCGGAGAGGTGCTTCCAGCCGGTGAAGTCCAGGGCGGAGAGGACCACGTCGGTGACGGCGCCGGAGGCGTCGGCCACTGTGGCGGTGAGGGTGTTGCCCGAGCCGTCGCCGTAGACCCACATGCTCAGGTAGTGGTCGCCGGCGGGGAGGGCCAGGGAGGCGCCCAGGGTGGCCGAGCCCGTCTCGCCGGCGCTGTAGTCCACCCGGGCGCTCTGCTTGCCGTAGCGCACCAGGTCGGCGGAGGTCTCCGGGTTGACGGCGGCGTTGGCGGTGCTGGTGAGGGCGGCCATGCCCTCGGCCGTCTCAAAGGTGTCCAGGGTCTGGACGTGGCCGGCGATGGTGACGGGGATGGTGGTCTGGGTCCCCCCGGCGCTCACCGTCAGGCTGCCGCTGCCGCTGGTCACCCCGGCGGTGAAGAGGCCGTTTGCGTCCACGGTGCCCACGGCGGGGTCCACCGCCCAGGTGTAGCAGGTGTCCTGGCTGGTGAGGGAGATCTTCTTCCACACGGCGCTGGCGGTGAGGTCCACGCTCTCCTGGGGGTCCAGGGCGATGGCGGTCACCGGAGCGCCGGTGGCCTGGTTGGCCAGCGAGATGGTGTCGGGGGTCTTGACCACGGTGACCGAGGCGCTCCCCTCCGCAAGACCGGCGGAGGCGGTGACCTGGACGGTGCCGCTCTCCCCGCCGGCGGTGAAGAGGCCGTTGATGTCCACGATGCCGTCGCCGTTGCGGATGGACCAGGAGGGGATATTGACGTCGGAGAAGGCGTAGCCGTTGGTGTCCACCGGCGTGGCGGTCAGAGCCACCTGGGCCCCGGAGAGGACCACCGAGTCGTAGGGGGTGACGTAGTAGTGGTCCAGCACCCCGCTGGGCTTCCGGGCCGAGACCAGGAAGATGCCGTTGCTCACCGCGCGCAGGCTGCCGTCCGACGGGGAGTTGAGGATCTCCATGGCGGCGCTGTCGGGCAGGGTGGCCCCGATGGTGGTGGAGCCGCCGCCGTCCAGGGCCACCGCCTCCACGCAGCCCAGCTCGATGAGCCGCTGGGCCACCTGGGTCAGGGTGGCCCCCACGCTGTACCCGGGCTGGCGGCCGTCAATGGCGTAGAAGACCACGCTGCCGTCGGCCTTGACGCCGATGGCGGTGCGGGGATTGGCGGTGGAGTCGGTCTGAGGGCCCGGCTGGCCGTTGGTGACGATCTTGTAAAAGCCGCCGATGGCGGTGACCACGCTGTTCCACCGGCTGTCGGCGGCGGTGACGTCGATGCTCACCTGGTCCCCGGGCTTCAGAGAGGTCACCTGGCCCAGCAGCCATTCGTTGTTCTGCTTGTTGACGGTGAGGACCAGCTTCCCCTCCGGGATGGGGATGGAGGAGGACGAGTCCAGCACCTGGTCCACGGTACACACCAGACGCCCCCCCACGGTGAGGGTGTCGGAGAGCACCAGAGAGCCGGTCACCTCGTCCACCTCCCGGGTGCCCTCGGCGGGGGCGGCGGTCTCCAGGCCCTGGGAGTCGGTGGCCATGCCCTCGGCGGCGGACGTGTCGGCGGCGGCGTCAGATGTATTGGCGGCGGCGCCCGTGTCGGCGGCGGCGCCTGTATCGGCGGCGGCGCCTGTGTCGGCGGCGGCCTCGCCGTCGGTGTCGGTGACGTCCAGGTCCACGTCCACGGTCTGGCCCAGGTCGGAGGTGACGGGGGTGAGGATCACATCATAGCCGGGGCTGGTGTGCTGGGTGGTGTTGCTGAACTCGTCGGTGTAGAGGTAGAGTCCCCCCTCGTGGGTGCCGTCGGCGGCGGTGCGGGTCTTGTTGACGTCGGTGACCCGCAGGGTGGCCCCGCGGAAGGTGGCGGTGACGGCCAGGTCGGGCTTGCCGATGAAGGCGGTGCCGCCGGGCTGGAAGCCCACGGCATAGTAGCCCCCGGAGGTGGTGCGCAGCTCGCCGTCGCTGATGATGACCCCCAGGGCGTTGCCGGTGGACAGGTCGAAGAAGTCGCCGTTGACGCCCCCCACCACCCGGAGCCCCTGGGCCTCCAGAGACTTGGCCATGGAGGCCAGGTCCTGCCGGGACATGAGCTTGTCCCCGTAGACCACCACGGGGTAGACGCCGTCGGTGGGGGAGTAGGTGATGTACCGCTCGGTGCGCAGGTCGGACTTGGAATTGCTCCAGAAGACCTGCTCCACCAGCTGAGCGCCGGGGGAGAGAGAGACGGTGCCGCCGTGGAGCTCGTCTCCCAGGGCGATGGACGCGGACGCGGCGGGGGAGAGCCCCACCAGAACGGCCAGAGCCAGAGCGGTGGCCCGGATGCCAAATCGTTTCATTGCTGTTGCCTCCAAAATCATCGCGGGTGATAGGGAACACGCCGGCCGGGGACCGGCGGACCGGCCGGAGAGCGGCCTGTCCATGATAGGTAATATCCTAACACAGCCCGCCCCTTTTTGTAAACGGCAGAGGCTGGTAAAACCTGTCGTTTTGCCCCTGCCGCCGCCGATGTTAGGAAAAAGTTAGAAACCCCCGCGCCGCCGGTGCCGGCGGCGCGGGGGTGGTGGATCAGGCCTCGCCGTCCGTGTCCGGGGGCGGCGTCTTGCGGACCTGGGGGAGGGTGGTCTCCAGGGTGGCGCTCTCCTGGCGCTCCAGCAGCTCCCCGATGAGCTGGTTGGACAGGAGAAAGCCGATGGGGGTGAGCCGCCACCGGTGCCCGTCCCGGGCGGCCCAGCCGTTGTGCTCGTACTCGGCCAGCTTGGCCTCGATGGGGTCGAAGTTCATGAAATATTCCCGGCGGTACTCCCACTCCTCGATGCCCCGGGTGGTCCGCAGCCGGAGCATCAGGTACTCTCCCGACCGCTCCCGCTTGGGGATGAGGTCGTCGGAGTCCAGGATGGGCTTTCCCCCCAGCACCCCGTCGATATAGCCGTCCAGGTCCCGGAGGAAGGAGAAGCGCCGGCCCCCGAAGTCGGAGTGGGCCCCGGGGCCGAAGCCCAGATAGGGCCGGGTGAGCCAGTACTTCAGATTGTGCCGGGACTGGAAGCCGGACTGGGCGAAGTTGGAGATCTCATACTGCCGGTAGCCCGCCGCCTCCAGCCGGGCAACCATCCACAGGTACATGTCGGCCTGGGCGTCGTCGTCGGGGAGGGTCTCCCCCCGGGCCACCCGGGCGCACAGGGGGGTGCCCTCCTCCACCTTCAGGCCGTAGCCCGAGATGTGCTGGGGCTGGAGGGCGATGGCCTGCTCCACCGAGTCCCGCCACCGGGCCATGTCCTGGCCCGGCAGGCCGTACATCAGGTCCAGGGTCAGGTTTTTGATCCTGGCCCCCCGGATGGCGGCCACCGCCTCCTTCACCTGCTCAAAGGTGTGGGGCCGGTGGAGGGCGGCGAGCTCATCGTCGTGGGCCGACTGCATCCCCAGGGAGATCCGGTTCACCCCCGCCCGGCGCAGCCGGGCCATGCTCTTCTGGTCCACGCTCTCGGGGTTGGCCTCCATGGTGATCTCGGCGTTGCCCGCCACCTCGAACCGCCGCCGGATGGCCGAGAGGAGCTCCCGGACGCGCTTTTCTCCGTAGCAGCTGGGGGTGCCGCCCCCAAAATAGATGGTGTCCACCACATAGCCCCTGGCCTGGGGCGCCGTCTCCTTGATGTGGGTGAGCAGGGCCTTTTGGTAGTCGTCCATGCGCTCTGTCCGGCCGGACAGGGAATAGAAGTCGCAGTAGTCGCACTTGCTCCCGCAAAAGGGTATGTGGATGTAAAGGCCCAGCTGCTTGCCCATGGCGGTCCCACCTTGCACCGAAATCAATGTTTGTTTTCCCTGTTATTATACCGCCTTTTCCCCCCGATGGCAATGCGGCGCAGCGGGAATCGGAAAAAATGTAAAAGACACTTGACAAGAATGTAAAGGGTGCTATACTAAAACTGCGTGTGACATCCAGCTTCAAAGAGGGGGAGTAGGCCGTGGAAAAGCGCCTGGCGGCGGAAAAACAGGTCCGGCGGGTGAGCCTCACCGTGCCGCCCGAGCGGGCGGGGCAGAAGGTGGACACCCTGCTGCGCAAGGAGCTGGGCCTCTCGGGGACGGTCATCCGGCGCGTCAAGTGGCTGGAGGACGGGATTTTGCTGGACGGGGCGCGGGTCTTCACCAGCTGTCGGGTGGAGCCGGGCCAGGTGCTGACGGCGCGGCTGTCCGACCCCGAGCGGCGCAGCGGAGTGGTCCCCGCCCCCGGTCCCCTGGACATCGTCTACGAGGACGGGGACATCCTGGTCCTCAACAAGGCCCCCGGGGTGCTGGTCCACCCCGGCGCCGGCCACTTTTCGGATACCATTGGTAATTTTTTATTAGATTATTACGATCAGGAGGGGATTGAGGCCGACTTTCACCCGGTCCACCGGCTGGACAAGGGGACGTCGGGCCTCATGGTGGCGGCCAAGCACCCCCACGCCCAGGAGGTGCTCAAAAACCAGCTCCACACCCCGGCCTTCCGGCGGGTCTACCTGGCGGTCTGCCTGGGGTCGCCCCCGGCGGAGGCGGGGGTGGTGGAGGCCCCCATCGGCCGGGCGGAGGGCTCCATCCTGGCCCGGGCGGTGACCCCCGACGGCCTGCCCGCCCGGACGGGCTACCGGGTCCTCCGGCGCTGGGGAGAGCGCGCCCTGGTGGAGCTCACCCTGGAGACGGGGCGGACCCACCAGATCCGGGTCCACATGGCCTATCTGGGCTGCCCCCTGGCGGGGGACTTCCTCTACGGGGCGGAGGACCCCGCCCTCATCTCCCGCCCCGCCCTCCACTCCTGGCGGCTCTCCCTCCGCCAGCCCGTCACCGGGGAGGCCCTCTCCTTCACCTGCCCCCTGCCGGCGGATATGGCCCGGCTCCTTTGACAGAAAAGGGACAAGGGCCGCGGCAAGCCGTTATGTTTGGGAGATTTATTCCGATATATGATATATAACATGTACGGATATGGCTTTCAGCCAGGATCACGCAGCAGGGAAAAGGGAGTGAATAAAATGGGCGGGATCGACATATCCAGTTATCCCCAGATAAAGAACGATTACGGCAGCTTTCCCAGCATAACAAAGGATCTGACCACGGTGCCCAAGGATTCGGTGGATGTGGATTCCTTTGTCCGGGTCAAGCCCTCCTACACCTATACGGAGGTGGACGCCACCGTCAGAGGGTATCTGGAGGGCGATTTCTCCATGCATCTGAGCCCCATGGACGCGTGCGTCAAGGCCTACTATGACGGGACCATGTCGGCGTCAGAGCTCCAGGCCGAGTATGAAACCATGCTGAAAAAGGAGCTCTTCGGCTCCAGAGAAAACCCCGCCGGTCCCCTGACTCAGTGGCAAAAGGAGACGGAGATGGATTTCTACAACGCCTTCCGCCAGAAGCTTCTGACCGCCGCCGTGGAGCGCAACAACGCCGAGGGGGAGGGGTATATCACCGGGGAGATGAATGCGCAGCGCAGCTGGAGCTATTACAATTCCGACTACTACTATGCCAGCCAGGCGGCCATTTCCGCCATCACCACCGCCACGCAGAAGGTGTCTGAGGAGCATGGCTCCTCCTTCCAGGTCCCCGACTATCTGGCGCAGGGCGAAACCGATCTCTATAACTTCAATACCGCCTTAAAGGGCGATCCATTCATTGTATCCGACTACCACTATATCATGGACCCCGATGTGGTCCCGCCCAAACATTTCAAGTGGTTCTTTGAAACCGGCGGAGATCCTTCTCCTTCCGGCAGCATCAAACTCACCTCCTTTATGACAGTGGATCAAAACGGCAACAAGACCGTCATCGACTACACCACCGATACCTTTGACCCCAAAGACCCCTCCAAGGGGCGGACCTGGGTCTCCTACACAGACGAGGATGGGGTGGAGCACCGGCTGGGCACGGATCTTGTTTTCAACGATTCCAAGGATGACCTTCAGAAGCTCTCCGACCTGCTGTTCTTCTCCGAGAGAGATACGGACAAGGCAGGCCTGCTCCATGGGTTCCTGTCCAACCTACAGCTCTACTCCAAGGGGTATTTCCACCGCTTCCCCCTTCCGCCCCGCAGCATGAACTTCATGGTCTGACGGGGCACCCGTCTCCATCAAAAGCCGCGCACAAAGGACCGCCCCCCGCTGGAGCCATTCCAGCGGGGGGCGGTCCTTTGTGCGTCCTATCTGCCAAGGGGAAACAAAAGCGTGTCAATGGAGGGACACGTATGTGGCCGTGGGCAGACAAAACGGGTACAGATCAGGTTCAGAGCGGGAACAAACGTTCTTTTTCTTACAAGAAAAAGAATGAAAGAGAATCAAAAGATCATGGTGGCGAAGTAGTCGTCGGGGGTCTCGGCACGGCGGATGAGCTGGGTGGAGCCGTCGGAGCGGAGGAGGACCTCGGCGGAGCGGAGGCGGCCGTTGTAGTTGTAGCCCATGGAGTAGCCGTGGGCGCCGGTGTCGTGGATGACCAGCAGGTCCCCCAGGTCGATCTGGGGGAGCATCCGGTCCACGGCGAATTTGTCGTTGTTCTCGCACAGGGCGCCGGTGACGTCGTACCTGTGGTCACAGGGGGCGTCCTCCTTGCCCATGACGGTGATGTGGTGGTAGGCGCCGTACATGGCGGGGCGCATGAGGTTGGCGGCGCAGGCGTCCACCCCCACGTACTCCTTGTAGGTGTGCTTGAAGTGGGTGGCCCGGGTGACCAGGCAGCCGTAGGGCCCCAGCATGAACCGGCCCAGCTCGGCGCAGATGGCCACGTCCCCCATGCCGGCGGGGACCAGAATCTCCTCATACCGCTTCCGCACCCCCTCGCCGATGGCCAGGATGTCGTTGGCGCTCTGCTCCGGGCGGTAGGGGATGCCCACGCCGCCGGAGAGGTTGATGAAGGCGATGTGGCAGCCCGTCTCGGCCTGGAGCTCCACGGCGGTGCGGAAGAGGATGCCCGCCAGGGTGGGGTAATAGGCGTTGGAGAGGGTGTTGGAGGCCAGGAAGGCGTGGAGGCCGAAGCGCTTGGCCCCCATGGCCTTGAGCTTTTGAAAGCCCTCGGTGAGCTGGGCTCGGGTGAAGCCGTACTTGGCCTCGCCGGGGTTGTCCATGACCTGGAAGCCCTCGCCCCCCGCCCCGATGGAGAAGGTGCCGCCGGGGTTGTAGCGGCAGGAGATGGTCTCGGGGATGAAGCCGATGGTGTCCTTCAAAAAGTCGATGTGGGTGAAGTCGTCCAGGTTGATGGTGGCCCCCAGCCGGGCGGCCAGCCGGAACTCCTCCGCCGGGGTGTCGTTGGAGGAGAACATGATCTCCCCTCCCCGGAAGCCGCACCTGTCGGCCAGCATCAGCTCGGTGAGGGAGGAGCAGTCCGCCCCGCAGCCCTCCTCCCGCAGGAGCTTGAGGATGGCCGGGGTGGGGGTGGCCTTCACGGCGAAAAACTCCTTGAAGCCCGGGTTCCAGGCAAAGGCCTCCCGGAGCCTCCGGGCGTTTTCACGGATTCCCTTCTCGTCGTAGAGGTGGAAGGGGGTGGGGTACTGCTGGACGATGGCCTCCAGCTGGGCCTTGGTGACAAAGGGCCTTTTTTCGGACATGGGAAAACACCCGCTTTCAAACAAAATTCACCTCTTTATCTTATAAAAGAAGGAGGGGGCTTGTCAATCGGCGCAAGGGCGGAATTGGGGCCCTGCCCCCGGCGTTTTACGTGGGATGTGACAAAAAGCCGGCCGGAACGGCTCCTTTTCCCCGCCATGGGCGCAAAATCCTTGCCCCCTGGAAGGGGACCGTGCTATAATGGCCCAAATACCGATTTATGACAACCGACAGGAAAGGGTGGGGGACATGGAGGAGGGCCAGGTCACCGTGGACGGTGTGAGCCACCCCATCCCCCAGCCCTTCCTGGTCATCGCCACCCAGAACCCGGCGGGGGCGGCGGGGAGGAGGAGGGACCGGAGGAGACCCCGGCGCCCACACCCACCCCCACGCCCACGCCTACCCCCACCCCAACGCCCACCCCCGCCGCCGGGACGCCCACCCCCGCTCCCGTCCAGACCCCCGCCGGGGGACAGGGGGGGACCGGAACGGCGTCGGCCGCCGGGCCCGACCTGAGCGTGCTCCTGTGGCCCGCCGCCGCCCTGCCCCTCTGGAGGCGGCTCCTCTTCCGCTGGGGCTCCGCCCTCCGGTGAGATGGAGATCTGACCTTATTAAAAAAACAAAAACTGAGATTTGAAATAAGGCCAGATTTGGAGTATCATGGGGCCAGAACGAGACAGAGGAAGTGGTTTCCATGAAACAGAAGATGTCCACACAGCGCCTGGCCTTCCTGGGGATGATGACCGCCCTGGTCTTTGCCGGCAACTACGCCCGCATCGTCATGCCGGTGCCGGTGGGAGGGGTGCCCTCCTTCACCCTGGCCAACATTTTGTGCGTCCTCTCGGGGCTGCTGCTGGGCCCGGTGGGGGGGCTGGCCTCGGGGCTGGGCTCCGCCCTCTACGACCTCACCAACCCCCTGTGGGCGGCCGAGTGCTGGATCACCTTCCTCACCAAGGGGGCCATGGGCCTCATGGCGGGGGTGGCGGTGTCCGCCGGGCGGCGGGGGCCGGAGGCCGGGAGGGCCACCTACGGCCGCTATCTGCTCTCGGCGGTGGCGGGGTGCCTCACCTACTACGTGCTCTACTACCTGAAGGACTTCTTCTATAACGGCATGCTGCTGGGGGGACTCCAGCCCCAGGCGGCGGCGGTGACCCTGCTGGCCTTCGTCCCCACCTCCCTTTTTAACGGGGGGGTGGCCGTGATCGCCGCGCCCCCCCTGGCCCTGGCCATCCGGGAGGCCCTCAAGCGCAGCGGCCTGCGGCTCAAAACGGCGTAAAAAGCCACAAAAAGGCGCTCCGGTTTTGTGTGAACCGGAGCGCCTTTTTTGCGCTCAGCAGAGATGGTATTCCTTGGCCAGCTTCTCGAAGATGGGAAGGGCCTTTTTCACCTGCTCGGTGGTGGTGCAAAAGGCGATGCGGCACCAGCCGGGACAGGCGAAGTCGTCGGTGGGGGGGAAGAGGAGGTCGTAGCCCTGGGCCCGCTGGCGGAAGGCGTTGGCGTCGGGCTCGGGGGACTTGAGCAGGAGGTAGAAGGTGCCCCCCGGCTCCACGCAGGTGTAGCCCATGGCGGTGAGCCCCTGGTAGAGGAGGTCCCGGTTGGTCTGGTAGACGGCCAGGTCGGCGGTGAGGCCGTCGCAGGCGGCGGCCACCCGCTGGAAGAGGCTGGGGGCGTTGACGTACCCCAGCACCCGGCCCGCCCCGCAGATGGCGGCGTAGACCTGGTCCCGCTGGGCCACCTTCTGGCCCACCAGCACGTAGCCGATGCGCTCGCCGGGGAGGGAGAGGGACTTGCTGTAGGAGTAGCACACCAGGGTGTCGTCGTAGAAGGCGGGCATCCAGGGCACGGTGAAGCCCCGGAAGACGATCTCCCGGTAGGGCTCGTCGGAGATGAGGTAGATGGGGTGGCAGTACTCCGCCGCCTTGCGCCGGAGCAGGTCGGCCATGGCGGTGAGGGTCCCGGCGGAGTAGATGACCCCCGAGGGGTTGTTGGGGGAGTTGACCACCAGGGCCTTGGTCCTGGGGCCGATGGCGGCCTCCAGGGCGGCCATGTCGGGCTGGAAGGTGGCGTAGTCCGGGGGGACCACCACCGGGACGCCCCCGTTGCCCCGGACAAAGACGTCGTACTCGGTGAAGTAGGGGGCCATGAGGACAAACTCGTCCCCGGGGCAGGCCAGGGCCCGGAAGCAGCAGCACAGGCCGGCGGCCGCCCCCACGGTGAGGTAGAGGTCGTCGGGGCGGTAGTCCATGCCGAAGCGCCGGGTGAGGGAGGCCGCCAGGGTCTCCCGCGCCCCCTGGTCCCCCTGGGCGGAGGTGTAGGCGTGGATGGAGGCCCCCTGAGGGGAGTCCAGTATGGCCCGGATGGTGTCGTTGACCTGGGGCGGCGGGGGGACGCTGGGGTTGCCCAGGGAGAAGTCCAGCACGTTCTCCGCCCCCACCTCCTTGGCCCGCAGCAGGCCGTACTCCCGGATCTCACGCATGATGTTCCGGCGGCTGCCCAGCTGGACCATGCGCTCCGGCAGAGCGCTCATTCCGCCACCTCCAGATCCACGCAGCAGCGCCCTTTGAAATGCTCCTTGGCCCAGTTTTTAAAGTCCACATGGGGGGGATAGTCCTGGTAGGCCGCCAGGGCCTCCCGGCTGTCCAGGTCGCAGCACAGGCCCACGTCGTGGGTGCCCATGCCCAGGTCAAAGCCGATCTGGACGCTCCGCAGACCGGGCACCGCCCCCACCATGGGGTCAAAGGTGGCCTTCAGAAAGGCCGCCAGCTCGCCCCGGTCGGCGTTGGGGTCGGCCAGGTCCCAGAAGATCATATGTCGGATCATGTTCTCTCTCCTCTGAAAATGAAATCATAGGCGCATGATAGCACAGCATGGGGGAAATGAAAAGAGAAACTCAGCCGGGGAGGATGGTGAGGAGGAGCTCGCCGGCCTTCACCGAGGCGCCGGCGGCGGTGAGGACCTGGTCCACGGTGCCGGCGATCCGGGAGACCACCGACGTCTCCATCTTCATGGCCTCGATGACGGCCACCACCTGGTTTTCCTCCACCGGGTCCCCGGGCTTGACGCTGATCTTGGACACCATGCCCGGGATGGAGGCCCCCACCTGGCCCTTGTCCTCCGGGTCGGCCATCACCACCGGGTGGGTCTGGACCTGGGCGCCGGGGTCGGGGACGGCCACCGTGCGGCCCATGCCGTTGAGGTCAAAGTGGACGTTCCGGGTGCCGTCCTCGTTGAGGTCGCCCAGACCCAGATACTTGATGGCCAGGGTCTTGCCGTCCTCGATGCTGAGCATGTTGGTCTCCCCCAGGGCCATGCCGTTGAAGAAGATGTGGCTGCCCATGCGCATGATGTAGCCGTACTCCTGCCGGTGGCTGCGGTACTCCTCATACACCTTGGGGTAGAGGCAGTAGGAGAGGATGGCCCGCATGTTGATGGGGTCCTTCGTCATGGTCTGGAGCTTTTCCCGCACGGCGTCGAAGTCGATGGGCTCCAGCAGCTCCCCGGGGCGGCAGGTGATGGGCTGCTCCCCCTTGAGGACCACCCGCTGGAGGTCCTCCGGGAAGCCCCAGGCCGGCTGGCCCATCATGCCCTTGAAGTAGCTCACCACCGAGTCGGGGAAGGTGAGGGCCTCCCCCTTCTCCACGATGTTCTCCGGGGTGAGGTCGTGCTGGACCATGAAGATGGCCAGGTCCCCCACCATCTTGGAGGAGGGGGTCACCTTCACGATGTCCCCCAGCATGTGGTTGACCTGGGTGTACATGTCCTTCACGTCGTCGAACTGTCCCCCCAGGCCCAGGCTCTCCACCTGGGACTTCAGGTTGGAGTACTGGCCCCCGGGCATCTCGTAGCGGTAGATGTCGGTGGAGGGGTTCTTCATCCCCGTCTCGAAGGAGGCGTAGCGCAGGCGCACGTCGGCCCAGTAGTCGGAGAGCTCCTGCAGCCGCGCCGGGTCCAGCCCGGTGTCCCGCTCCTGGCCCTGGAGGGCGGTGACCACCGCGTTGAGGGAGGGCTGGCTGGTCATGGAGGACATGGAGTCGATGGCGCAGTCCACGATGTCCACCCCCGCCTCGGCCGCCATCAGGTAGGTGGCCACCTGGTTGCCCGAGGTGTCGTGGGTGTGGAGGTGGATGGGCAGGCCCACCTCCTCCTTGAGGGCCTTGATGAGCTTTTTGGCGGCGTAGGGCTTCAAAAGGCCGGACATGTCCTTGACGCACAGGATGTGGGCCCCCCGCTTCTCCAGCTCCTTGGCCAGATTCACGTAATATTCAATGGTATACCGGTCCCGCTTGGGGTCCAAAATGTCGCCGGTGTAGCACATGGTGGCCTCGCACACCTTGCCCTGCTTGAGGACCTCGTCCATGGCCACCTCCATGCCGGGGACCCAGTTGAGGGAGTCGAAGACGCGGAAGATGTCGATGCCGCTCCTGGCCGCCTCCTGGACGAAAGCCCGGATGAGGTTGTCGGGGTAGTTGGTGTAGCCCACCGCGTTGGCCCCCCGGAGGAGCATCTGGAAGGGGATGTTGGGGATCTTCCGCCGCAGCAGGTCCAGCCGCTCCCAGGGGGATTCGTGGAGGAAGCGGTAGGCCACGTCGAAGGTGGCGCCCCCCCACATCTCCAGGGAGAAGGCGTCGGAGAGGATCTCCGCCGTGCCCTCCGCCCCCAGGGCCATGTCCCGGGTGCGCACCCGGGTGGAGAGGAGGGACTGGTGGGCGTCCCGCATGGTGGTGTCGGTGATGAGGAGCTTTTTCTGCCCCCTTACCCACTCCCCCAGGGCCTTGGGGCCCTGCTCGTCCAGCAGGGCCTTCAGGCCGGGGCCCCGGTTCCCCGTCACCTTGGGGAAGCGGGGGATGTCCAGCTGGGGCCGCTCGGCGGAGGGGTTTTCGATCTGCTTCTGGGCGATGTACTTGAGGACCTTGGTGGCCCGGTCCTGGCCGTACTGCATCTCGAAGAGCTCGGGGGTCTCGTCGATGAACTTGGTGTGGCACCGCCCCGAGCGGAAGGTGGGGTGGCTGAGGATGTTGCTGATGAAGGGGATGTTGGTCTTCACGCCCCGGATGTGCTCCTCCCGCACCGCCCGGGCCGCCCGGCGGCAGGCCCCCTCGAAGGTGTTGTCCCAGGTGGTCACCTTCACCAGCAGGGAGTCGTAATAGGGGGAGATCACCGCCCCGGCGTAGGCGTTGCCGCCGTCCAGCCGCACCCCGCAGCCGCCGCCGGAGCGGTAGGCCGTGATCTTGCCGGTGTCGGGGGCGAAGTTGTTGGCCGGGTCCTCGGTGGTCACCCGGCACTGGATGGCGTAGCCGTTCATCCGCAGGTCGGACTGGCTGCCCATGCCGATGTAGGGGTGGGAGAGGGGATGGCCCTCTGCGATGAGGATCTGGGCCCGCACCAGGTCGATGCCGGTGACCTGCTCGGTGACGGTGTGCTCCACCTGGATGCGGGGGTTCATCTCGATGAAATAGTGGTTGCCGTCCCGGTCCACCAGAAACTCCACCGTGCCGGCGTTCACATAGCCCACGTACTTGGCGATCTTCACCGCGTCGGCGTGGAGCCGGTCCAGGGTGTCCCGGGGGACGCTCCAGGCGGGGGCGAACTCCACCACCTTCTGGTAGCGCCGCTGGAGAGAGCAGTCCCGCTCTCCCAGGTGGACCACGTTGCCGTACTGGTCCCCCAAAATCTGTACCTCGATGTGCTTGGGCTCCACCAGGTACTTTTCAATGAAGATGTCGTCGTTGCCGAAGGCCTTCCGGGCCTCCCCCTGGACCAGCTCGAAGGCGGGGCGGACCTCCTCAGGGCTGTCGCAGCGGCGCATGCCCCGGCCGCCGCCCCCCGCCGCCGCCTTCAGAATGATGGGAAAGCCGTAGGAGAGGGCCTTCTCCAGCGCCTCGTCGGCGTCCCTCAGCGGCTCCTTGGAGCCGGGAATGGTGGGCACCCCGCAGGCCAGAGCCGTGGCCTTGGCCGCCAGCTTGTCCCCCATCTGGGCCAGGATCTTGGAGCTGGGGCCGATGAAGGTGATCCCCGCCTCCTCGCAGGCCCGGGCGAAGTCGGCGTTTTCGGAGAGGAACCCATAGCCGGGGTGGATGGCGTCCACCTGCCGCCGCTTGGCCAGGTCGATGATGCCCGGGATGTCCAGATAGGCCCCCAGAGGGGACTTGCTCTCGCCGATGCGGTAGGCCTCGTCGGCCCGGGTGCGGAACAGGGCGAAGGTGTCCTCATTGGAGTACATGGCCACGGTGCGCAATCCCAGGTCGTAACAGGCGCGGAAGATGCGGATGGCGATCTCCCCACGGTTGGCCGCCAGGACCTTTTGGAACTTACATTCTGACACTTCACGGTCCCTTCCTTTCATTCAAAGGTGGGTCGTGTTACGAAAAAAGGGCGGGCGAAAAACCGCCTGCCCCGCCGCCAGGCAACCCTTGCCGGCGATTCACGACCGATCATGACTGTGTATCATTATACACAAAACCCCCGTTTTTTGCAATCCGTTTCCGGTAAAGATGCAAAACTCGGCAAAACGCACAGCCCGGCGGGGACTTTTTCGCTCTGCTTTGGTGAAGTGGACAAAGGTCCGCGTTAGACGGACAGTGCCGGCCTTTCAAGAGAAGGAAGGAGGGATTTCGAGCGGAAGGGGACAAAAAAATCCGCCCCGGACGGAAGGTCCGGGGCGGAGGAAAGGGTTGCGCACGTGAGGCGTTTAGCCGTCCACCACCTCGCCGGTGAGGACCTGGGCGGCGGAGACGGTGAGCTCCCCGTCCTTGCAGTCCACGGTGAGGGTGTCGCCGCTCTCCACCTCGCCGGCGATGATCTTCCGGCTGATGAGGGTCTCCACGGTGTGCTGGAGGTACCGGCGCAGGGGCCGGGCGCCGTAGATGGGGTCGTAGGCGCTCTCGATGACGTGGTCCTTGGCGGCGGGGGTGAGGGTGACGGTGAGCTGCTTGTCGCTCAGGCGGCGGTTGACGTCGGCCACCATGAGGTCGATGATGTGGGTGATGTTGTCCTTGGTGAGGGGCTTGTAGAAGACGATCTCGTCCAG
>DXCX01000094.1 GCA_019115785.1 Candidatus Intestinimonas merdavium | reverse complement strand
TGACGATGATGGCGATGCCGTCCTTGGCCACGGTGATCTGCTTCACGCCGGTCTCGTCGTCCTTGAGGTCACGGCTGGCCAGGCCGATGTCGGCGGTGCCGTCCTGGGCGGAGGTGATGCCGGCGCCGGAGCCGGAGCCGGTGTACTGGATCTGTACGTCGGGCTGGACCTCCTTGAAGGCCTCGATCAAAGCCCCCATGACGCTCTCCATGGAGGTGGAGCCGTTGGTCACCACGGTGCCGGAGAGCTTGGTCTCCTCAGCGGTCTGAGTCCCGGTGGCAGGAGTGGTGCTCTCGGGGTCAGAGGTGTTGGCGGAACCGCCGGAACATCCGGCGAACAGGCTCACACAGAGGGCCGCGGAGAGCAGGACGGCAAGTGTCTTCTTCATCATGATCTCATTCTCCAATCCATTTGGTATTCAGGTTTAATTTCTTAGTGTTCCCTCGGAACGGCCTTCAGTATACCGGCCTTTTGTAAAGTCCGCCTCCCCGGAAGTGTAAAGTCTTTGTAAGCCTGTTTTCTCCATCGTTTTTTTGTAAAATTCTTTGCGCCGTCCCCGATTTTACCTTTCTTCTTTCGTCTATTTTGCCCCGTTTTTCTTCTGTATATGGGGCCTCCGGCCATGTTACAGTCTTTTTTCCACTTTACATTTTCTCTCTGTCCATAAAAATTTCGTGCGCCGGACCCCTTTTGCCGGGTCCGGCGCACGGAAACTTTACATGGCTTTTTAACGTGTCCCGCCCGGCCTTACAGGCCCAGGAAGGCCCGCAGGTCGTCGAGATCGGGGGCAATATGGACATGGGGCAGGTCCTGAAAGTCCTCAGCCGGGGTAGTGCCGTTGAGGACGGCGCAGAAGTCGGTCTCAGCCGCCGCCGCGGTCTGGGCATCAATGACGGTGTCCCCGCAGTAGAGGGCCTGTCCCGGCGCCACACCCAGCTTCCCCAGGACGGTGTTGAGGCCCTCGGGGTCGGGTTTATTGCGGCTGACCAGGTCGCCCCCCACGATAAAGGCGAACTTCTCAGCCAGCCCATGGCCTTGAAAAATATCCCGCAGGGTGCCGGTGTGCTTGGTGCTCACCACGGCGGTGGGGATGTGGACCCTTTCCAGGGCCAGCAGCAGCTCCTTGGCGCCGGGACACAAAGGCGTGCCCGCCGCCTGCATGGGCCGGGCCACCTTGGAGAACTCGGCCCGGAAGGTCTGCCGGCCCGCCTGGCTCTCATCTCCGGTGAGGAGGGTGTAAGCGTCCTCCAGCACCATGCCCACCGTATGCCGTACCGTCTCCCGGTCAGGAACCGGATGTCCCAGGGCGGTCATACCCTGTTTAAAGCCGGCATAGATGGCGTCGGTGGCGTCTCCCAGCGTGTAGTCAAAGTCAAAGATCACTGCCTGATAGTCCATGTGTCAAACGCTCCTTGTATGGATTCTTCTCCGGGCCGTCACTCATACTGCTTCCGGCCGGTGGTGCTGGGGATGCCCAGCTCGTCCCGGTATTTGGCCACCGTGCGGCGGGAGAGCTCACAGCCCTCCCGTCCCATGAGCTCGCACAGCTTCTGGTCGGAGAAAGGCTTTTTCCTGTCCTCTCCGGCAATGAGCTTTTTCAGGAGGGCCTTGGCGGCGTCGGGAGAAGCGGCGGCGGCACTGCTCCCCAGACTCCGGGAAAAGAAATAGCTCAGGGGATAGACCCCGCTGGAGCACTGGATGTACTTGTCCTTCACCGTCCGGGAAACGGTGGACTCGTGGACCCCCACCCGCTGGGCAATATCGGCCAGGGACATGGGCCGGAGATGGCCGGGTCCGTGCCGGAAGAAATCCTCCTGGAGCTCCAGGATGTGCTCAGCACACTGGAGAAGGGTGGTCCGGCGCTGCTCAATGGAGCGCACCACCCACTTGGCCTGACGCACCTTTCCCATGAGGTACTCCCTCACCTCGCTGTCCTCGCTGTCCTTGAGCATGCGGCAATAGTACCCGCTCACATGCAGGGACGGGAAGAAATAGTCATTGGTGAGGATCTCAAAGTGGTCGGGAAAATTGACCACGAAGATGTCCGGATTGATATAAGTGAGGTTCTCCCGGGCGGCAAAGCCGCTGCCCGGCCGTGGATTGAGGCTTCGGATGATCTCGCAGGCGGCGTGGACCTCCTCCTGGGTCGCCCCCAGGGCCTTGGCGATGAGGCCATACCGGTTTTTACTCAGGGCCTCCAGGTAGTCCCTGGCGATCTCGATGGCCAGGGCGCTGTCCCCATGGCGCCGCTGGAGCTGGAGCATCAGACATTCAGAGAGGCTCCGTGCCCCCACCCCAGCGGGCTCCAGACCCTGGACCACCGCCAGGGCCCGCTCCACCACCTCCATAGGCTGCTCCATTTGGGCGGCCAGATCCTCCAGGGACTCGTCCAGCCATCCGTTCTGATTGAGTGACTCCACCAGGTAGCGCCCTGCCGCGAGCACATCCGGGGGAAGCTCCATGACCTGGAGCTGGGAGAGCACGTACAGATACAGATTTTCCTCCGTCTCGTCGGCGTTACCGTAGTTGGAGATGGGGTCCCTTCCATCATCCTCCGTATCCTGCTGGTGGTAGACCCGGTTCTGCGTGTCGGTGGACTCCAGCCACTCCAGCTTGCGCTGGAGCTCCGAAGCCCGATCCTGGCCGCTGTATTTCTCCTCCATTTCCAGCACCGGGTTCTCCTGGACTTGGTTTTCAATGTACTCCAGAAGTTCCTGGGAGCCCATCTGCAGGATCTCCATCGACTGCATCATCTGTGGTGACAGCGTCTGTGTCTGCTTCATTGACATATTCAGTTCCACGCTTCCGCCCCCTATCGCATACCAACATATATACTTTATCAGTATAGCAAATTCGAGGGGAAAAGACAATCTTAGCCTGCGTGAAAAGGACAAAAATCAGGCGTTTTATCTGTATCCTCTTCCCATTTATGTGAAACTTTTTCCCGCGCGCAGATTCCGGCCCGCTCTGCCCACACAGGCATCTTATTGCCGGATTCCATCAGGCGATGTGTCCTCTGCCAGCAGCCGTTCAGCGCCATAGCGCAGGCATCGCCGGAGTCTGGCCTCCCCCCGCTTGATGGTACGGGAGACGGTAGACTTATTTACACCCAGACGCTCACTGATCTGGCGCATATTCAGCCCCTGTTCATAGTAGAGCAGCAGGTACTGCCGCTGGCGTTCGGTCACATCCTGCCGGAGCGCCTTGGAGAGGTTTTCCTTGAGCCGGTCCATCTGTCGGTCGTTGCTGGCGGCCATCTCCCTGGAATAAACCGCCATGTCGGCGGCATAGCTCAGTCCCCGCCTATAACGTATATTTGCCATTGCGGCAATACCCCCTCTCATAGTAGCGCTCGCACAGGACGGCCAGGTCCCTGGCCTCCCGCCACATGTCGGTGAGCATGCGGATCCTGCTCTCCATGGCGCCCCTCCGCTCCAGAGGCAGGCCTGGAAGCTGGGTCCGAAGCTCCTCCAGGCGTCTCCAAAGGTCCTCCGCCTGGGCCCTGTATCGAATGGAAATCTCAAACAGCGTCATCTTTTGCTCTTGTATCCTCCAACCCATTTTATTTCGCAGCGCGGGCATCTACGGGCATCTGCCGACCCCTAAAAAAGACGGCCCGTCCCGGTAGGGTACCCTGCCGCGGCGCCGGGCGTCCGTCCGGCGCGTTGGGCGTCCCGCAAGGGGTACGCCCGGGTCCTCCCTCTCCTTGGCATGCTCCTTCCCAAAAAAGTTGCACGTTTTTTTGTTTTCCCAGTTGACAATCCGCCTCCTTTCTGCTACAATAAACGTCGCTGCGGACGAGCTAGTCTCCGAGATGCTGGTGTAGCTCAGCTGGTAGAGCAGCTGATTTGTAATCAGCAGGTCGGGGGTTCGAATCCGTCCACCAGCTCCAAAATTTCATATGGAGGAGTTCCCGAGTGGCCAAAGGGGGCAGACTGTAAATCTGTTGTCGTCGACTTCGGTGGTTCGAATCCACCCTCCTCCACCAATCGAAGCAAGCTTGCCGCTTGCTTCAATTTTTTTGTACCGGCGAGCGCGGCGGGTCCCTTTCCTCTCACTCGATCCAGGAGCGGATATGACCCTATTTCCCAAATTTATTTATAGAACAAACGTTCTATATCCTGGAGGTATCATAGCACGGTCTGGTGCTCAGCGTCAATGCAACTTTCCGTTTTTTTCCGCTGCCTTCCCTCACAAAAGTACAAAAAACTGGACCGCCGTCCGAAATGGGACGGCGGTCCAGTCGTTTTCATAAAGAAATAAGAATCTGCTCAGACCTCCATAATGACAGGCAGGATCATGGGGTTGCGCTTGGTCTTCTTATAGAGGAAGCCGGAGAGGTCGCTCTTGATCTCCCCCTTGATGGCGGACCAGTCGGTGGTGTGGGTGCGCTCGCAGCGCTCCAGGGCCTCCACGGCCACGCGGCGCAGCTCCTCCATGAGGCCCTCCGACTCCTTGACGTAAACAAAGCCCCGGGTGATGATGTCCGGCCCGGAAACCACGGCGCCGTTCTCCCCGGACATGGAGGTGACCACCACGATCATACCGTCCTCGGCCAGATGCTTCCGGTCCCGCAGGACCACGCTTCCCACATCGCCCACACCATAGCCATCCACAAAGACCTTACCAGCGGGGACAGTACCGTTGAGCTTGATGGAGTTCTGGGTGACCTCGATGATCTTACCGATGTCACTGATGATAATACGGCGGGGGTCCATCCCCATCTCCTGGGCCAGCTTGGCGTGGATCTTCAGGTGGCGCTGCTCGCCGTGGACGGGAATAAAGAATTTGGGCTTGACCAGGGCATGGATGATCTTGAGCTCATCGGCACAGGCATGGCCGGACACATGGAGCTCCCCGGTCCGCTCGTTGACCACCTCGGCCCCCTTGCGGTAGAGCTCGTTGATGACATTGCCGATGGAATTCTCATTGCCGGGAATGGCGGAAGCCGAGAGGATGACCCGGTCTCCGGCCTGAATGTCCACCTGCTTGTGGGTGGAGAAGGCCATTCGTGTGAGGGCGGACATGGTCTCCCCCTGACTGCCGGTGGTGATGATGCACACCTTGCTCTTGGGAAGGCCCTTGATGTGGTTGACATCCACCAGTACTCCCTCGGGGATGTTCATATAGCCCAGCTCGGTGGAGACCCGCAGGGCATTCTCCATGCTCCGGCCGGTGACAGCCACCTTCCGCCCATACTTGGCGGCCACAGAGATGACCTGCTGGATGCGGTCCACATTGGAGGCGAAGGTGGTGACGATGATCCGCTGGTCACAGCCCCGGAAGAGGGCGTCGAAGGAGGCCCCCACGCACCGCTCACTTTTGGTGTAGCCCGGCCGCTCCACGTTGGTGGAGTCACACAGCAGGGCCAGGACTCCCTTCTTGCCCAGCTCACCCAGCCGGGCCAGGTCGATCATGCCGCCCTGAATGGGGGTGGAGTCGATCTTGAAGTCGCCGGTGTGGATCACGGTGCCGATGGGGGTCTTGATGGCAAAGGCCACGGCGTCGGCAATGGAGTGGTTGACGTGGATGAATTCCACCGAGAACTTGCCGGCCTTTACCACCTCCCCGGCCTCACAGGTGATGAGCTTGGTCCTGTCCAGGAGCCGGTGCTCCTCCAGCTTCAGCTTTACCAGACCGGCGGTCATGCGGGTAGCGTAGATGGGGGCGTTGACGCTGCGCAGCAGATAGGGGATGGAGCCGATGTGGTCCTCGTGGCCATGGGTGAGAAAAATGCCCCGGATCTTGTCCTGGTTCTTGATAAGATAGGTGAAGTCGGGGATGACCACGTCGATGCCGTACATATCGTCGTCGGGGAAACCCATACCCACATCCACTACGATAATATCGCCGCCGTACTCGTATACCGTCAGGTTCTTGCCGATCTCGTTGAGACCGCCCAGGGAAATGATCTTCAGTTTTTCTGCCATAAAAGTATGCTTACACTCCTTTTTTGGTCATTGGATGGAAGGGATGCAGGCATAGAGGCGCAACAAAACAAAGCCAGAGATCCGCCCCGCACTTTCCGGCCCTGCCTCGCCGGAAAAAGAGGGCACTCCCCCGCTGGAAGCCGCGACGCCCTATCCTGTTTTTGCCTTATATATCAGTGCCGCAGCACATAAAGCCTGAAAAGACGGTCAAGCCCCGCCGGAAAGAATGCGGGTAGAAATGACCCATTACGCGTAGTATACCACATTCGGCGGGGAAAGTATACAAGAAATTTGTCTGCTTCTTTTCAGCAGGCCCCATTTATGCTACAATAAACAGGCAAATACATCGTCTGAGAGGAGCTGTCCCCATGGAGGAGATCCATCCCGGCCGCTACCGCCATTTCAAGGGAAAGGAATACCGGGTGCTCTATCTGGCCCGCCACTCCGAGACGCTGGAGCCTATGGTGGTCTATCAGGCTCTCTATGGGGAGCGGGGCATTTGGGTCCGACCTGCCGCCATGTGGAGCGAGCATGTGGAACGGGCGGATTATTCCGGGCCCCGCTTTACCTATCTGGGTGAGGAGGCATGACCCATGAACATCCAAATCTTTGGCAAAAACAAGTGCTTTGACACCAAGAAGGCCCAGCGGTATTTCAAGGAGCGGGGCGTGAAATTCCAGTCCATCGACCTTTTGAAGTACGGCATCAGCCGTGGGGAACTCACCAGCGTGAAAAACGCGGTGGGGCTGGAGGCCCTGCTGGACCCCAAGGCCGCCGATGCCCCTCTGGTGACCTATCTGGCCTACGACGAAGACAAGCTGGAAAAGCTGTTGGAGGACCCCAGGCTTCTCCGCACCCCCATCGTCCGCAATGGCAAGCTGGCCACCGTTGGCTACTGTCCGGATGTTTGGAAAACCTGGACCTGACTCCCTTGGAAAGGGTCTGGTAAACCAGAACCAGATGAAATGCCCCCTGTATAGGCCTGTACCTATACAGGGGGCATCCTTCTTATTTCCGCTTCTTGTCTCGCAGGTAAATGTGCTTTGTATGGGGATTGCTTGTCTGCCGCACATTCGCCCATGGGTGCGCGCACCCATGGGGACCCATTTTTTATTTTACATCCTCGGGGCGAATGAATCGCCCCTGCGGCAAGGGACCAGGAGAACCCTGGTCCCTTGGACGCGCCTGACGGCGCGGTGGGCGCTTTCGCGCCCCGAGTGGACGTGCGGCAGCCACCATTCTTATTTCCGCTTCTTATCTCGCAGGTAAACGTGCTTTGTATGGGGATTGCTTGTCTGCCGCACATCCACTTCAAAGCGGTCGATGCTCTTGATGAGCTGGGTCAGCTTGGAAAATCCGTAGTTTCGGGGGTCAAAGTCGGGCTGCTGCCGGATGAGCAGGTTGCCCAGCTCCCCCATAAAGGCATATCCGTCCTCATCCGCGATCATGTCCATGGCATCGGCGATGAGGTGGACCACCTCCTTGGGCACCTTCTTCTGGGCGGGCTCTGGCGGGCTCTGTGGCTCGGGCTCCGGCTCAGGTTCTGGTGTGGGGACAGGGACGGCGGGCTCCGCCGTTTTTTTCCGGCTCTTCTTTCCGCTCTTGGCCGGCTCCGTCTTGGCCGCCGGCGCCTGTTCCGGCTTGGAGGGTGCCTGAGCACGCTCCGCCGCCGCGGCCACCGCCTCCTGCTCCGCCTTGGCCAACGCCGCCTTGGCCTCCGCACGGATGACCTCAATGTAGATGAACTTGTCACAGGCCACGATAAAGGGGTTGGGGGTCTTCTTCTCCCCCATACCGATGACCTTTTTTCCCGCCTCCCGGAGCCGGGTAGCCAGACGGGTAAAATCGGAATCGCTGGAAACCAGCACAAAGCCGTCACAGCTGCCGGTATACAGAATATCCATGGCATCTATGATCATGGCAGAGTCGGTAGCGTTCTTGCCGGTGGTGTAGCTGTACTGCTGGATGGGAGTGATGGCGTTCTCCAAAAGGATGGGCTTCCAGGAGGCCATGTTCGGCGTGGTCCAATCCCCATAAATTCTCTTTACTGTAGGGGTGCCATAGACGGCGATCTCGGCCATCACATCCCGCATGGCGGTCCGTGAGGCGTTGTCAGCGTCGATGAGCACCGCCAGGCGCAGACTCTGGTCGTTTTGCTGTGGCATATGGGCGCTCCTTCCGGTGGCTCAGCCGTCGCTGAGCACAAAGTGGTAAAATCGGAGCATCTCATACCAGTCATCGGTAGAGAAGCACACTGTCTTGCCCTCCTCCAGAGTAGCGCCGGGATAGAAACTCTTGGAATAGGCCAGCTTGTGCTCCCGGAAGCGGATCTGGCTGTCGAAATGGTCGGGCATGGGCACCTTACACCTCTGGGCCCGCTCCACCGCCTCCTTGGCGCCGGCGCGGATACGCTCCACCGCCACGTCGGGGTGGATGGAGAGCACCCCCCCTCCCACGCCCTTGTTCACCGGCACAGTGACCATCTCGGGAATGAGCTCCTTGGCAAAGTCGCACAGGGCGGCGTCCCCCGAGAGGAAGGCCACCGGGACGCCATAGTACCCGGCGGTATAGGTGTTGATGAGAAACTCGCTGGCCAGTACGCCGTTGAGGAGGACCTGCTCATTGCGCAGATTCATAGTGTGGGAGAGGGGATTGCCGGGGCAGGAGGCCCAGGCGTGGTAGCCGGTAAAGAGCACCGCGCCAAAATCCCCGGTGTCCAAACCGGACATCATGGAAAGCAGATCCCCCGTCCAGCCCCGGAGGATGTGGACCTCCTCAGGGAGTGCAGAGACGTCAATGTTCCGGGCAGAGTCGTGGGCGTCCTTGAGGAGGATACCCTTGGCGCCGCCGTCCAGGGCCCCCTTGCAGGCCGCCTTGACCTCCCGGGTCATCTGCTTCTGAAAGGGTCGGTAATCGTCCATGGTGGAGCGCTCTGTCTCCGACCAGTCGGTAATGCCGCAGGTGCCCTCAATATCGGCACTGATAAATACATTCACGGGAAACAGTCCTTTCCTATTATTTCATGGCCTCCGGTCCGTCAGGAAAAAAGGACGCCGTCCGGCGTCCTTCTTTCCTGACGGGGCGGCCGACTGGCCGCCCCCCAGCACTTGGGATCAGGTATCGTCCTCAATGAGTCCGTAGCCTCCGTCGTTGCGCCGGTACACCACGGAGAAGGCGCCATCGGCATCGGCGTTCTTGAAGGCGAAGAAGGTGTGGTCCACCAGGTTCATCTGGAGGATGGCCTCGTCCACCGTCATGTGCTTGATGGGGAAGCGTTTGGTGCGGACGATCTTGAACTCGGACTCCTCCTCCTCGGGGGCGAAGTCGGAGACCTCAGCCACATCCACCGACCGCTCAAAGGCATCGGTGCGCAGGCGCTTTTCCAGCCGGGCCTTGTTCTTGCGGATCTGGCGCTCCATGCCGGAGACACAGGCGTCGATGGAGGCCCGCATATCGGAGGTGCTCTCAGAGGAGCGGAGGATCATACTGCCGGAGCGGACCGTGATCTCGCAGACGTTCCGGCCCTTTTCAACACTAAAGACGACGGAGGCCTCCCCTTCATTTTTGAAGTAGCGGTCCATCTTTCCCACCTTTTTCTCGGCGTAAGCGTGGACGGACGCGGGCAGAGTGACCTTCTTGTCTGTAAATACGAACTTCATGCGATTCAGCTCCTTCTTTCGCCCCGGTGGGGGCTGTGCTTGTCAGAGCTTGGACATCCCGCTTCTGACACTTTTATTATAACAGCCCTCGGCGGAAAAGTCACCCATATCTTATGAATTTTTCACAAAATCCCCGGAAGGAAAAATGCCATTTTGTCCAATGGCTCTCACTTCACCTGGACGCCGTCGATGAAGACATGCTCTACTCGGCTCATCCAGTCCAAGGGATGGCCGCTGGTCACCACTACGTCGGCATCCTTCCCCGGCGTGAGGGAGCCCACCCGGTGGTCCACCCCCGCCAGCCTGGCTCCATTGAGGGTAATGGCCTTCAGCGCCTCCTCGGGCTCCAGTCCGCTGCGGGCAGCCACCGCGGCGCACAGGGTGAGATGCTGGATGGGGATGACCGGATGGTCGGTGCAGATGGCGATCTCCACACCGGCCTTGGCCAGGAGGGCCGGGTTGGCACTGGTGCTGTTGGCCAGCTCCGGCTTGCTCCGGTCGGTGAGGATGGGGCCGGTTATGACGGGGATGTGCTCCCGGGCCAGCAGTTCAGGGAGGAGATGGGCCTCTGTACCGTGGACCACCACCAGTTTGAGGCCAAATTCCCGGGCCAACCGCACTGCCGTGGCGATGTCGTCGGCCCTGTGGGCGTGGATGTGGACAGGCACCTCTCCCCGCAGGGCGGGGAGGAGGGCCTCCAGCTTGGGATCAAAGTCAGGGGGATCGGTGTCCTCCTCGGCATCTGCCTTGTTCTGCTTATCCAGGTACTCCAGAGCCTTGGAGAACTGGGCGCGGATGATGGCGGCGGTGCCCATGCGGGTCATTGGGGTCTCCTTTCGCTCGTGGTAAACCGTCTTGGGGTTCTCCCCCAGAGCCAGTTTCAGGGAGGCCGGCTCCAGCACCACCATCTCCTCGGCCCAGCGGCCTATCGTCTTCACCGCCAGGCCCTGGCCGTTGATGGGGTTGCCGCTGCCAGGGCCGGTGAGCACCGTGGTGACGCCGGCCTCCCTGGCCTCCCGGAAGCAGCGGTCCAGAGGATTGAGTCCGTCCAGCGCCCGGAGATGGGGGGTACAGGGGTCGGTGGACTCGTTGTCATCCTCCGCCTCAAAACCCAGGCCATCCCCGCACATCCCAAGGTGGCAGTGGGCGTCCACCAGACCGGGGAGGATGTGTCCCCCCGCCGCGTCCAGCACCGGTCCCGCCCAGCCCTGGGGCACGGCATCCATGGACCCTACCGCCTTGATTTTGTTTCCCTCCAGCAGCACATAGCCGTTGGGGATTACCGGTCCATCCATGGGATGGACCACGCCGTTTTGAATGAGCATGCTCTCGCCGTCCTTTTCTCATGTCTTAGGGGATCTCAGTGTGCGGAGGTACAAAACAGATCAGGGCGCAGTCCCGAGGACCGCGCCCTGACAAAACCATGTTATGGTCGCCGCGCTCCGCCTTACCGGCGGCCGCCCCGGCGGCTGCTGCGCTTTTCGGTATACTTCATCTCGGAGAGCTTGCTGTCCGAAGCCTGCATGAAATGCTTGAGCCGCTCTTCAAAGGTCTCGGGCTCACTGGACTGACGGCCGAAGCCGCCCTGACGTCCACCACCCTGACGGGGACCGCCAAAGCCGCCGCTCCGGGGCGCGCCACCCTGACGAGGGGCGCCCGGTCCCCCAGTCCGCTGGGGCCGGGGCGGGGGATCCATGGCCTTTTTTATGGACAGATTGATGCGGTTGTTCTCATCGATGCCGATGACCTTGACCTTGACCTCCTGTCCCTCCGTGAGATGATCCTTTACGTCATTCACGTAAGTATAGGCGATCTCAGAGATGTGCACCAAACCCGACCGACCGCCGGGCAGCGACACGAAGGCGCCGAACTTCGTGATGCCTGTCACTTTTCCTTCTACAATAGAACCTACACCAAACTCCATACCTTTTCCATGATCCTCCTTGAAATTTCACCCGGTCTCTCTCTGCCGCCGGACCGCCCGTCAGCTCGTGATGATGATGACCTTCTCCCCCGGCACCACCAGGCCCAGCTTATCCCTGGCGATGTCGGCGATCCGGTCTGGATCGTCGGGATTGGCCACATCCTCGGCCAGATCGGCGTTGACCTGGGTCTGCTCCGCCACCTGACGGCTCAGGGTATCCCGCTCGGCCTGGGTCGCACGGATCCGGCTTTGCAGGTTGAGAAGGGAGGTGGCCAAATAGATGAGCAGGGCCAGGATCACCAGCTTGGTGAGCAGTCCGGCTTTCTTGGTCTTTGGCATGGTCTCTCCCCTCCCATCTCCCGTCCCTGGGACGGGCCAGGTCATCCATCTCTCCGGGTATCAGGTTAAGTTTATACCATTCCCGCCGATAATGGAAGTGTTTTTTTAAGGATTTCTGAATTTTTTTCCCAAGGCGGTGTAACCGGTCCACCGGAAGGAGGAGCAGGCGGAGCAGAAGGGCCGCTCCATCGGCCGCCAGCCCCACCAACAGCAGCGCGGGCGGGCTGAGCAGCAGAAAATAGAGCACTGCGCCCAGAAAGAGGGCTGCCGCCATGTAGATGCGCACTTCTCCGCCGCCGGCGGCGGTGGCGTAGCAGAAGAGCCCCACCGTGACCAGAAGCCAGAAGCCCAGGTCCAGCAGAGCCCCCACCAGGGGAAGACGCAGGCGCCGCCGCAGGACGCGGAAGACATCATAGACCAGGCCCAGACCCCCTCCGAGGGCTGCCGCCCCCAGAAAGGTCCGGACCTGCTCGGCTAGGTCGATGCCCATGGCCCCTACCGGAACAGCCGGGCCAGGAAACCGCCCCGGGAGCCCCCGTCATCCTCGTAAGTGAGGGAATCCACCATGCCCTCCACCCGCAGGTCGCCCCCATCCAGGCTCAGCTTTTCAAGGTGTAGCTCCTCCCCCCGTACCACCAGGGTCCCCAGGGAGGTGCGCATGACAATGGCATTCTCGTCAAAGCTCTCCACCTCCTCTACCCCGGATACGGAGAGGGAGGCTCTCCCCTCCAGGATCACGTGGTGGTCCGCCGCCTCCTGCCGCGGCCGCTTCTCCTCATATTGCATATCCTTCCCGCCTTTCCCAATACTGCTATCACTATATGGGACAGGTGGATGGGATATGCCCCTCAGCGCCGGTCCAGGGCCCTGCGGAGCGGGCGGGACAGGGCGGCGACACCGGCAATCTTCAGCGCGTCCCCAGGGAGGAAAATAAGCATGCCGCTCCACAAAAGGGCGGGCAGGGCCATCCCCTTTTCCAGATACACGTTAAGGATAAACCACATGTAGGGCAGACCCACCAGGTACAGCACAGCCAGCCCGGCCAAGGCGGACAGGGCCACCCGGACGGGACCCGGCCGTCCCCGGGTGAGCATGCCGATGACCCAGGCGGCGGGAATAAGGCCCAGCAGAAAACCGAAGCTGGGCTGGAGCACATAGCCCAGCCCGCCGCCGCCCGTGAAAATGGGCAGGCCCACCAGGCCCAGGACCACATACACCACCTGGGACACAGCTCCCCACCTGGGCCCCAGCAGCACACCGGCCAGAGCGGTGGCGAAGAAGAGGAGGGTGATGGGCACCACCCCCACAGGAATTTTGATAAAATTAGCCGCCGCTGTCACCACAGCGAAGAGGGCCGCCAGGGCCAGCATGCGGGTCTGTTCTCTCATATCAGCGCGCTCCCATCCGTTCACTATTGTAAACTATTTTTTTATTCTAGTTTACAATACCATGCAGCACGTGATTTGTAAACCATATTTTCACTTTGGTTGACCACTGTACAGGTCCTGGTTTATAATGGTCCAGAAAGGATGGTGACACCATGCTTCAGGATGAGATCCTGTCCCTGCTGCGCTCCGAGGCCACGGCCTACCGCTCCGGGGAGGAAATGAGCCGCCAGCTGGGGGTGAGCCGGGCGGCGGTGTGGAAGGCGGTGGAGGCCCTGCGCCGGGCTGGATACGAGATCGTCTCCGCCCCCAACCGTGGCTACCGCCTGGCCGCCGCTCCTGATGATCTGCGCTCCAGGGAGCTCTCCGCCGCCCTCTCCGGCCATACGGTGGGCCGGGAGGTGGTGTGTCTGGACACGGTGGACTCCACCAACAGCGAGATCAAGCGCCGGGCCGCCTGCGGGGCGGCAGAGGGCCTTGCCGTTCTGGCCAACGGACAGTCAGGGGGCCGTGGGCGGCGGGGAAACGCCTTTCAGTCCCTTGAGGGCAAGGGGCTCTACTGCTCGGTTCTCCTCCGGCCCAGGACCCCTCTGGACACCTTGAGTCAACTTACCGCCTGGACGGCGGTGGCGGTATGTCGGGCCATCGAGACCTGCTGCGGCCTCTCCTGCGGCATCAAGTGGACCAACGACATCATTCTAAACGGCAAAAAGCTCTGCGGCATCCTTACCGAGCTGGAATTCGAGGCCGAGAGCGCCGCGGCGGTGGCCGTGGTGGTGGGGGTGGGAATCAACGTGGGCCAGACCGAGGCCGACTTCGGCCCCGTCCTCTCCCCCATCGCCACCTCTCTCATCCAGGCCCTGGGGTATCCGGTCCGCCGGGCCGAGCTGGCTGTCCACCTGCTCACCGCCCTGGACGAGCTGTACACCGCCTTTCCCCAGGGAAAGGCCGACTATCTGGCCGAATACCGCCGCCGGTGTGTCACCACCGGCCATGAGGTGGCCCTGGTGCGCCCCGACGGCACCCGTATTCCCGCCTTTGCCCAACGGGTAGACGACGACTTCTCCCTGGTCTGCCGCATGCCGGATGGACACACGGAGACAGTGACCGCCGGCGAGGTGTCGGTGCGGGGACTGCTGGGCTATGTCTGAGGAACGGAGGGAGCACATGAACGCCGGAGCACGCCGGGAAAAACTGATGAAGCTTCTGGAGGAGGCCGAGGGGGCGGTGAGCGCCACCGCTCTGGCCCGCACCTTATCGGTGAGCCGCCAGATCATCGTAGGGGACATCGCCCTGCTGCGGGCGGCGGGAGCCCATATCACCGCCACCCCGAGGGGCTATGTGCTGGAGCGGGGGGCGCCGGGGGAGCTGCGGACGGTGGCCTGCCGCCATACCACTCCCCAGGACATGGAACAGGAGCTTAATATCATGGTAGACAATGGCTGTACCGTGGTCAACGTCATTGTGGATCACCTGGTTTATGGGCAGCTGGTAGGTCAGCTCAACCTCTCCAACCGGTATGATGTTTCTGAATTTATACGGGCGGTAGAGGCTCATGGGGCCAAGCCCCTCTCCGACCTGACCGGGGGCATCCACCTTCACACGCTCCGCTGCCCCGACGAAGAGGCCTACCGCCGGGTGATGGGGGCTCTGAAGGCGGCCGGTATTCTCCTCACCTGACGGACGTTGTGACGGCCCGGTGGGAAAACCCTTGACTTTTTCCACCGGGCCGTTATAATACTGTCTTATGTCAAGACACCTATCCATACATATAATGTGAGAAAAGGAGCTGGTGAGGATATGGAAGGCTTGAAGAGCTTTCTCCAGCGTAAGAACATTGTAATCTCAGCCCGTCGGTACGGTATTGACGCCCTGGGGGCCATGGCCCAGGGTCTCTTCTGCTCTCTGCTCATCGGCACCATCCTGGACACCCTGGGGGACCAGCTGGGCCTGGCCTTTCTGGTGGAGGTGGGCGGCTTTGCCTCTGCCATGAGCGGGGCGGCCATGGCGGTGGCCATCGGCTACGCCCTCCAGGCCCCTCCGCTGGTCCTCTTCTCTCTGGCCACTGTGGGCTATGCCGCCAACGCCCTGGGCTCCACCACCCTGGACGGCGGCAAGGGGGCCGGCGGACCACTGGCCGTCCTCTTCATCGCCGTCATTGCCGCCGAGCTGGGCAAGGCGGTCAGCAAGGAGACCAAGGTGGACCTGCTGGTGACACCCCTGGTCACCATTCTCTCCGGCGCTGCCCTCTCCGCCCTGTGGGCGCCGGCCATCGGCACCGCCGCCTCCTCGGTGGGTGAATTGATCCGCTGGTCCACGGTGCTCCAGCCCTTCTGGATGGGTATTCTGGTGTCGGTGGTCATCGGTATTGCCCTCACCCTCCCCATCTCCTCCGCTGCCATCTGCGCCGCCATTGGTCTCACCGGCCTGGCGGGGGGCGCCGCCGTAGCCGGCTGCTGCGCCAATATGGTGGGCTTCGCTGTTCTCTCCTTCCGGGAAAACCGCTGGGGCGGGCTGGTGAGCCAGGGCATCGGCACCTCCATGCTCCAGATGGGCAACATTGTGAAAAACCCGAAGATCTGGCTTCCCGCCATTCTGACCTCGGCCATCACAGGGCCCCTGGCCACCTGTGTCTTTCACCTGGAGATGAACGACCCCTCCGGCGGCGTGGCTTCCGGGATGGGCACCTGCGGCCTGGTGGGCCAGATCGGGGTATACACCGGCTGGGTCAATGATGTGGCCACCGGGGCCAAGGCGGCCATTACCCCCTTCGACTGGGCGGGGCTCCTCCTCATCTCCTTTGTCCTTCCCGCCGTGCTGTGCTGGGCTTTCGGCCTATTCTTCCGAAGGATCGGCTGGATCAGGGAGGGCGACCTGAAGCTGGACTGACAAAATCAAATGCCGTTCCTTCCCGGGCCAAGGGTCCGAAAAGGAACGGCATTTTTGTATGGTGTGCAGCTGTTTCCCTTATCCCTCCAGCTGGTACTGCTCCACCAGCTCTACGGTAACCGCGAGACCTTCCCCCCCGCGGTCTACCTGAAACTCGATGGCGTCCCCCACCTGGAGCTTATCCCGGATAGCCAGCAGGTCATCGGCGCTGTTGAGGGGAGCGCCGTTGGCCGTGAGAAGCACATCCCCCTCCTCCAGCTTGCCGTCGGCGCCGGAGCCAGCGGCGACGCTGATCACCAGGATGCCCTGATCTACGCCGAACCCCTCTTTTTCAGCTTGGGACATTCCCCGAACGGTGACTCCCAGCGTGGGGCGCCCGGTGACCACCCCATCGGCGATGAGGGCATCCACCACCGGCTTCACGGTGGTGGTGGGGATGGCAAAGCCCAGACCTTCCAGGGTATTATCAGAGACGTTGGAAATGAGCTTCATATTGGTGATACCGATGATCTGCCCCTGGTCGTTGACCAGAGCGCCTCCGGAGTTACCCGTGTTGAGGGCGGCGGTGGTCTGGAGGAGGGTCATGGTATTGCCATCCACCTCCATATCCCGGTTGATGGCGGAGAGGATGCCGTCGGTCATGGTACCCCGGAGCTGCTCCCCCATGGGGTTTCCAATGGCCACCACCGTATCCCCCACCACCATCTGGTCAGATTCGCCAAAGACGGCAGGGGTCAGATTCTCCGCCTCCACCTTCAGCACCGCCAGGTCGGTGATTTTGTCGCTGCCCACCAGCTTGGCCTGGAAGCTCCGGCCGTCCTCCAGAGATACATCGGCCCGGAAAGCCCCTTCGATGACATGGGCGTTGGTAATGATGTAGCCGTCGGCGGTCATAACCACACCGGTACCCTGGGAGGAGCCCATGGGCAGCAGGGCGGTGATGGAGACCACCGAGGGGCTCACCTGTTGGTAAATCTCCTGAAAAGACAACGGCTCAGTCCCCGGCCGGTCCACCAAGGTCAGCGTGGTTCCGCCCCCGTTGGGGTAGCGCTCCAACTCCAAGTCCACAATGACGGTCTGGGGATTCGTGCTCTCCCCATAGTCCTCTGACGGAAGCCAGGCGCTCACGTCCACGGGTTTGGCCTGGAGGGCCAGCACCACCGCCAGGACACCCAGCACCAGGGTCATTCCCAACAGCACCGCCGCAGCGCCCCGTTCAGAGCGATTTTTGCGGGGCCGCCGCTTCACGGCCTGCTCCGGCTCGGGCTCCGCCTGTACCGGCAGCCCCTTCTCCTCCACCGCCTGGGGCGGCTGTCCACCGGCGGGCGCACCGCCGGGTCCGTCATAATAGTAATGGTACATAGGTCCCTCCTGTCCGGCGATCACGCCAGGGTCAGCGTAAAGGTAAACTCCGTAAGGCCGTCCTCACTGGTCACGGTAATATTTCCCCCAGCCGGCACAGCCGGTCGGGGGCCCCATTTTCTCTTCCTCGGCGGGAATGAATCCCGCCTGCGGCAAGGCGCCACGCAGCGGCACCTTGGACGCGGCTGACGCCGCGCCGCCCCCTTAAGGGGGCGAAGAAAATATTACCTTGCGCTCCCTCTGCGTCACGCCAGGGTCAGCGTAAAGGTAAACTCCGTAAGGCCGTCCTCACTGGTCACGGTAATATTTTCTTTGTGGCTGTTGAGAATGGTCTTGACGATATACAGCCCCAGGCCCACGCCGTCCCGGTCCTCGCTGCGAGAGCGGTCGGTCTTGTGAAAACGGTCAAAGACCAGGGGGATCTCCTCCGGCGGGATGGTGTCGCCATGGTTACGGACCGACACATAGGCCTTCCCCGCCCGGGCCACCACAGAGATGCCCAGCGTAGTCTCAGGGTAGGAGAATTTGATGGCGTTGTCCAGCAGATTGTAGCACACCTGGGTGATGGCGTCGGGGTCGCCCCATACCTGCACCGGGTCGTCGGGAAGCTGGGTGTCCACATCCAGGTGTTTGCCGTTGATCTTGGTCTCCAGGCTCACCAGCACCCGCAGCATAACCTCAGAGACATCAAACTGCTCCTGGGCGGTGACCCGCTCACTGGACTGGAGCCGGCTCAGATCCAGCATCTTCCGCACCAGCCGGGAGAGCCGCCGGGTCTCGGAGGAGATGACCTTCAGATATTCCTTCTCTCGCTCAGGTGGGATGGTGCCATCCAGAATACCGTCGGCAAAGCCGGCAATGGTGGTCATGGGGGTCTTGAGCTCGTGGGAGATGTTGGCCACAAACTCGCTGCGCTTGGCCTCCGCCTGGGCGATGGAGTCAGCCATGGCGTTGAAGGCCTCCGCCAGCTCCCCCACCTCGTCACACCGGCCGTTGCAGTCGATTCGGGTGTCATACTCCCCATGGCCAAACTTTCGCACCGCCTCGGCCATATCCTTGAGAGGCCGGGTCATCTTCAGAGAGGTCACCGAGGTGGTGATGAAGGCAATGAGCATGACCACCACAGAGGTGAAGAGGAAAATGGAGGCAAAGGCCCGCCAGATCTCGGTGATGCTGGCCGATTCAGCGGCCACAAAGACCATGCCAGCCAACACCTCCTGTCCCCGGTAGTCCAGCTGGAAGGGGACGCCGGCCACATAGCGGGGGTCGCTGAAGGCGCCGCCCAGGGTGGTCATGGCCTCAAAGGAACCGGTGGCCTGGATACTCTGGACCACGCTGGAGGGCAGCTGTACCTGGGAGAGGTCGGCCAGCTCTCCGGCGCTGCCGGCGGCATAGATGATCTGACCGTTCTGGCTGCTCAAAAGTACAGTGGCTCCCGTCACCGACACCACCGCGTCCACCGCCGGCTGGAAGCGGTCGGGAAGCAGGTAGAAGCCGCCCAGCTCATCGTTCACGCTGACTTCCTTACTGAGGATGTTGGCGATGTATCGGGCGTTGTTGCGGATGGAGTCCTGCCGCTCGCTGACGGTATAGCGGTAGGAGAGGGTGATGAAGGCCGATCCCAGCATGGCAAAGGAAACCAGGATCACCCCGGCCATAATGAAAAATTGTCGCTGATAGAGGCTTTTCAAGGGCAGGGCGCCCCCTTTCTGATGTGGGTTCAGGCGGTCTCCGGGGTAAGGACCTCAAACTTATAGCCCACGCCCCACACGGTCTTGAGGCTCCACTGGTCGCTGACCCCCTCCAGCTTCTCCCGCAGGCGTTTGATATGGACGTCCACCGTCCGGGAGTCGCCGAAATAGTCAAAGCCCCACACCTCATCCAGCAGCTGGTTCCGGGTGAAGACCCGGTTGGGTGAGGCGGCCAGGTGGTAGAGGAGCTCCAGCTCCTTGGGCGGGGTATCCACCCGCTTACCGTCCACCAGGAGCTCATAGGAGTCCAGGTTGATGACCAGCTTGTCAAAGGAGAGCTTCTTCTCCCCGCTCCCCTCCTCGGCGCCATAGCGCCGGAGGACGGCGTGGATGCGGGCCAGGACCTCCTTCATCTCGAAGGGCTTGACGATATAGTCGTCGGCGCCTCCCTCCAGGCCCTGGACCTTGTCATTCAGCTCACCCTTGGCAGTAAGCATGATGACGGGGGTCTTGTCGGACTCCCGGATCTTCTTGAGTACCGACCAGCCGTCCATCACGGGCAGCATAATATCCAGCAGCACCAGATCGGGCCGGAAGGACCGGAAGAGCTCCACGCCTTTTCCGCCATCCGGCGCCACCTGGGTCTCAAATCCCTCTTTTTCCAAATAGAGGTGCAGCAACTCCGCAATATTGCCATCATCCTCCACGATGAGCACCTTTGTGGGCATATGGACCTCCATCCTTTCTGCACAGTTGTCTTCCCACCCGTACGGGCGGAGCGGGGTCTCTCACCGTCATTATAGCCCATTCCCGGGCGGAAGGGTGAATTTTTTGTAAAAGCCAGGCTCACGCCCCCGATTCCGCGTAGGAGCGGTCTACATTGATCACGGCGAAGTAGGGTCCCCCCGGCAGCTCCCCCACGCGCCCGGAAATGCGGGTCTTGATCTCCTCATCGGTGAGGGGGCAGCTGTGAGGCGCCACCACGTCAAAGATAAGGTTTTGGTGCTGGGGCCCCTGGGTCATACGGAAGTCATGGATGGTCATGGAGGGCTCGATCTCCCGTACCAGCCCGGCTACCCGAGCCTTCATCTCATTGGTGCGGGGGTCCTTGGTGGCGATGGGGTCCATGTGGATGACCGCCTCGATATGAAACTTCTCCTTGAGCTCCCGCTCGATGTCGTCGATGATATCGTGGACGGCCAGCACATCGGCGTCCATGGGGACCTCGGCGTGGAGGGAGAGCATGCTCCTGCCCGGTCCGTAGTCGTGGATGATGAGGTCGTGGATGCCGGTGATGCTTTTATGGGCCAGGACAGTCTTCTCAATGGCGTGAACCAGGGTGGGATCAGGGCTTTGGCCCAAAAGAGGGTCCAGAGTATCCTTGGCGGCCCCCCAGCCGGCCCGGAGGATAAAGACGGCCACCAGAATCCCCACCCAGCCGTCGATGTGGAGACCGGTGAACCCTCCCACCAGGGTGCCCAGGAGCACCGCGGAGGTGGCCGCCACATCGGAGAGGGAGTCGGCGGCAGTGGCGCACATGGCCGCTGAGTCAATGCGCTTGCCCAAGGTCCGGTTGAAGTAGAACATCCACAGCTTTACCAGAATGGCGGCGCACAGGATGCCCACCGACACCCAGGAGAGGGCGATCTCCTCCGGGTGGAGGATCTTCTCCAGAGAGCTCTTGGCCAGCTCCACCCCCACCAGTAAAATGGCGCCGGCCACCACCAGCCCGGAGATGTACTCCATGCGCCCATGGCCGAAGGGGTGGTCATCGTCGGCCTGCTTGGCCGCCATGTGAAAGCCCACCAGAGTGACCACGGAGGAACCGGCGTCAGAGAGGTTGTTGAAGGCATCGGCGGTGATAGCGATGGAGCCGGTGAGCAGGCCGGCCAGGAATTTCCCCAGAGAGAGCATCAGGTTGAGAAAAATACCCACACCACCGGTGAGCAGACCATAGCGCTGCCGGATCTCCGGGTCCTCCCAGTCGTCTGGGCGGGAGATAAATTTCTTTACCAAAAAATCGACCATGCCGCACCCTTCCTCAGTTCAATTCCCGGTACATGGCGGCGGCGTCGCTCTTGCCTACGTTGTCGGCCACGGAGAGGACCTCGATCCGGGTCACCCGCTCACCAAAGCGCAGCTCCACCACATCGCCGGGCTTCACCTCATAGGAGGCCCGGACGGGTCGTCCGCCCACGCTCACCCGCTGATTGTCACAGGCCTCATTGGCCACTGTCCGCCGCTTGATGAGGCGGGAAACCTTTAGCCATTTATCCAAACGCATCTATTTTCGCTCCTTTCCCCAGCTGACGCCGGGTGCTGAAAAGCGGCTCCGGTGATACCGGAGCCGCCTGGGATCTCTTGATTGCGGAAAACAGCCCTTACTGGGAGACGGCATCCTTCAACGCCTTGCCGGGCTTGAAGACGGGGACCTTGGAGGCGGGGATCTTGATGCTCTCCTTGGTCTTGGGATTACGACCGATGCGCTCAGCCCGCTTCTTCACCTCAAAGGCGCCGAAGCCCACCAGCTGGACCTTGTCCTCGTTGACCAGGCTCTCCACAATGGCGTCGATGGCGGCGTTGATGGCGGCTTCCGTATCTTTCTTGGACAGGCCGGCCTTTTCGGCGGCGGCATTGATCAATTCGGCTTTATTCATTTGCAGTATTCCTCCTAAGTGATGTGATCAGGTCGAGGACTTGTCTGAAGATTGGCGACATGCCCAGCTTTCAAACAAAGCCTAGTGTTCCCATTTCAACCATTGTATTTACTCAAAGTCCGCAGATTCCGGCGTAGGGCACCGGTACGGGCGTTCAAGCCTCTCGCTGTTTGACGGCGTCCCAGAGCGCGTCCATCTCAGCCAAGGTCATGGAGGAGAGCTCCCTTCCCTGGGCCTGAGCGGCCTCCTCCACCGCCCGGAACCGCCGGGCAAACTTATCACAGGCGGCCGTCATGGCCCCCTCCGGATCGGTTTTCACGAACCGGGCCACGTTCACCGCCGCGAAGAGCAGGTCCCCCAGCTCCTCTTCCACATTGCTCCCATCCCGGATGGCAGCCTGGAGCTCGTCAGTCTCCTCCCGAAGCTTGGCCATGGCGCCGTCCACGCTGTCCCAGTCGAAGCCCACCTTGGCGGCCTTCTTCTGGATCTTCTCCGCCCGCCACAGCCCCGGCAGGCTCCGGGCCACGGCGTCCACGCTGTCAGACGCCGTCTTCTGGTGCTTTTCCTTCTTCTTGAGCTCCTCCCAGTTCTCCAGCACCTGGCCGGAACCGGACACGGTCACGTCACCAAAGACATGGGGGTGGCGGTAGATGAGCTTTTTGCATATGCCGTCGGCCACATCGCTGAGGTTCGCCCGGCCGGCCTCCTCCTCCATGCGGGAATGCATGACCACCTGGAGCAGCAGGTCTCCCAGCTCCTCCCTCAGGTGCTCGGGGCTCTCCTCGTCGATGGCCTCAGCCACCTCGTAGGCCTCCTCCAGCAGATCCCGCCGGATGGAGTGGTGGTCCTGCTCCCTGTCCCAGGGGCAGCCCCCCGGCGAGCGCAGGATACGGACGATCTCCACCAGGTCAGCCACGTCATAGCTGGGTTTCTGTTCAAAATCTATCATATTTCTCTACCTTCTGCAAGTTCTTTTTTCCCATTCCCCGCCCTTCTCAGAGGTGAAGGAGCTTGGCGATCTTGTCGCCCTTAGGCATCAGGGACAGGTCCTGCCTGGAAATGGCCTTCAGCGCCACCACCAGCACGGCATAGACCACCACGCCCACGCCGATGGCCCCCATGGTGGACAGGGTGTTGCCCAGGAAGCGGTGCAGCAGGCCGTAGACGGCCCACACGGCGATGCCCATCACGCCGGCAGCCACCATAGGCTTGGCAAAGACCCGGGTATACTCCGGCGCGGCGGGGATGACCCGCTTGATGAGGAGCAGCTCCAGAACGGCCACGATAACATAGCATACCAGGGTTCCCACGGCGGCGCCCACCGCCCCCACATGGCGGACCATAAAGTTATTGACGATGAGCTTGGCGGCACAGCCGGCGATCATAATAAAGATGGGCAGGTTTACAAAGCCGCTGGCCTGGAGCACCGAGTTGCACACCAGCATGACGCACACAAAAACGGAGGCGATGCCCAGAATCAGCATGGAGGGGTCAGCGATGGCGTGATCGGTGTCGGAATAGAGCAGATACATGATGGGGGAGGACAGCACGGACAGGCCGATGCCGGCGGGGAGCGCCAGCAGCATGCCCACCCGCATGGAGGACTCGGCAATGCGCCCCGCCCCCTGGAAGTCCCTTCGGGTGCGGCAGGCCGAGATGGCGGGGATGACGCTGGCGGTGAGGGCCACCATAAAGGAGGAGGGCAGGTTGTAGATGGTGATGGCCTTTTGGTAAGCGCCGTAGGCGGCCACCACCGGGTCCACCACCTTCGGGTCGATGAGCTTCTGGGCCTCATACCACTGGGCGGGCTGGGCGTTCATCACATCCCGGAGGATATTCTGGACCTGGGCGGTATCCAGCCAGGAGGTGATGGGGGTCACGGAGGCGCACAGGGTAATGGGCACGGCAATGACCAGCAGGCGCTTGAGGATGACCCCGGGCGTCTCCGGGGTATCCGTGGGATGGCCGGACTCGCCGCGGCGGCGCATGACGTGCTCAACGATGAGGTAGACCAGGCAGATTCCGGCGCCGCAGGTGACGCCAAAGATGGCGCCGGCGGCGGCGTCCGAGGAGGAGGCTCCCGCCTTCACCAGCAGCCAGGCCAGGGCCAGGCCGATGACCAGCTTCCCCAGGGCCTCAATGATCTGGGACACCGCCGTGGGCACCATGTTGGCGTGGCCCTGGGCATATCCCCGGAAGGTAGAGAGGATACAGACAAAGAAGCAGGCCGGAGCGATGGCCCGTACCGCCTGCACGGCGGCGCCATCTCCCTGAAGGTCGGCCAGGGGCTGGGCCAGGGCAAACATGACCAGGAAGCTCACGGTGCCCAGGATGAAGAAGGTCACCAGGGCCACGTTGAAGATGCGGTGGACCTGATTCCGGCGGCCCAGGGTGCTGGCCTCAGAGATGCTCTTGGAGAGGGCCACGGGCAGACCTGCCGTGGAGATCATCAGGAGCAAATTGTAGATGACATAGGCGTTGTTGAAGTGGCCGTATCCCTCGTCATCCAGGACATTCCCCAGGGGGATCTTGTAGAGGGCGCCGATGAGCTTGACGATGGCGATGCCGGCTGCCAGGACGGCGGCTCCGCCGAAGAAGGTGCTTTTCTTTTCACGATTACCCAATGGGTCGCACAGCCTTTCGCAATGAGTCTATGGACAGGAGACAGGATGGGGCTTTTACCGCCCGAAGAGGAGGGGCAGGGCGTAGCCGGCCACCTCTTTCTTTACTTTCTCAATGTCGATGGTGAGAAACTCCCCGTTTTTGTATATGACCTTGCCCCGGGCCATATTCATGACCACGTTGGAGCCGTGGGCGGCGTAGGCCAGGTTATTGGCGGCGTCATGGCAGGGGATGAGATTGACCGCCTCGCTGTCCAGCAGGATGAGGTCGGCCTCATAGCCCCGCTCGATGCGGCCGGTCTTCCGGCCCAGTGCCCTGCCGCCGTTGACGGTGGCCATCTCCAGGGCGTCCCAGGCGGTGAGGGCCAGTGGGTCGTGGCGGACGCCGTTTTGCAGAATGGCGGCCAGCTTCATGTCCCCAAAGAAGTCGGTGCAGTTGTTGGAGCTCACGCCGTCGGTGCCCAGGGCCACATTGATCCCGGCCTTTTTGAGGTCCACCACCGGAGCCACGCCAGAGCCCAGCTTCAGGTTGGACATGGGGTTGTGGACGGCGGTGACCCCCTTCCCGGCCAGAATAGCCCAGTCCTCGGGGGTGGTCCAGACGCAGTGGGCGGCGATGGCCCGCACGTCAAAGACACCGTGCTCGGCCAGGACAGCGGCGGGGCTCTTCCCGCCGTGGCGGGCCCGGCACTGCTCATGCTCGGCCTGGGTCTCAGAGAGATGGACGTGCATGCCCAGGCCGTGGTCGGCGGCATACCGGGCCATCCAGTCCCACAGCCCGGCGTGGGAGGTGTACTCCCCATGGATGGAGGCGTCCACCCGGATGCGGCCGTCATCCCTGCCGTGCCAGGCCTCGGTGAGGGCCTGCTGCACCTGACAGTCATGGTTCTTGGCCGGGTCGAAGGGCTCCTCAAACTGGACGCCGCCGCAGGAGACGTTGGCACTGATGCCGGCGCCCTCCACCTCCCGGAGAATGGCGTCGGTGCGCATATACATGTCGGCAATGCAGGTGACGCCGGAGGCGATCATCTCGGCAAGGCCCAGAGCGGCGCAGGCCCGGATGGCCCGGTCATCCCACTTTGCCTCCACCGGGAAAATGTAATTGTGGAGCCAGTCCTGGAGGTTGTTTCCGTCTCCGTAGCCCCGCATGGCGGTCATGGGTACATGGGTGTGGGCGTTCACCAGGCCGGGCATGAGGATGCCCCCCTTGCCGTCGATGCACTTGCCGGTGAAGCCCTGGGGCCGCTGGGCGCCGAAATCGGTGATCTGGTGGCCGTCCACCACCACGTAGGCGTTGGGCAGCACGGTGTGGTCGGGGTCCATAAGGACGGCGGTAACGTTGTAGATCATGGTGGACATGGAAAAACGCGCTCCTTTCATCCCATGGACCGGCTCACAGTCGGCCCAGACACTCCAGCACCAGCCGGGAGAATTTGTCCTTGCAGGCCTCGGCGGCGTCCAGGACCTCCTGCTCGGAGAGGGGCTGGTCCAGAATGCCGGCGGCCATGTTGCTCACCAGGGTGAAGCCCAGCACCCGCATCCCGCAGTGGCCGGCGGTGAGGACCTCCGGGGCGGTGGACATCCCCACGGCGTCGGCCCCGGAAATCCGGGCAAAGCTCACCTCCGCCGGGGTCTCGTACTGGGGGCCGGG
>DXCX01000093.1 GCA_019115785.1 Candidatus Intestinimonas merdavium | reverse complement strand
CTGACGCTCCGTCAACTGATACAGTATCCCCAGGAGGGATGTTTATGGAGTATTCCATTCAGGAACTGTCACACCTGTCCGGGGTAACCACCCGCACGCTGCGCTGGTACGACCAGATCGGGCTGCTGAAGCCCAGCCGGGTAGCGGAGAGCGGCTACCGCTACTACGGCGGAGCGGAGGTGGACCGGCTGCAGGATATACTCTATTACCGGGCCCTCGGGGTGGAGCTGGCCCGGATCAAGGAATGTCTGGATGACCCCTCCTTCGACCGTCTGGCTGCCCTGCGAAACCACCTGGCCGCGCTGGAGGTAGAGCAGGAGAGGCTGGAACAGCTCATCCGGTCGGTAAAAGACACCATCGGAGCGGAAGAAAGGAACGAGATCATGAGCGATGAGCAGAAATTTGAGGCATTCAAGCAGCGCACAGTGACCCACAACGAGGAAGTTTACGGAGCGGAGATCCGGGCCAAGTACGGCGACCAAGAGGTGGATGAGGCCAACGCTACGGTGATGAACCTGACCCAGACGCAGTACCAGGAGTGGACAGATCTGGGTCGGAAGATCCAGGGGCGGCTGGAGGCCGCCGTCCGGGCGGGGCTGTCCCCGGAGAGTGAGGAGGGCAAGGAGATCACCGCCCTCCACCGCCGGTGGCTCACCATCACCGGAAATCAGTACGACCCGGCCAGACACCGGGGAATTGCGGAGCTCTATGTGATGGACGAGCGGTTCACCGCCTACTACGACAAGCAGGTGCCCGGCTGCGCCCGCTTCCTGCGGGATGCAGTTGTCCACTGGGTAAAATGAAACACAGGAGAGGCCCCCGGCTTTCGCCGGGGGCCTCTCTTACTCAGCCGCTATGTCCCGTTTTTTGAGATACCGAATGGAGAGCAGTGTAAATAGAACAAGATAAGCCAGAACAGAGAGCGCAAAGGGCAGCGGATTCAGTTCCATCTTAGGGTTGTTGGCCCGCATCCCGATGCACAGGAGGGAATAGGGGAAGGCGTAACCAAACCCCTGGGCCGTGGCCATCAGCCCCACAATACCCCCTATCAGGCCAAAGGCCACCGGCGGGGAAAAGGCTCGGATAATCAGGCTGAAATAGAGCTGCACCGCGCACACCGACACGCCGCCGACGGCCCCGCACGCCAGCCATCCGAAAAGTTCCGGCGGGATGGGGCCGGTGAGGCCCACAAGTTTCCCGCTGAGGACGAACAGTACCCCGATCCACACCTGGGAGAGCAGGGACATGGCCGCGGCCCAAATCAGTTTGGCCAGGTACAGATCCCCCACCGACACCGGTGCGGTGAGAAAACTGTTCCAGTTGTGGTCCGTGTGCTCCAACCGCCACTGCCAGGCGCAGAACACCCCCAGCAATGCCGGAAGAAAGAACATAGAGGAGAATAGCGTGTGCTGGCTCCACAGGCTATACCACTCGCTCTGCAACAGTCCCAAATTCCCCAGATAGTTCATAGTGCCCAGGATGGCGGGAAAGACGGGCAGCACCACAAAGGCCAGCCACACTGGCGCCCGGCGGAACTTAATCAGTTCCGCCTTCAGACAACGCAGCAGCATCCCTCACACCTCCTTTCGCACGAACAGCGCCCGGCCCACCAGTAGGAACAGCGCCGCCCACAGGCACAGCAGCACCAGATCGGTGGACGCCGGCCACTTCCAGTAGAACCAGGTAAATCGGGTGTCCGGGTCCCAGTTCATCCCCACCAAGCTCAGCAGGCCGTAGTAGCCCCAGGGAACGCACCGGGTCAGGGCCGGTGGGAACAGCAGGGACAAGATCCCGAGGAAACTGCCGGAGATCCCACATACCAGGGCCGCCGCCTGGTTTTGAAAGCGCAGGGACAATCCCTGCTGCATGGCGTAGACCATCATGGACACCGCCCAGGAGATCAGGGTAAAAAGCCCGAACCGCTCCCAGGGGACCTCCCCCGGGAACTGCCACAGGATGCCCACTCCCATGAAGAGCGCCCACCGGACGATGAGAAGGACAGCCAGCACCAGAGCGCCCCAGGTCAGTTTGGCACCGTAAAGCCGCCCTGGTGTCGCCATGGTCTCCAGCAGTTTGAGCGTCGTTCCTTTATGCTCCAACTCGCAGTTACGGCTGGCAATGGTAGCCACGCTGATGGGCAGGATGATGGCGTCCACCATAGCCAGGTCGTAGAGCATCAGCATCCAGCCCTGGATCAGATCCTCGGCGTCCTGGCGGAGAAAGGAGAAGACGATCCACAGCAACTCCGCCGCCAATACAGCGGCGCACACCAGCAGGATCTTCCGCCGGCGGCACTTGAAAAACTCCAGTTTCAACAGTTTCACAGGCTCGCCGCCTTTCCCGTCAGTTCCAGGAAAATGTCCTCCAGGCTCCTCTGCCGCTCCTCCAGGCGGATGACGCCCAAGCGGCGCTCTGCCAGCAGCCGGGTGAGCTGGGCGGTCAGTTCGTCGGTGAGAATAGGGAGAATCAGGTATCCTTCTTCCTCCCGGCAGGACACGGACTTTTCCTGGAGAATGGCCCGTGCCACGGGGTTGTTGGTGGTCCGCAGGGCCAGATGGTGGCGGCTGCGGCCATGAAGGGCCTCCAGAGTGTCCTGAAACACCAATTCCCCCTCCCGGATGATGGCCACATGGTCGGCCATCTGGTCGATCTCGCCCAAAAGGTGGCTGGACACCACCACCGTCATGCCGAACCGGCCCGGCAGTTCACAGATCAGCTCCCGCATCTCCTGGATGCCCGCCGGGTCCAGGCCGTTGGTAGGCTCGTCCAGAATGAGCAGTTTGGGATAGCCTAACAGAGCTGCCGCCAGGCCCAGCCGCTGCTTCATGCCCAGGGAGTAGTGGGCCACCTTCTTGCCCCGCTGGCCGTCCAGCCGGACGATCTGCAGCACTTCCCGGATGTTTTTCTCCGGCACCCCCCGGAGGGTCTGGACGATCCGCAGGTTTTCCTCCCCGGTGAGATGGCCGTAGTAACTGGGACTTTCGATGAGGCTTCCCACCTGCCGGAGAATCGAGAGACGGTTGGCGCCGTCCATCTTCTTTCCCAGCACCTTGATGTTTCCCGCCGTGGGGCGAACCAACCCCAAAATCATTTTCAGAGTGGTGGACTTTCCAGCCCCGTTGGGACCGAGGAACCCATAGATACTGCCCTCTGGCACATCCAAGTCCAAATGGGCCACCCGCAGGGTGTTCCCGTACTGCTTGCATAGGTCGTGTGTCTCAATGATATTCATGGCAAGGCCTCCTTACGCTCCAAAGGATAGCGCCCTTGCCTTACACCCCGATGAAGCCCACCTTACGTTTACCTTACTTCTCCACGGAAGGCTGGACGGCTGGACATCATTTGCTATAATGGGGACGAGAATGAAAAAGGAGGCCTTTGGATGGCCTATCGCATTTTGATCGTAGATGACGAAAGTGCTCTACAAAACATGGTAAAAGAGATATTAACCCAGTCGGGCTATGAAACTGTGTCTGCCCTCACCTGCGCCCAGGCGCTGGACCGGTTCCATGATGCCTCTCCCGACGGCGTGCTACTGGATGTGAACCTGCCCGACGGCGACGGCTTTACCCTCTTTGGGAAACTCCGGGAGGTCCGGGATGTGCCGGTACTGTTCCTCTCCGCCCGGGATGAGGACGCCGACCGGCTCCAAGGGCTTGGCCTGGGGGCGGATGACTATATCACCAAGCCTTTCCTGCCCCAGGAACTGTTGCTGCGCCTGAATGCGGTGCTCCGGCGGGTGTACCGCGAAATACCGGACACTTGCCGTCTGGGGGATGTAGAGGTAGACTGGGGGAAAAGTTCTATTCGTCGGAATGGAGAGGAAATTGCTCTTACTGCCAAAGAATTCTCACTGCTGAAGAAACTGTGGGAGGCCAGAGGCAACATCGTCACCATTGACGCCCTGTGCGCCGCCCTGTGGGACGGCCCCCTGGTAGGCTATGAGAACACCCTTATGGTCCACATCCGTCGTCTCCGAGAGAAGATCGAGGCGGACCCCTCCCACCCGAACCATCTGCTGACGGTGCGGGGCCTGGGCTACCGCCTGAACCGGGAGGGAACGAAGAAATGAGCCTGAGGAGCATTTTTAAGGGGGCCATGCTGGTGACTGCCGCCGCCGCCCTGGTTTCCTTCATCACCCTGGCGGGCATCCTGGCCTTCATTTTTTATCATTCCGACGGCGGACGGAGTTGGGACATACCGGTGTCAAGGATATCTTCCACCCTGACCTGGGATGGAACGGAATATGAATTTTCCGGAGACGAGCTTCTGGGGGACGACCGCTGGGCAATCCTGATTGGCGAGGACGGACGGGTGATCTGGTCCCTCCGCAAACCCGCCGATGTACCGGAGCGGTATTCTCTGACGGACGTAGCCTCGTTCACCCGGTGGTATCTCAACGACTATCCGGTGCAGTGTCGCATCCGGGACGACGGCCTGCTGGTGGTGGGTGCTCCCAAGGGGAGCATGTGGAAGCACGACATCTCAACAGAGTCCCAACTGCTGCACGATGCACCCCTGTGGTGCGGTGGCATTTTCCTGCTGGCCCTGGGGTGCGTGCTGCTCCTGGCCTATTTTGTGGTGCGCCGGTGGTTCCGGCAGGCGCAGAAGGCGCGGGATGCCGCCCGATCAAACTGGATCAACGGCGTCTCCCATGACATCCGCACGCCCCTGTCGGTGGTCATGGGCTACGCCGCCCAACTGGAAGCGGCGGATCTGAACCCGGCCCAGAAGAATCAGGCCTCCGCCATCCGGGTCCAGAGCCAGGTGATCCGGGATCTGGTAAACGATTTGAATTTGACCATGCGCCTGGACTGCGAGATGCAGGCCCTGCGGAAGGAACCTATCCAGCCAGCGGCGTTCCTCCGACAGGTCGCCGCCGACTTTCTCAACGGTGGGCTGGCAGAGGGCTTTGAACTGGAAATGGATCTGCCGGAGACAGCCCTGCCGCCAATCGAAGCCGATCCCTTCCTGCTGCGGCGGGCCATCAACAATCTGCTCACCAACTGCGTGCGGCACAATGCCCCCGGCGGTGCCATCCGGCTTGGAGCTCGGTGTACGGGAACGAACCTTGTCCTGTTCGTGAAGGGTGGTACAGCGGCGGGGTGTGGGCCGGTAAATGCTGACCGCCAACTGGATCCGGATGGCGGAGCCGCCCACGGCACCGGCCTGCGGCTGGTGGCCCAGATTGCCGCGGCCCACGGGGGGACGGTGCGGTTTGAGCAGGGGGCTGACAAGAACCTCTGTGTCAGCATGATTCTCCCCATTTACTGAAAGAAGGCGGACGGCCCCATACAGGCCGTCCGCCTATATTTTTGTGTGCGGGGTCCCGACGCATCAAATCCCCAGGCTGTGACAGACGCATTTCCGGGTAAACTGATATACGCGGTAGAGTACCAGGGAGAGCAGGACAATCACCGCGGCGCAGGTGCCCATACCGGCTATTTCACCGGGGGTAAACCGGTTGTCGTTGAAGTACATGATCATGACATAGAACGCTGAAATGATTGCAGTTCCAACGATAGCCGGTACCAGGAATACCTTGGACACCTGCCCTTTCACAGATCGGAACAGGTAGGCGTTGGGAGCGCCCAGATGCCGTAGGTCATCATAGACACGTCGGTTGGTGAGGGCAATGGTCATGCACCGGGTGAAGGCGATGACGATGACCGCCGCGAAGCAGATCAGGGCGATAAAGATGAACAGCATCAGGAACACCGCCATGGTGGTGACAAAGTCGTTCTGATCCAACACCCGGAACTGGGGCATGTAGAGCCAGTAGTTGCGAAACTCCGTGCTGTCCCTGTCCTCCCGCTCCATGGTCGGGAAGCCAAGGGCGGTCAGGTTCTCCCGGTCAAAGTCATAGGGCTCGCCGGCTTCGTCTGCCAGCGTCTTGGCCACCAGGTCGTAGGCGTCCAGTTGCATTACCTCGTCCCCGGAACGGTCCACGATCTCGTTGAACAGGGCCTTGGCAAAGGGATAACTGGCGTCCGCATCCGCCACATTGAAAAACACCCAGGTCTCCCGCCAGAGGTCGGTGAGGCCGTCGGTGATGGCGGCGTAGTCATCATCATCCAACACATAGGAGCCCAGCAGCATGGTGTAGCACAGAGGCTCGGCCGGAGTGACAGACAGGCTTTCTTGGGTAACCATGTTGGTAACCACGGTCACATCACCGCCGGAGAGATAGTCGCTTCCGCCCTCATCGTCCAGTACATTAGCGCAGATGCCGGGAGCCAGATCAATATTTTGTCCGGTAAGGGCGTTCCAGGCGGACTCGGAGAAAAAGGTGGCGCCGGACGCCGCCTCCTGATACTTTACATTGTAGGTGGTGCCGAGAGCCCCGTTGTCCTGTTCGACCTGGACATAGCCGTCCCCAGCCAAAGTGGCGGCCCCCACCTCCTGCCAGGAGGTGATATCTATATTGTACTCCTCTGCCAGAGCCTCCACCTCGGCCTGGTCCGGCAGCACCTGGTCATTCCGCCAGTGGTATTCAAAATCCACCGGGCGGCTGGCAAAACTGTACGCGGAGTTGGTGGAGAGCATGGGGGCGTAAAAAGCGGCGAAATAGGCTCCGGCAATCAGCAGCGTCATGACCAGCATATTCCGCACGGTCTGACGGCCCTGGAATTTCATCATCGATGTGGCGATAATATCCCGGTACTTGTGGCGCTTCCGCCAGCCGTTGACCACCGTGTGGAGCAGCATCATATACATGCCGACAAGCGCCGGCAGGTAAAAGACGGCGTCCACCACAGAGGGCGGATACCAGCGGAGTACCTGAATGAAGAAAGAGGGCATCAGATACCCTGCCAGGGCGCCAACGGCCACCAGAATGATGCCCACGGGACCGCACCACCTCTTGACTTCCCGGATGGGTTCGGAGGTGTGAGACTCCTGGACGATGTCGATGATGTTGGTGCGGCGAATAGCCCGGCCTCCCAATAAAAACAGCATCACCACCACATAGGCGGCAAAGGCAAGGGACAGGAGATAGGCCTCTGGGTCAAAGGCGAGGGCCATCTCCTGGGAATCCACCAGGAAAAGGCGGAACAGCTGCCAGATCCCCCAGGCCAGAGGGCCGCCTAATATGGCCCCGGAAGCGCAGGAGCACAGGGAGATCAGGGCCAATTCCTTACCCAATTCCGTTTGCAGTTGGCGGCGGGTGGCTCCCAGGGCCAGAAATACCCCGGTCTCTCGGGATTTCTCCCGGAAGAACAGCCCAGCGGCATAGGCGGTGAACACGGCGCAGCCGATGACCGCCAGGACGAAGACCATCATCACCTGCTTGCGGGAATCGCCGCCCTCCGGCAAAACAGAGAGAATTGTGGGGGCACGCATCATGCAGGCATACGCGGTGATCAGTAATATGGAGAAAAAACTACACCCAGTCAGGAGGACATACTGTCCCTTATTCTTTCGCCGCAGGGCAGCATAAACTTGAGAAAAGGTGGTCATGCTTCCTCACTCCTTCCCCATATCCCGGATGGCGTCCAGTAGCCGGTCCTGGAAGGCGGTGCGGTCCGTACTGCCCCGCTCCAGGGTCTGCCATACCACCCCGTCCCGGAGGATGACCACCCGGTCACAGAAGGAGGCGGCGAAGGAATCGTGGGTCACCATAAAAATGGTGGCCTCCAGAGCGTCCCGGGCCTGTTCAAAGGAGCGGATCACCGCCCGGGAGGACTTGGAGTCCAGGTTGCCGGTGGGCTCATCGGCCAGGATCAGTAACGGACGGTTGATAAGGGCACGGGCCACGGCCGTGCGCTGCTTTTCGCCGCCGGAGATCTCCGCCGGGTACTTATTCCGGATATGGCCGATACCGAATACATCGCACAGTTGATCAGCTCGCTCCTCGGTCTGGGAGTTGACGCTGCCGCCGATGATGGCGGGCAGGAGAATGTTCTCCCGAACGGAGAGACCATCCAGCAGCAGGAAGTCCTGAAACACAAAACCCAGCTGCCGGTTGCGGACCTGGGCCAGGGCGTTCTCCTCCAGGTGTGCCAGTTCTGTGTCACCCAAGGTGATGGTACCGCTGTCGGCGGGGATGTAGCAGGAGATGCAGTTTAAGAGGGTGGTCTTGCCGGAACCGGAAGGACCCATGACGGCCACGAATTCTCCCTTCTCCACTTGAAGGGATACGCCCTTCAGAACCTCATAGGTGGCCCTCCCCACCTGGTAAGATTTGTGCAGATCGTTGACAGTCAGCATGATAAACTCCTTTCGCGCCGTAGGCTTCAAGGCAAAACGATATTTGCTTGAATTCAGTATGGCGGGAAGGGGAGCGTATCGCAAACGGCCATGTCACTTGCGGCGGTTTTGCTGTTAAATTTTACGGCAACAAGAGATGGGATGTCATTTTTGAACCTTTTCCTGTCAAGTTTGGTTTGGCAGAATACCGGCCCTGTGATAGAATGAGGCCAGCAATTTGAAAACCGAGGTGATGGAATGCTGCGAATCGGAATCTGCGATGACTTGGCGGACGCGCGCCTTGTGCTCCGGTCTTTGCTGGAACGCATTTTAGAGGCTCGAAAGGTGCAGGGACAGTTTTTTGAATTTTCTTCCGGGGAAACCCTGCTTCGCTGGTATGATCATCACATCGGTGAGTTGGATCTCATTTTCTTAGATATGGAGCTTCATGAGCTGGACGGCATGGAGACTGCCCGGCGGCTCCGGGCGGCAGATGCCAGTCTCCAGATGGTATTTGTCACCGGATATGCCGACCATGTCTTTGACGGCTACAGTGTGGGGGCCCTGGGGTATTTGATGAAGCCTCCCAAGCAGGAGCAGTTGGAAGCAGTGCTGGATCGGGCACAAGGGGCGCTGGTTCGGGAGTTGGATCGGGCTTACATCTGCCGAAACGGAGATACCTATTATCGTGTTCCTATTTCCAACATTCTCTACTTTGCGTCGGACCGGCGTCAGGTTCAGTGCGTCACAGAGGGGCGGACCTATACCTTTTATGGTAAATTGGACGCAGTGGCAGAGGAGATCGGGGCCGCGTTTGTACGTGTGCATCAGCGATACCTGGTTCGCGCCGGGGCTGTGGACCGAATGGAGAGCGGAGAGGTCATCCTGCGGAATGGGGAGCGGCTGCCTGTCAGCCGCTCCTGTCAGCGATCCGCCCTGCTGGCCTTGGCGCAAGCGGAACTGGAGGGGTGATCGTTGGGAACAGTGCTTTGGAATATCTGGTTCTATGGGCTCTGGTGGATTGACATTCTGGCCAACGGCTTCTTCCTGTACCATCTGTGCCGGCCTTTCGTTACGTTTCGGAGTGGCCGCCTGTGGAAGGCCGTATTCCTGCTGACTCTTGCCATCAGCAGCGGTATGGTAATCTGGATCGGAGATCCCAACCTTCTCTACACATTGCCGATCTACTTTCTGTTGTTCTTTCTCTGCACAAGGGGAGACTGGGTGGGACGGCTGACGGTCTGCGTCGTTTTCTTCTGCCTGGAAATATCCGTCTGTGCCCTGGTGGACACCTATGTACAAGCCGTGGATACCGACCGCCTTTACGACCTGCTGGTAAGGCTTCTGCGAACAGCAATCTTCGGCGCTTTTTGGCTGCTTTTGCGTCGGCGGTTCCCGGCGGAGCAAGTCCATCTCACCCGGCGGCTGTGGCAGGTGGTGCTGGGGCTTGCGTCCATGCCCCTATGTGCTCTCATCGCTGTGGTGTTGCTGACCTTTCAAAAATATGAGTCCGCCGCCGTCAACACACTGGCACTGAATCAGGGGCTTTTGGTTCTGCCCTTCGTGCTGGTGACCTCCCTTGTGCTGTTGGTTGCCATTCTGATTCTGGCAGATCATGAGCGGTTGGAGCGAGCCAGTCAACTGGCAGGGCTGCGAGAGGTCTACTACCAGGGCCTGCAGCAGCAGGAGCGCCAGGTGCGGCAGCTCCGTCATGACATGAGAAACCACCTGACGGTCGTTCAGGGCCTCTTGGAGAGAGGAGATACACAAGGAGCCGTTGGCTACCTGGAGCAAATGGCTGGTTCCCAGGCCCTGCAGGGAGTCAGACGCTTTTGTGAAAATGAGTCTGCCAATGTGGTACTCTCCGCCAAGGCTGAGGCCATGGAACAAGCGGGGATCACGGCAGACTTTGCTGTGTCTCTCCCTAAAGATCTGCCGGTAGCAGATACCGATTTGGCTGCCCTGTTGGGAAATGCCTTGGATAACGCCATCGAGGGCGTACAAAATGCAGCGGTAAAGAAGATTACCCTCCGATGTAGGGTGGATAAGGGCCTGCTCATGCTGCGCCTGGAGAACCCTGTGGGTGGAGAAGTTAACCCCGACCTGTCCACCACCAAGGCGGACAAATTCTCCCATGGATTTGGTATTCCCGGTATGCGGGAGATCGCGGAGCGGTATCATGGAACTTTGGACGCGGATGTGAAGGACGGCTGCTTCATCCTCTTCATCTGCTTGATGATTTAGCGGCAATGTGATGTCTGGCACTCAGTAAATTGTAAAGGGGCGTACCGCAAGGATTGCGGTACGCCCTCTTTGGTAATGCTTGTTATGTGGAGATTTCTTGCCTGTGCTCTTCATAAAAGGATACACTTTCCCTGATACTGAATGTACGGCATAGACTATGATCTCCTTTGTTCACAATTCGGCCGTCAGTTATAGTGCCCATAGAACTCATTTAACTGCCGGGCTAATACCTTTGGCGCTTCCTCATTCACCACATGACCAATTCCTTCCAGAACCTGCAGGTTCGCCCCCTGGATGTGTTGGGTCAGAAAGTGGGCTGATTTCAGGTTCGCACTGTCTTTCTCACCACAGAGGATCAGGGTGGGACATTGGATCTCACCTAATCTACCACTGAAATCCAGATCCTTCATCGTGTTTCCAAGCGCAAAGGTGTCCTTCTTATCAAAAGCCATGGATGTAAACATTGACTTTGGAAGAAATCGGAATACAACATTCTGCAACGCAAAGGCTGCCTTGGGAACCTTGTGGGGCGTACCGATCAACACCAATGTCTCAACCTGTTCCGGGTGTTCCAGTGCATAGTCCAGGGCCAAAATTCCCCCCAAGGAGAGACCACACAGATGAATCGACTCACCGGCATGGGTGCAGTATTCTGCAAAGGCGGTACGAAGATTGGAATAGCTGGCCTCTCGTCCATTCAATAGATTGGCAAGTTCCGGACACAAAATATCCTCCCGGTGATTCAGATACGAGATTGTCTCATTCCAACTGGCCGCTTTGTGACCGGAACCGTGAATCAGGATCCTCTTCCGCATGGTAGTCTCCTTCTATGACAACTATAGAGTTTCAGCAATTTGCTTTCCGTTTCATAGTATCATACAGCACAATAGAAGTCCACATCCGCTCTGCTATCACTTCTTCATAAAGAGGATGCATATAGATTAAGGAGGAAAATGTCGTGATCTACACAGAAACTGAAAAGAAGGAACTTGACAAAGTCAGAAAGGTATTTGCAGAACATCTTCGACAGTGCCCGGACTATGAGTTGCTATGGTCAGATAAAGTCGGCTATGTTTGGCTGGCCATTGGCCTGGATCCCCTCTATGTGGATACCGGCCGGCGGATCGAGTCGGCGGAAGATCTCTGTCGGGAGTGTCTGGAGAGTATAGGAACCGATGTCCTATACCTTACCGACAATGACCACGGACTGGGAAATGCCGACCCTCTGGAACGGGCTGAGATCCGCCGTCGCTGGAAACCCTTCGTTGACCAACTGCCTCAGTTTTCATACCTCTGCAAAGAGATTCTTCCGTCAGAAGACTGACAGAAAAAGTGGCGGCGCCCGCTTCCTGCGGGACGCCGTTATCTACTGGGTAAAATAAGAATGGAGCAGGCCCTCGACAAAAAGCCGAGGGCCTGCCATTATTTCCGGTTCGGTTTCCGTTTGATGGCCAACAGACGAATGAAGTCCTCAAACAATGAGGTGTCCACTGGTTCAAACATCAGCCATTTTCCATCGTGGTAAGTTGGCGTTTCATCATAAATGTTTTGAACTTCCGGAGCGTAATGCTCTTTGTCGTTCTCGAATTTCAAACGCTCATCCTTGCCCAAGATTACCATAAACCCGATGCAGTTTTCTCTGGCATAGAGTGCGCACAGGGTTTTGCCGCCCCGGCGGAATTTATACTCATAGGTCCATGCCTTCCCGCCGCTGCCCCACAGGCGCTCCATGTCATATTTCTCGTCAATCAGGGCGCATAACTGCGTCCAGATCTCATATAAGGGTTTCCCCACTAACATTGTCATCTGCTCCGCGCTTGGCACGATCTCAGGCACAGCAGCCGCCTCCTCGATTTACTTCTTCTCCACCGGGATCCAGATTTCACAGTAGTAGTCCTGATCCTGGGTTCCATTCTCAAACTTGCTGGCGTCGCTGTACAACTCCACATTGATACCGGCCGCGATCTTATAGTCGGGGTTCGTGGGCAGCCACTGGGAGAAGATCTGCTGGTTCAGTCCCTGGAGAGCCTGGGGCATCTTTCCCGTACAGGGGAACACCGCCCAGGTGTGGGCCGGGATGGTGCGGGTGGTGAAGCCCTCCGGAATCTCCCGGGCGGGGTCGTAGTTGTCGGCAATGAGATATTCAAACTCGTTGCCGCCCATGCTCTCGTCCAGGTTGATGCCGTACATACCGCACACCACCTTGCCGCCGCCTGTGCCGAAGTGCTCCGCCCAGAACTGGGGGATCTGGGTCACCGCGTCCTCATACTTAAAGGTCTTTGCCCGGCAGAGCACC
>DXCX01000092.1 GCA_019115785.1 Candidatus Intestinimonas merdavium | reverse complement strand
CCTGTCCGGCGCGGTGGTGGGGCAGGCCCAGAAGACCGCCGACATCAACGCGGGCACCGGCGTGGTGGTCATCGGCCTGGCCTGTCTCATCATCGGCGAGACCATCGTGGGCCGGGGCGCCATGTTCCGGGGCGCTGTGGCGGTGGTGGCGGGCAGCATCCTCTACCGCTTTATCTACGCCATCGTGCTCTACACCAAGTTTGTGCCCATCGACTGCCTCAAGCTGGTCACGGCTATCGTGGTGGCTCTGGCTATCGCCTCCCCCACCCTGAAAAAATGGGCGGCCTTCCAGGCCAAAAAGCGCAAGGCATTAGCGTCCCGAAAGGGGGAGCATTGAGATGCTGGAGATCAGACATATTTCCAAGACGTTCAACCCCGGTACCGTCAACGAAAAGACCGCCCTCAACGATCTGAGCCTCACCCTGGCCGACGGGGATTTCGCCACCATCGTGGGCTCCAACGGGGCCGGAAAGTCCACCCTCTTCAATGCCATCGCCGGGGACTTCTTTTTGGACGAAGGCAGTATTTTTCTGGCGGGGGATGACATTACCTACCTGCCGGCTTACCGGCGCAGCCGCCGCATCGGCCGTCTCTTCCAGGACCCCATGCGGGGGACCGCTCCCCACATGACCATCGAGGAGAATCTGGCCCTGGCCTACCTCCGCACCGCAAAGCACCAGAGGGCCTTCTTCAGCCGGGTGGGGAAAAAGGACAAGGAATTTTTCCGGGAACAGCTCTCCCGGCTGGACATGGGGCTGGAGGACCGCATGCGCCAGCCGGTGGGACTGCTCTCCGGCGGGCAGCGTCAGGCCCTTACCCTCCTGATGGCCACTATGGTGCCCCCCAAGCTCCTCCTCCTGGATGAGCACACCGCCGCTCTGGACCCGGGGACAGCGGACAAGGTGCTCAAGCTCACCCGGGAGATCGTAGAGGGGGAGGGTATCACCTGCCTGATGATCACCCACAATATGAAAAACGCCCTGGAGCTGGGCAACCGCACCCTGATGATGGACAGCGGCAGCATCGTGCTGGACATCGGCGGGGCGGAGCGAAGCGGCCTCACCGTGGATGACCTCCTGACCCGGTTCCGGGCGGGGGCGGGCAAGGCGCTGGACAATGACCGTATTTTGCTTTCCTAAATTGAGAAATGGCTCCGCGCCTTGGGTGCGGAGCCATTTCTTATGGGCATAGGAGGGAGAGCAGCTCCTCTGCCGTGATACCAGCGATGTAGTCCTCCAGAGGAAAGGCCTGGAGCTGGGGGAGCAGGACCTCCCGCCGGTGGGGGAGCCCCACCAGGGCGTCGGAGAGCCCGGCGCTGTCCAGTCGGCCGAAGTAGTCTCCATAGAGCGTGGCGGAGCGGATTATGCCCCGGTCCACATCCAGACGTACATCCACCAGGCCGAAGGGGAACTTGGCCGCCCGGCTCCAGGTGTATTTGGGGGAGAAGCCGAAGTTCCATGCCCAGGTGCCGTACTTCTCTCTGTGGAGGGTTTCTACGGCGGAACGGTCGTCGGCTGTGAGGGAATAGGGGAGAAGGCCAGGCACCGTCTCAAGGAAATAGGCCCGGAGCCGAGACAAAAATGTTTCCACATCCATGGAGACGCTTAGGTGGTCGGCCAGGTTGGTCACCCGGCTGGACACCGACTTGACCCCCTTGCTCTCCAGCTTAAGGTTTTGGGGGCGGAGAGCGCCGGAGAGCCGGGAGAGATCGGCGGAGAAGAGGAGGGTGCCGTGGTGGAGGATACGGCCATTCCGGACCGCCTGGGCGTTACCGGAAAATTTTCGGCCGTCAATGAGCAGGTCGTTTCGTCCGGAGAGCTGGGCCTTCACGCCCAGCGTGGCCAGAAAGTCCACAATGGGCCGGGTAAATTTGGCGTAGTTGTTGAAGTCCCCCGCCCCACAGGACTGGACCAGAGTGTAGTTCACATTCCCCAGGTCGTGGAAAACCGCGCCGCCCCCGGTGAGCCGCCGGACCACCGGGATCTGATGGGTCCGAACAAAATCCAGGTCAATTTCCTCCAGGGCGTTTTGATTCTTTCCGATGACGACCGAGGGGCCGTTCCGCCAAAGGGTGAGGACCTCACCGGGAAAGCGGGTGAGGAGGTATTCATCCAGCGCCAGGTTCCATGTCGGGTCGGTACAGTTGTTCTCCAAGAGGTACATGTCAGCGCCTCCCTTCCGTTTTCCCTATTATGGAGGGGAAAGGGGGGTTTGTCAACGGCCTGGAGATGTGATATGCTAAGGGGGAACTTTCAGAAGGAGCGTGACGGCGCAAATGGAACTCAAACAGATCGCCAGCTTTCAGGTGGACCACCGGAAGCTCACCGAGGGCATGTACACCTCCCGGGTGGACGGAGATGTGGTGACCTATGACATCCGTATGGTACGGCCTAACTGCGGCGCCTACCTGGGCTATGGAGCCATCCACAGCTTTGAGCACCTCTTTGCCACCTATGTCCGCAGCGGTCCCCAGTCGGATAAGGTGATCTACGCCGGTCCCATGGGCTGCCGCACCGGCTTTTACTTCCTGGTGCGGGACATGGACCCGGCGGCGGCCATTGACCTGGTCAAGGAGACCATGGATTTCATCGCCGGGTACGAGGGGCCCATCCCCGGGGCCACCGAGGCCGAGTGCGGCAACTACCGGGAGCAGGACCTGGAGGGCGCCCGGGCGGCGGCCAAAAAGATGATCCCTATCCTGGCCGACTGGACAGCGGACAAGCTGGTGTATCAGAAGTAAAAAATTCCGGAAGTGAGCGAAGCGCACTTCCGGAATTTTTTCTTTAGATGCTACCAGATGGGGTGGCGGCCGGTCAGCTCCGCTGCTTGAGCAGCAGCTGCTTGATGTCCCAGAGCTTCTGGCTCAGATCCACATAGTAATTATGGGGATTTTCAAAGCGTTTGACCTCGTCCCATAGGGTGTCGATCTGCCCGGCACACCAGGCGCGCATCTCCTCGATGGTAGGCTTTTGGTAGACCAGTTCGCCTCCCCGGAAGATGGGGACCAGAAGCTCGCGGACCGTGAAGTCGGTGATGGTTTTGCGTTTCCAGGTGGCCTCAGGGTCAAAGAGCTCCAGAGGCTGGGTGGGGTCGATCACCTCATCGTGGACGCAGATGAGATCGGCAATGGCCTTCCCGGTGTCGTTTTCAAAGAGGCGGTAGACCTTCTTGAAGTGGGGATTGGTGATCTTGGAGGGATTCTCACTGATCTTGATCTTGGGCAGGATGGAGCCGTCCGCCCGCTCCACGGCGGAGAGCTTATAGACACCGCCGAAGACCGGCTCCGACTTGGAGGTGATGAGCCGCTCTCCCACGCCGAAGGAGTCGATTTGGGCGCCCTGCTGAAGGAGGTCGCGGATGATATATTCATCCAGGGAGTTGGAAGCTACGATCTTACACTGGGTGAGTCCGGCCTCGTCCAGCATGGCCCGGGCCTTTTTGGAGAGATAGGTGAGGTCGCCGGAGTCCAGGCGAATGGCGCAGCTGGTGATGCCTTGGGGCAGAAGGACCTCCTGGAAGGCCCGGATGGCATTGGGCACACCGGATTTGAGAACGTTATAGGTGTCCACCAGCAGAGTGGCGGAGTGGGGATAGAGCTCGCAGTAGGTCTTGAAGGCGGTGTACTCATCAGGGAACATCTGGACCCAGGAGTGGGCCATGGTGCCCCCGGCCGGGGAGCCGTACACACGGTCGGCCAGGGTGCAGGCGGTGCCGGCGCAGCCGGCAATATAGGAGGCGCGGGCACCCAGTACGGCGGCGTCGGGCCCCTGGGCCCGGCGGGAGCCGAACTCACTCACCGGCCGCCCCTGGGCCGCCCGGACAATGCGGTTGGACTTGGTGGCGATGAGGGACTGGTGGTTGAGGATGAGGAGCACATAGGTTTCGATGAACTGCGCCTCGATGGCGGGGGCCCGGACGGTGAGGATGGGTTCGCCGGGGAAGACAGGGGTGCCCTCAGGCACAGCCCAGATGTCGCCGGTAAATCGGAAGCTCAGAAGATACTGGAGAAATGCGTCGGAAAAGACGCCCTTCCTGCGAAGAAAATCCACATCCTCGCGGGTGAAGCGCAGGTCCTGGATGTAGTCGATGATCTGCTCCAGTCCGGCGGCGATGGCAAAGCCTCCGCCATCTGGGACGTCCCGGAAGAAGACGTCAAAATAGCAGATCTGCTTGTCAATGCCGGTCTGGAAATAGCCGTTGCCCATGGTGAGCTCGTAGAAGTCGCACAGAAGGGTGTAATTATCGGTATGCTTCATGTTCAGTCCGTCCTTTCGCCTGCCGGTTTTCCGGGGCGGTGTTATCGGTTGGCTACCGTGATGTGGATGCCCTCCAGCACATCCAGGGCTTTTTGGTGGAGGTCGGGGTCATAGGAGGCGGTGAGTCTGGCGTCCAAGGGCGCCGTCCACAAAGTCCTTCTGGTAATCTACCACAATAAGCAGCTCTTTCATCACATCTGCCTCCTGTTTTGCTGGAAAAGAGGGGTAAAGTTAACCTACATTATATGCGTTTTCTACGAAAAATGCAAGAAGGCAGAAGTTCCAGGCACGTAATAAGAGGAACAGGTGGGTTCTATTAATAAATATATTTATTGTTTTTCAATAAAAAATAATTGACGAACAATAGATAACATGGTATTCTGGCCGGGAAGGGAGGGCTCTCCATGTCCGCATCAAACGTACAGAAGCTGGCCGGGGTGCTGAAGGTCCTGGTCACCATCACCTTTGCGTGCAACCTCATTGCCCTGGCGCTGGTGCCGGGGCTGGCTATGATGAGGGGCTTTCAGGAGCTGCTTGGCCTGTCCCCCTATGAGCGGTACTGGGAGCTTCCCGTACGGGGGGGCGTCCTCTTTCTGCGGTGCTGGAAATGGGTGTGGTTTGCCGGAGTCTATGATGTGGTGCTCACCATTTTTCTCCTGTTCTGCGGGGCCTGTACCGCGGTGATCCTGTGGCAGGCCAGACGGGTGCTGGACACTGTTTTGGCTGGGAATCCCTTCCGGAAGGAGAACGGCGCCAGCCTCCGCCGGGCGGCGGTATGCTGTTATCTCATTTCGGTCGCCGCGCTGCTCCGGGTGCTTTGGGGACTGACCTATTATGGTTCCATTGCCCCGCTCCTCACCTATAACGCCCTCTTTGTCCCCATTTTCTTCATGGGCGGGCTGCTGTGTCTGGTCATGTCCGCCCTATTCTGCCAGGCGGCGGAGCTGAAAGCGGAGAATGACCTGACCATTTGAGGGGGGTGAACCGATGCCCATTGTGGTGAATTTGGATGTGGTGATGGCCAAGCGGAAGATGAGTCTGGGGGAGCTGGCCCAGAGGGTGGACATCACTCTGGCCAATCTCTCCATTTTGAAGAACAACCACGCCAAGGCGGTGCGCTTCACCACCCTGGAGGCCATCTGCAAAGCCCTGGACTGCCAGCCCGGGGATATTCTGGAATATGTGCCGGAGGATTCGGGAAAGTAAAAACTGCCTGCTGGTCTTTGAAAGGACCGGCAGGCAGTTTTGTCATTTGTGGTAATCGTCGCCCACACAGGCGAAATTGGCGGTAAATAGGGCCAGCCGAACACCATCCTCATCGGTGATGTCCACCTGGACCACACAGCTTCGTCTGCCGCGGTGGAGCAGGATGGCGGTGGCAACAATGGTGCCCTCCCGCGCCCCCTTGAGAAAGCGGATGTCGGCGCACTCCGTGACGTACTTACGCCCATCGGCCCGGCACAGGACGCCGGACGCGGCGTCGGCCAAGGTAAAGTAGACGCCGCCGTGAAGACCGCCGTTGACATTCAGGCTGGTGGGGCCGATCACGGCCTGGGCGGTGACCCGATTGGGGGTTATGGTGAGCACGGAGATACCGCTGTGGATCATGTAGGCGTTTTTCTGGTTGGTATAATCCCTGAGATCATCCAACTCCATAGGGTCAGTCCTCCTCTGCCAGAATGATGCGTCCGTCCTCCACGCGGGAGACCACGGCCAGGGACTCCACCCGAATCCCCATGCGGCGGAGCACAGAGCCGCCATCTTTGGTGGCCTTTTCGATGGCCACGCCCACGCCGGCCACCTCGGCACCCGCCTTGGAGACGATCTCCAGCAGGCCGAGGGTGGCCTGACCGCTGGCCAGAATATCATCTATCAGCAATACGCGGTCATCCTCATCCAGATACCGCTTGGATACCCGGATGGTGTAGGATTTCTCCATGGAGAAAGAATGGACCTCGGCGGTATAGACCTCGGGGTCAATATATCCGGTCTGAAATTTTTTGGCGTAGATAGCTGGAACGCCCAAGTGAAGCGCGACAAAACAGGCCACGGCGATGCCGGAGGACTCCACGGTGAGGACCTTGGTGATGCGCTCACCCTTGAAGCGCTTGGCCAATGCCTTGCCCATCCGCTCCAAAAGCGCCACATCCATGCAGTGGTTGAGGAACATATCCACCCGGATAATGTCGCCATCTCCCATCTCGGCATCCTTCAAAATTCGTTTTTTCAGTTCATCCATATTGTTTTTCGTTCCTCCGTTTTCCTGTGAAGGCGGTAAAAAGTATGCGTATTTGAAAGCTCAGTGAGGAAGTCCACGGCAGCGGGCCAGGAGCCAGTCGAATATCTTGCTGCCGTCGGCGGTATCCGGGCGGCCGGTGTTCCATTGGTCCATATTATAGCGGAAAGCCCGTGGGACTTCAAGACACGGCATTGACAAAGGAGAAAAAATAAGGTATCTTTTATAAAGTGTCCTGCGTTTGGTGCGGGACATCCACTTTCAATCGTTGGAGGTGTACCCAAGTGGTTGAAGGGTCCGCACTCGAAATGCGGTAGGTCGGCTCAAACCGGCGCAAGAGTTCAAATCTCTTCACCTCCGCCAAGGGCTCCGGAAGCATTTGCTTCCGGAGCCCTTTCTCTATCGAAACGGTATAGAACCTTATACCACAGATGTTATACATTATATATATTACGCGTACAAAAAGGGGCCCCACCCCCAAGGGCTAGATTACTGTTCTGTTACAAATGGCGGTATCCCCTTGACCTGAAACCGAGGATGCAGTATCATAACGGCAAGGGTCGAGGAGGCAATGTGCCTGTATAGGAGAAAAATTCGACGATACCGGCGTGTTCAATCCAAAACCCCAAATTTTAGAAGGAGGAATTCCAAATGAGAAACCTCAAGCGGGCTCTCAGCCTGGCTCTGGCTCTCGTCATGGTCATTTCCATGATGGTTGTCGGCGTTAGCGCTGTGAGCGTTGATGATTTCAGCGATGGCGCTGACGTCGTCAACAAAGAGGCCGTCTCTGTGCTTGCCACTCTGAATGTCATCAACGGCAAGGACGACGGCTCCTATGACCCCACCGGGGTCGTCACCCGGGCCGAGATGGCCAAGATGATCTGCGTCATCCTGAACGGTGGCAAGGATCCTGTGCTGGGTGAGACCCTCAACAACACCTACACCGACACCGCCAATCACTGGGCCAAGAGCTACATCGAGTACTGCACCACTCTTGGCATCGTGGCTGGTAAGGGCGACGGCACCTTCGACCCCAACGGCAACGTGACCGTTGCTGAGGCCGGCAAGATGGTCCTGGTCGCTCTGGGCTACAACGCTGGTGTTGAGGGCTACACTGGTGCCAACTGGCAGATCAACACCGATGTCCGGGCCAACGCTCTGGGCCTCTATGAGGATCTGTCCTACACCGTCACCAGCGCCGACCTGACCCGTGACAACGCCGCTCAGCTGCTGTACAACGCTCTGGACGTGCGCATGGTCACCTACAGCTACGTGATCACCGGCACTGCTGACAACGCTATCACCACCAAGCCCCAGCTGAACGACACCGAGAAGGGCACCCTTCTGTGGGAGATGTTCCGCGCTGTGAAGGTGGAGGGCGTTGCCATCGCCAACGAGTTCTCCAACCTGGATGGCAACAAGGAGGATACCGACCGCGCTCCTAAGGGCGTGAACGTTGGTACCGCTCTGGACGCCAACCGCACCCGCATCGTGGTCAGCAACGACGACGAGCAGAGCGTCTTCACCGGCACCGTGACCTTCCCCACCACCACTGGTGAGAACGTCCTGGGCAAGGCTGTGTGGATGTATGTCAAGCCCGCCAACAACTCCAACGATCCTCTGAAGGCCACCGTCATCGGCAGCGTCTTCGTGGACGAGAGCAACAACGTCATCACCGACGCCTCCGGCGACAAGGCCGCTGACGTGGCTGACGACAACAACCTGGACATCAATGCTGACACCAAGTATGCCTACAACTACGGCGCCATGAGCTCCACCGCTCCCGCTAAGGACGGCTGGGCCGGCGTTGTGAAGACCATCGTGGACACCGACGGCGACGGCTACGTCGACTACGTGCTCTACAAGGAGATGCGTCTGGGCAAGGTCACCCTGAAGAACGACGCTGACGACGGCCAGCTCGTGGTGGGCGTGACCGGCAACGGCAGCACCAAGGGCAACTACATCGCCGACGACAAGGACGATGTCATGGGCTTCGAGAACGTGGCCAAGGACAACTTCGTCCTGACCGCTTTCATCGGCGGCAAGCTGCATGTCCAGCTGGCTGAGACCATGACCGGCACCATCGAGGCCTACAAGCAGACCGAGGTCAAGGACGCCAACGGTTCCGTGACCGGCTACCGCAACACCAACTTCACCGTCAGCGGCGAGAACTACACCGTTTCCCGCGTTGACACCTACACCGGCACCGAGCTGACCGCCGCTGTGACCGAGGTTGACAAGACCATCCTCTCCAGCGAGGCCACCTTCTATCTCGACGAGAACGGCTACCTGGTCGCCTACGGCGAGGTGGACGAGGCTGCCTACAAGTACGCTTACGTCTGGGGCGCCGCTGCCGGCGACAAGGTCCGCAGCGACGAGGTCAAGGTCACCCTCGAGGACGGCAGCACCAAGACCTACTACCTGAGCACCAACAGCGACATCGATGTGATCGAGGATGCCGATGGCCCCAGCACTGCTGAGACCACCACCGCTAAGGCCAAGATCACTGAGACCGACATGGAGGGCAAGGTGTTCTCCTACACCGTTACCTCCAGCGGCGAGATCAAGCTGTACCTGTCCGCCAACGGCACCGTGAACTCCAACACCGCGCCCACCTTCAACAAGGGCCTGACCGCCATCAAGGTTGTCGGTCTCGCCGTGACCAACCTGCTGAAGCCCCACGAGGTCACCCTGACCGCTGGCAACACCTACTACAGCAACAACTCCACCACCTTCTTCTATGTGGTCCGCGAGGGTGGCACCACCGCCGGCGACATCAAGGAGGTCCGCGTCTACAACGGCCGCAACAACGCTCCTTCCGTGGATCCCGCCGATAACGGCGATGCTCGCACCATGCTGGCCCTGAACCGCAAGGGTGACGTGGGCGCCGCCGTGTTCGACAACGTGAAGGTCTCCGAGAGCGCTGGCCAGCACCTGTTCGTGACCGCCAACAGCTACGTTTCCGAGGATTACTGCCTCGTGAACGCCTACCTGAACGGCTCCACCGAGCTGAGCGTTGACCTGAAGGCCGCTCTGTATCAGGATGGCGAGATCGTGAACAACCCCACCATCACCGATGGCCTGTACCTCTACACCATCAACAGCGACGGTTACTATGAGCTGACCAAGCCCACCACTGAGAGCTACTACTTCTCCGGCACCGTGGGCCGCGTCAACACCGCCAACAGCACCTTCGCCATCACTGCTGACGGCTCTGCCAACGGCAGCCTGGTCCAGGAGTTCCGCATCGCCAGCACCTCCATCGTGGTTGACAACGATCTGAACACCGTGATCGCTGTGGCTGGCGGCTCTGTCTCCGTGGGCGACCAGGTCGAGGTCATTGTCAACAACAAGGACGACTCCGAGGTCCTGATGCTGGGCATCCTGAAGCACGGCGATCCCACTGCCAGCAACGGCACCAGCGATGTGGCCATGAAGTGGGACGGCGTCACCCAGCCCGGTGGCACCCTCCAGGTCTTCCCCTCCGCTACCGGCACTGAGAACGACATTGCCAAGGCCTTCCAGACCAACGATGTCTTCATCGCCGGCAACTACACTCTGAGCAATGATCTGGTCATCCCCGAGGGCCGCGCTCTCTACGTGACCGGCAACGTGGATGCCACTGCCGTTGGTGTGGATCTCTCTATCCAGGGCTCCCTCTATGTGGGCGGCGATCTGAAGACTGACGGCGATCCCACCACCGCCAAGAGCTACATTGAGGTCCATGGCAACTGGGCCCCCACCGCTGCCCTTGACATTTACGGCGAGGCCAGAGTGGGCAAGGTCATGAGCCTGGCTAACATGAACCTGACCGTGCGTTCCGGCGCCACCCTGAAGGCCGGCCAGATCAACATCGGCACCGGCACTCTGCGGGTGGACGGCCACGCTGAGGCCACCGGCTACACCGTGACCAACGGCTCCAATCAGGGCGACGTGACTGCTGGCGCCATCATCGTGACCAGCTCCACCACCCTGGTGTCCACCGGCACCATCAGCGCTACCACTCTGACCATCGGCGGCACTGCCCTTAACAGCAGCACTGTCACCGCCGGTAAGGTGAGCGCTGCTACCGTGAACGTCACCGTGGGCATCGTGGGTATGGCCGGCAGCCTGATCACCACCGCCAATGTGGACGCTCCCGAGGTTACCTTCCCTCTCGCTGCCAACCAGAAGTTTGCTGTGACCGTGGCCGGCAACCTGAATGTGACCACCGCCGCTACCGGCGTCACCATTCCTGCCAATGTCACCGTTGATGTCACCGGCAACCTGGATGTGCCCGCCACTAAGACTGTTACCGTGAATGGCGGCAGCCTGAAGGTGACCGGCACCATGACTGGTGATCTGGTCATCACCGGCACCGCTCCTGTGGTCAATGTGCCCACCGTGAACGGTTCCGTGGACAACGACGCCACTGGCGGCACTGTCACCGCCGGTACCAGCGCCACCTCCGAGGTGACTCTGACCGGCACCATCAGCACCAGCAATACCTACAACGGCAAGGTGACCATCCACAACGCCAATGTGGATGACAAAGCTGATGTGACCCTGATCTTCAACGGCACCGTTACGGGCCTGAACAACCTGGGCGTTGATGAGGGTGGCAAGTGCACCGTGGTCTTCGGCACCACCGCTACTGTGAACGGCACCTTTGGCAACTTTGTTGCCAAGGACGGCTCCGCTCTCGACGATGCGAAGGAGCTGGTCGGCAGCACCTTCAAGTGGGATGCCACCGTTGACCAGTTTAAGATGACTGCTGCTGGCGCCTACTACAACGACAACCATCGCGACGTCACTGCCGCTACTGACAACAGCAGCGCTCTGTACGTGTAATTGGTGAACCCCTGATTCCATTGAATGGAGTTGGGCAGGACCGCCCCCCGGTTATTCGGGGGGCGGTCCTTTTTTATTCCGTTGACCGGAGGGATTTCCACTGTTCAGGTTGTCAAAAGTGTGATAGAATAGGGGAACATTATGGATGGAACGCCCTCAGGAGGTCCCCGATATGCGCAAGGTGCTCTATACCGCCTCTACATACTCCCATATCCGTAATTTCCACCGCCCCTATCTCAACTGGTTCCGTGGGGAGGGGTGGGAGGTCCATGTGGGTGCTGGGGGAGAGCCCGCCGGGGTGCCTGAGGCGGACTCCTGTTTCTCCCTCCCCTTTGCCAAGCGCATGACGGCCCCCTCCAACTTCCGCTGTGCCCGTCTGCTGGGACATAGAATGGAGGAGGAGGAGTACGATCTGGTGGTGACCCACACCGCGCTGGCCGCCTTCTTCACCCGCCTGCCCCTTCTGCGGCGGCGGGAGCGGCCCAGAGTGGTGAATATGGTCCACGGGTACTTATTTGATGAGGGGACGCCCTTTGTCAAGCGCAATATCCTCTTGAATGCCGAACGACTCACCGCCCCCTGCACAGACCTGCTCCTCACCATGAACCAGTCTGACCAGGAGATCGCCCGGCGGTACCGGCTGGGGGGCCGGCTGGCCAACATCCCCGGGGTGGGGGTGGCCTATGGTCGGATCGACGACGTGCCGCCGGAGGCGGGGGCCGCGCTGCGGCGGGAGTGGAAGATCCCGCCGGAGGCCTTTCTCCTGATCTATCCGGCGGAGTTCTCTAAGCGTAAGAACCAGGCGCTGCTCCTGCGGGGGCTGGCCGCTCTGCCAAAACAGGTATGGCTGCTGCTGCCGGGGGAGGGAGCCTGCCTGGAGGAGTGCCGTGCCCTGGCACGGGAGCTGGGGGTGGCGGACCGGGTCCGTTTTCCGGGACAGGTGTCCAATATTCCCGCCTGCCTGAGGGCAGCGGACTGCGCTGTCTCGGCCAGCCACAGTGAGGGATTGCCCTTCAATATCATGGAGGCCATGCGGGCGGGCCTGCCCATCGTGGCCACCGACGTCAAGGGCCACCGTGACCTGCTGGAGGGCGGAGCCGGGCTCCTCTACCCGGACGGAGATGGGGCGGCCTTTGCCACCGCGGTCAACCGACTGTTGGCGGACGGGGCGGAGCGGGAGCGGCTGGGCCGGGCGGCCTATGCCGCCTCCGGCCGCTATGCGCTGGAGACGGTGCTGCCCCAGGTCACCGCTGTGCTGCGGAACGCCATGCCGGAGCTCTTTCTGCCGGATCTTTTGCCGGCCCGTTGAATCCTGCTTTTTTGGAAGGGAATCCGGCGCAAAGGAAGTCTTATCACCCATGGGACGCCGCTGGCGCACAGCGGCGCCCTGAGCCTGTCGACAAAGTCGACAGGCTCTCTCGCACGTGCAAGCACGTGCTCGAAGGGATGCAGCCTGCGGCGTCGCACTCGCTTTGCTCGCACGCTTGCAGGCTGAGCAGTGTTTTTTCCGACGCACATG
>DXCX01000091.1 GCA_019115785.1 Candidatus Intestinimonas merdavium | reverse complement strand
CACAGCCGGTCCTCCTGGAACACCGCGCTCAGGCGCAGGCCCTGTAATCCTGTGATGGTTTCACGGTCCGGCATCTCCAGCCCCATAAGAATCCGCAGCAGGGTCGTCTTACCCGCCCCAGAGGGGGCCATCAGTCCGGTGACCTGTCCTGCCGGCAGAACAGCGGAAAAGTCCCGGAGGACTTGTTTCCCGTCAAAGGCCTTGCTCAGGCCCCGAATCACAATATCCTGCATGGCTCACATCCTTTCCAAGGCACGTTCTCCCCACTTCAACAGAGCCAGGAAGACCTTTTCAAATACCAGGCTCACCAGCACGATCACCAGCGTCCAGGCAAACAGATCCGGCGTGTTCAGATAGATCTTAGCCTGCTGGAGCTGCTCGCCGATGGAGCCGTCGGGCATCCCGATGACCTCGGCGGCGATGCCGGACTTCCAGCACAGCCCCAGGGCGGAGTCGCAGGCCGACCGAAAGTACGGGAGCACCTGGGGCAGATACACATAGCGGATACGCCTCGCCGCTGGGATGCGGAACACCCGTGCCATCTCCAGCAGCTGCAGATCAGCGGCCCGGATACCGCCTAAGATGTTGGTATACAGCACCGGCAGGACGATCAGGAAGGAGATCAGCACCGCCAGGTTCCGGGAGGAGAACAGGATCAGGGCCAGGATGATGAAGGAGGCCACCGGAATGGACTTGATGGCCAGGAGGGCTGGCGACAGCAGCTCCTCCACCCGGCGGAACCGGGCGGACAGAGCCGCCAGCAGGGTCCCGGCTGCTACTCCCAGCAGGAAACCCGCTGTGATGCGCACCAGGGAATACCCGATGGCGCCCCAAAAATCCAGCGTGGGAACCAGTTCCGTCAGCCGCGCAAGCACAGTGAGCGGGGAGACCAGGATGATGCGCTGATCAATGGCCATGGCACCCGCCTGCCACAGGAGCAGCCAGAAGAGTACAGCCCAGGCCCGTATGGTTCGGCGGCCTTTCATGGAAGTCAGCGGCTGAAGTAGAAGGCGTCGTCAGGCAGGGCGCCGCCCACGGACTGAGGATTCTGCTCAAACAGGACCGACAGGTAGCCGGACAGCTTCTCCTTCATCTCGTCCCCCTCAATGAAGACGATGTTGCACTCCGGCAGGGCCTTCTGAGCCACCTCGGCGGTGACGATCTCATACTGGCCCACCAGCTGGGCGGCCTCCTCCACGTTGGAGTTGACATAGTCCACCTACTCCTGATAGCGGTCCAGGAAGGCGGATACCACCTCCGGATGCTCCTCTGCAAAGGCGGTCCGGGCCACCACCACGCCGGTGACCAGGGTGGAGGGCGTCTCGCTGTCAGCCTGAAGGGCGTCCCACTCCTCCGTCAGATCCAGAGCCACCCGCAGGTTCTCGCTCTGGGCCTGGGCGGTGGTGACAAAGGGCTGGGGCAGCATGGCGATGGCGTTCTCCTCCGCCATCAGGGCGGAAAGGCACTCGGCCTGCTCGCTTTTCCACTCAATGGTCACATCCGCGGAGGGGTCGATACCGTTCTGGGTCAGCACATAATTCAGGGCGGCCTCCGGTGTGTTTCCCTTGCCGCTGGCGTAAATGGTCTTGCCCCGGAGGTCCTCCACGGAGTGTACCGTGTCTCCGCTCTCCACAATGTAAAGCACGCCCAGCGTATTGATGGCCAGCACCTGCACGCCGCCCTCGGTGTTGTTGTAAAGGACAGAAGCCAGGTTGGCGGGGACGGCGGCGATATCCGTGGTCCCCTGCGCCAGGGCGGCAGACACCTCATCGGTGGCGGCGGTGATATTAAAGTGATAGTTGTTGTCTGTGATCGTTCCACTGTCCGCTTCATTCATGAACTCCACCATGCCCATTGCGGTGGGGCCCTTCAGGGCCATCACGTTGACGTCGATCGGATCGGCCATCTCTGTCACGTCGGATGGCGTGCTGCTCGAACCGGGCGTTTCCGAGGTGCCGGCATCCCCGGCGGTGGAGCAGCCTGCCAGCAGCGCGGCAGACAGGGACAGGACACAGAGCAGAGAGAGCAATTTTTTCATACCGTTGTTCCTTTCTAAATGTTCATCATTTTGTGTCGGAGGGGTGCTAGAGCAGTTCTTCCAGCAACGGGCGGTCCTGGATCCGAATGGAATTTCCGTCCACTGCGGCCGCTCCCATGGACTGGAGCGCGGACAGCTCCCGGAAAAGGGCGGCCCGGCTGACCCCCAGACGGCGGGCCAGATCCTCCCGGGACCCGGCGAGCCTTACCACGCCCTTCTCATCCTGCTGCTCCAGGAGATGGGCAATGAGCCGGCCTCGGCAGGACTGCATCGTAAGCAGCTCGATGCGCCGGAGCAGAAACTGGACCTTCCAGTTGCACAGGGCCGCATAGCGCATGGCAAGTCCTGCATCCTGCTCCATACAGGAGAGTAGGACCGCCTTAGGAATATATAGGACTTCTGTCTCTTCCCCGCATCGCAAGACCGTTTCCAGCTCGGCGCTGGCCATCAGATTACAGACGCCAAAACACTCCCCCGCAGTCAGGGCATTGAGCTGCACATCCTTTCCATCCAGTGCCACGGAATAGACCTCCACCCGTCCGGACACGATCATCCCCACGGATGAAACGCCGCTCGGCTTGTCGCTGATGATCTGGCCCGCACGGAACCTCTTTGAGGTCACCTGCTCCAGCGGTAGGGATGCGCCCGCCAAAAAGGGTGACGATGCCAGTTTTTCCTGTATGATCATTCGCTCCAGATCACGCCCCCCTTGGTTAGCCATCGCTAACCTACTGCTATATTCTACTCTGAAACCCCGCCGTAAGTCAAGAAAAAAAGCTTGCCGGCCAGTCTCATTTGATACTGACAATCCTGCATCTCCTGTGGTAAGCTATGGCTAATCAATCGAATTCCAAGATTGGAGGTTCACGATGCCGCGTCAAGTGCTCCTTTTCTCCGGCGCTTCCGCCGTGGGAAAGACGTCTGTTCTGAAAAGTCTGCTTCCTCTGCTGGCCCGCGGCGGTATGGCGCCCTGCGTGTGCAAGATCGACTGTCTGAAAACCGGGGACGCTGCTGTCTTTCAAAACCTGGGGCTTCCCTGTGTCACCGGTTTGAGCGGAGATATCTGCCCGGACCACTTCCTGGTCTCCAACCTGCCGGAGCTGTGGGGGTGGGCGGACCGTCTGGAGCGGGACGCCCTGGTCATTGAAACGGCCGGACTGTGCCACCGCTGCTCCCCGGCCACAGAGCACATGGCAGCTGGCTGTGTGCTGGACTGCACCGCCAGCTGCAGGGCGCCGGGGCAGCTTGGCCCCATGCTCACTCAGGCGGATTTCGTGGTTCTGACTAAAATCGACATGGTGTCCCAGGCGGAGCTGGAGATCATCTCCTGGCAGATCCGCATCCTCAACCCGTCCGCGGCACTGTTCCCAGTGGAC
>DXCX01000090.1 GCA_019115785.1 Candidatus Intestinimonas merdavium | reverse complement strand
CCACGGCTGCCCCCCCGACGAGATCGAGCGCATCGCCACCTACCTCATCACCGAGAAGGGCCTCAACACCTACGTCAAGTGCAACCCCACCCTCCTGGGCTACGAGTTCGCCCGGCAGCGGCTGGACGCCCTGGGCTTTGACTACATCGTCTTCGACGACCACCACTTCCTGGAGGACCTCCAGTGGGCCGACGCCGTGCCCATGTTCCGCCGCCTCATGGACCTGTGCGCCCAGCGGGGCCTGGAGTTCGGCGTGAAGCTCACCAACACCTTCCCCGTGGATGTGGCCGCCGGGGAGCTGCCCAGCCAGGAGATGTACATGTCCGGCCGGTCCCTCTTCCCCCTCACCATCTCCCTGGCCCAGAAGGTGGCCCGGGAGTTCGGCGGCAGGCTGCGCATCTCCTACTCCGGCGGCGCCGACCTCCACAACATCCAGGACCTCTTCTCCGCCGGCATCTGGCCCATCACCATGGCCACCACCATCCTCAAGCCCGGCGGCTACCAGCGCATGAGCCAGATGGGAGAGCTCCTCATGGACTGCGGCAGTTCCCCCTTCCAGGGGGTGGACGTCTCCGCCGTCACCGCCCTGGCCGACGGAGTGGGGGAGAGCCCCCTCTACCGCAAGCCCATCAAGCCCCTGCCCAACCGGAAGATGCCCAAGAAGGTCCCCCTCATAGACTGCTTCTCCGCCCCCTGCCGCAGCGGCTGCCCCATCGAGCAGGACATCCCCGCCTACCTCATGGCCACCAGCCAGGGCAAGTACCGGGAGGCCCTGGAGATCATCACCCGCCGCAACGCCCTCCCCTTCATCACCGGCACCATCTGCCCCCACCACTGCGCCGACAAGTGTATGCGCAACTACTACGAGGAGTCGGTGCGCATCCGGAAGGTGAAGCTCCAGGCCGCCCAGGGGGGCTACGACGAGCTGCTCCCCACCCTGAAGGCCCCCGCCCCCGCGGCGGGCAAGCATGTGGCCGTGGTGGGCGGCGGCCCCGCCGGCCTCGCCGCCGCCTTCTTCCTCTCCCGGGCCGGGGTGGCCGTCACCGTCTTTGAGCGCAAGGACGACCTGGGCGGCATCGTCCGCCACGTCATCCCCGAGTTCCGCATCGGCAGGGAGGCCATCGACAGGGACGTGGCCCTCTGCAAGGCCTATGGGGCCAAGTTTGAGCTGGGGGTGGAGGTGAAGTCCGCCGACGAGCTGAGGGCCAAGGGCTTCACCCACGTCATCTTCGCCACCGGCGCCTGGAAGCCGGGCGCCGCCGGCCTGGACTACGGCGAGGAGCTCAACGTCATCTCCTTCCTGGAGCGGGCCAAGAAGGACCCCGGCAGCCTGAAGCTGGGGACCGACGTGGTGGTCATCGGCGGCGGCAACACCGCCATGGACGCCGCCCGGGCGGCCAAGCGCCTCCCCGGCGTGGAGCGGGTCCGGCTGGTCTACCGCCGCACCAAGCGGTACATGCCCGCCGACGAGGAGGAGCTGGCCCTGGCCCTCATGGACGGGGTGGAGTTTATGGAGCTCCTGGCCCCCGTGGGGGTGAAGGACGGCGTCCTCACCTGCTCGGTCATGGAGCTGGGCGCCCCCGACGCCTCCGGCCGCCGCTCCCCCGTGGCCACCGGCAAGACGGTGGAGGTCCCCGCCACCGCCGTCATCACCGCCGTGGGCGAGCACGTGGAGGAGGCCCCCTTCACCCAGAGCGGGGTGGCCCTGGACAGGAAGGGCCGCCCGGTGGTGGACGAGGACATGGCCACCGGCGTTGCCGGCGTCTACGCCGTGGGCGACGCCCGGAGGGGCCCCGCCACCGTGGTGGAGGCCATCGCCGACGCCGCCAAGGCCGCCCAGGCCATCGTGGACCTGGAGCTGGACAAGTATACCGACCGGAATATCAACCCGGACTACAACAAGCCGCTGGGCAAGAAGGGGGATCTGTGCGCCGACTGCGATTCCCGCGCCGACACCCGCTGCCTGGGCTGCCCCACGGTGTGCGAGGTGTGCGCCGACGTGTGCCCCAACCGGGCCAACGTGGCCGTGGCGGTGCCCGGCAAGCGGCAGCGGCAGATCGTCCACGTGGACGGCATGTGCAACGAGTGCGGCAACTGCGGCACCTTCTGCCCCTACGAGAGCCGGCCCTACAAGGACAAGTTCACCCTCTTCTGGAGCAAAGAGGACTTTGAAAACAGCGAGAATGAGGGCTTCCTGCCCCTGGAGGGCACAAAGAGCCTGGTCCGCCTGGACGGGCAGACGGCGGAGTACGACACCGCCGACGCCGCCTGCGGCCTGCCCGAGGACCTCCGGGCCCTCATCCAGGCCGTGCGGCAGGATTACAGCTACCTGGTGAAATAAGGAAAAGAGGAATGGGAAATGCGGGAGAAGGCGACCCTCAAGCGGTATGGGATCTTTCTGTTGGGTGTACTGATATGCGCGATGGGGATCGCCTTCCTCTCCCGCTCCGCCCTGGGCACCTCGCCCCTGTCCAGCGTGTCCTTCGTGCTCTATCTGTCCACCGGCGTCTCCGCCGGGCTCTACACCTTCGCCTGCAACATGTTCTTTCTGGCGGCGGACGTGTTCCTCACCCGGCGCTTTGGCTGGATGCAGTGGCTCCAGATCCCGGCCACCTTCGTCTTCAGCCTGTGCATCGACCTGTGGCTGGCACTCATCCCCACCCAGCTCAACGGGCCCCTCTCCCTGAAGGTCCTCTACCTGGTCCTGGGCTGTCCCATCATGGCCCTGGGCATCACCCTGGAGGTGCTGGCCAACGTGACCATCCTCCCCGGGGAGGGCATCGTCAAGACCCTGGCCGCCAAGGGGGGCTGGGAGTTCGGCAACGTGAAGGTGGCCTTTGACTGCACCCTCACCCTCATCGCGGCGGTCATCGCCTGGATCGCCTTCGGCCGGCTCAACGGCGTGGGGGTGGGCACCCTGGTGTCCGCCCTGGCGGTGGGTCAGCTGGTCAAGCTCTACTCCCGGCGGGCAAGGCGCTTCGCCGGGGCATAAACACCCCCGACAGGAGGAATGGATCATGGCCGAGATATACAGCTTTACAGTCAACGGCGTCCCGCGGGAGACGGCGGAGGAGAAGCCCCTTCTCCGCTACCTCCGGGACGACCTGGGCCTTACGTCGGTGAAGGACGGGTGCAGCGAGGGGGCCTGCGGCACCTGCACCATCGTGGTGGACGGCAAGGCGGTGCGCTCCTGCGTCCTCACCACCAAAAAGGCGGTGGGGAAGACCATCCTCACCGTGGAGGGCCTCACCCAGGCCGAGCAGGAGGCCTTCGTCTACGCCTTCGGCAAGGTGGGGGCCGTCCAGTGCGGCTTCTGCATCCCCGGCATGGTCATGTCGGGCAAGGCCCTGCTGGACCAGGTGCCCGACCCCACCGAGGACCAGATCAAGCAGGCCATCCGGGGCAACGTCTGCCGCTGCACCGGCTACAAGAAGATCATCGAGGGCATCACCTTGGCCGGGGCCATCCTCCGGGGGGAGGCCCAGGCAGACCCCGCCCTGGAGCGGGGGGAGACCTACGGCGTGGGGGTTCCCGCCTTCCGCACCGACGTCCGGGACAAGGTCCTGGGCCAGGGGGAGTATGTGGACGACGTGCGCATGGAGGGCATGGTCCACGCCTCCGCCGTCCGCTCCCGGTACCCCCGGGCCCGGGTGCTGGACATTGACCCCTCCGCCGCCCTGGCCCTCCCCGGGGTGCTGGCCGTCCTCACCGCCGAGGACGTGCCCCACAACAAGGTGGGCCACCTCCAGCAGGACTGGGACGTGATGATCGCCAAGGGGGACATCACCCGCTGCGTGGGGGACGCCATCTGCCTGGTGGTGGCCGAGACGGAGGACATCCTCGAAAAGGCCAAGGAGCTGGTCAAGATCGACTATGAGCCCCTGGAGCCGGTGCGGAACATCCAGGAGGCCATGGCCCCCGACGCCCCCAAGCTCCACCCGGGCGGCAACCTGTGCCAGTCCCGGCACGTCACCCGGGGGGACGCCAAGGCCGCCCTGGCCAAATCCAAGTACGTGGTCACCCAGCGCTACACCACCCCCTTCACCGAGCACGCCTTCCTGGAGCCGGAGTGCGCCCTGGCCTTCCCCTACAAGGACGGGGTGAAGGTGTACACCTCCGACCAGGGGGTCTACGACACCCGGAAGGAGATCTCCATCATGCTGGGCTGGGACCCGGAGCGCATCGTGGTGGAGAACAAGCTGGTGGGGGGCGGCTTCGGCGGCAAGGAGGACGTCTCCGCCCAGCACATCGCCGTATTGGCCGCCCTGAAGGTGGGCCGCCCGGTGAAGGTGAAGTTCTCCCGGCAGGAGTCCATCCATTTCCACCCCAAGCGCCATTATATGGAGGGGACCTTCACCCTGGGCTGCGATGAAAACGGCATCTTCACCGGCCTGGACTGCGAGATCTACTTCGACACCGGCGCCTACGCCTCCCTGTGCGGCCCGGTGCTGGAGCGGGCCTGCACCCACTCGGTAGGCCCCTACTGCTACCAGAATACCGACATCCGGGGCTTTGGCTACTACACCAACAATCCCCACGCCGGCGCCTTCCGGGGCTTCGGCGTGTGCCAGAGCGAGTTTGCCCTGGAGTCCAACATCAACCTGCTGGCCGAGAAGGTGGGCATCTCCCCCTGGGAGATCCGCTACCGCAACGCCATCGAGCCGGGGAAGGTCCTCCCCAACGGCCAGATCGCCGACCCCTCCACCGCCCTCAAGGAGACCCTGCTGGCGGTGAAGGAGGCCTATGAGTCCCACCCCGGCCGGGCGGGCATCGCCTGCGCCATGAAAAACTCCGGCGTGGGGGTGGGCCTCCCCGACAAGGGCCGGTGCAGGCTGGCCGTGCGGGACGGGGTGGTGGAGCTCTACGCCGCCGCCTCCGACATCGGCCAGGGCTGCGCCACCATCTTCCTCCAGGTGCTGGGGGAGACCCTGGGCCTGGGCCTGAGCCGGATGCGCAACATGGGGGCCAACTCCGAGGTGGCCCCCGACTCGGGCACCACCTCCGGCTCCCGCCAGACCCTCCTCACCGGCGAGGCGGTGCGCATGGCCGCCGCCGACCTCAAAAAGGACCTGGACGCCGCCGGGGGCGACCTTGCCGCCCTGGAGGGGAAGGCGTATTTTGCCGAGTTCTTCGACCCCACCGACAAGCTGGGCGCCGACAAGCCCAACCCCAAGAGCCATGTGGCCTACGGCTTCGCCACCCATGTGGTCATCCTGGACGACGCCGGAAAGGTGCGGGAGGTCTGGGCCGCCCACGACTCGGGCAAGGTGGTCAACCCCACCTCCATCCAGGGCCAGATCGAGGGCGGCGTCCTCATGGGCCTGGGCTACGCCCTCACCGAGGACTTCCCCCTCAAGGACTGCGTCCCCCAGGCCAGGTTCGGCACCCTGGGCCTCATGCGGGCCCACCAGATCCCCGACATCCACGCCATCTATGTGGAGAAGGAGGAGCTGCTCCCCTTCGCCTATGGCGCCAAGGGCATCGGGGAGATCGCCACCATCCCCACCGCCCCCGCCGTCCAGGGGGCCTACTACGCCATGGACCACGTGCTGCGCACCCGGCTGCCCATGGAGAACACCTTCTACAAGCCCGCCAAAACCTGACCGCCCGCCCCCGCTGTGCCCCGGCACCGCGGGGGCAGTTTTTTCCAGGCGGAGGGGGAAAAAACCCGCTCCCCGCAAGGGCTGTCAGGGTACCTAACAAATTTTTAGGAAACTTGAAAAATATTTTGTTTTCACCCCTTGACAATGTCCGGAACCGTGGTATGATGTATGCAGAATCAGACAAAAAGTATGGAACGCTCTAAAACATTTTGGAGGCGAAAACGGGATGAAAGACCCCATCAAGTGGACGGACAACCACATGCCCAAAAGCGAGGACAAGAACCTCGCCATCATGTCCCTGAGCAACGTGGCCAAGGCGCGGTTTTTCCACAGCAGCTTCCCCCAGTACTCCATCACCCCCCTGGCCCGGCTGGACGGCATGGCCAAGTACCTGGGGCTGGGCGGGGTCTATGTGAAGGATGAGTCCTACCGCTTCGGGCTCAACGCCTTCAAGGTGCTGGGCGGCTCCTTCGCCATGGCCAAGTACATCGCCAAGGAGATGGGCCGGGACGTCTCCGAGATGACCTACGACTACCTCACCAGCGAGGCCTTCCGGAAGGAGTTCGGCCAGGCCACCTTCTTCACCGCCACCGACGGCAACCACGGCCGGGGGGTGGCCTGGGCGGCCAACAAGCTGGGCCAGAAGGCGGTGGTCCACATGCCCAAGGGCTCCAGCCAGTCCCGGTACGACAACATCGCCAGGGAGGGGGCCCAGGTCACCATCGAGGACGTCAACTACGACGACTGCGTGCGCATGGCCGCCGCCGAGGCCGAGGCCACCGAGCACGGCGTCATCGTCCAGGACACCGCCTGGGAGGGCTATGAGGAGATCCCCTCCTGGATCATGCAGGGCTACGGCACCATGGCCAACGAGTGTGCCGACCAGCTCCGGCAGATCGGGGTCAACCGGCCCACCCACGTCTTCGTCCAGGCCGGCGTGGGCTCCCTGGCCGGCGCCGTGGTGGGCTACTTCACCAACCTCTATCCCAACGATCCCCCCAAGTTCGTGGTCATGGAGGCCCGGGCCGCCGACTGCCTCTACCAGGGCGCCCTGGCCGGGGACGGCAAGCCCCGCATCGTCACCGGCGACCTCCAGACCATCATGGCCGGCCTGGCCTGCGGCGAGCCCAACACCCTCTCCTGGGACATCCTGCGCAACCATGTGAGCGCCTTTGTCTCCTGCCCCGACTTGGTGAGCGCCAAGGGCATGCGGATGCTGGGCGTGCCCGTGAAGGGGGACCCGGTGGTCATCTCCGGCGAGTCCGGCGCCGTGGGCATGGGCTGCCTGGACGCCATCATGTGCGACGACACCTACAAGGAGCTCCGGGAAAAGCTGGAGCTGGACCGCTTCAGCCAGGTGCTGATGTTCTCCACCGAGGGCAACACCGACCCGCTGAAGTTCCGCCGGGTCATCTGGGACGGCGAGTACCCCACCACCGACTCCCCCCAGCACGCCTATTAAAAGAGCGCTTTTTTGACGGATGGATCAAATAATGAATCATGGAGGGCATTGACATGGATTTTGACAAGATCAAGGCAGCCGCCGAGGGCTATCGCGCCGACATGAGCCGTTTTCTCCGGGACATGATCTCCCACCCCAGCGAGAGCTGTGAGGAGAAGGAGGTCGTCGCCTGCATCAAGGCCGAGATGGAGAAGCTGGGCTACGACCAGGTGGAGGTGGACGGCCTGGGCAACGTCATCGGCTGGATGGGCGAGGGCGACAAGATCATCGCCATCGACTCCCACATCGACACCGTGGGCATCGGCAACATCGACAACTGGGAGGCCGACCCCTACAAGGGCTACGAGGACGACGCCATCATCTTCGGCCGGGGCGGCTCCGACCAGGAGGGCGGCATGGCCTCCGCCGCCTATGGCGTGAAGATCATGAAG
>DXCX01000089.1 GCA_019115785.1 Candidatus Intestinimonas merdavium | reverse complement strand
GAAAGGTGGAAAATGGGAACATGAAGAAGAAAGTGCTCTCGCTGGTACTGACGGCAGCCATGGTAATGGGCCTGGCGGCGCCCGCGCTGGCGGCAGAAGGGAGCGAAACCGGCAAGATCGTGATCCTGCACACCAACGATGTACACTGTGGGATCGACCCCGTGACGGATGAGGCGAGCGGGGCGGTGACCAACGTGGGCTATGCCGGCGTGGCGGCCTACAAGGGGGAGATGGAGGCCCAGTACGGGGCGGAGAACGTGACCCTGGTGGACGCGGGGGACGCCATCCAGGGAGGCCCCATCGGGACGCTTTCCAAGGGGTCGTACATCGTGGACATCATGAACGAGGTGGGGTATGACCTGGCCATTCCGGGCAACCACGAGTTCGACTACGGGATGGAGAACTTCCTGACGCTGGCGAAGGAGCAGGCGGCGTACACCTACCTGTGCTGCAACTTCACCGACCTGGAGGGGAATCCGGTTCTGGATGCCTATCAGGTGGTGGACTACGGGGATGTGCGCGTGGGGTACGTGGGCATCGACACGCCGGAGTCCTTCACCAAGTCCACGCCCACCTACTTCCAGGACGGGAACGGGAACTACATTTACAGCTTCAGCCAGGGCAATGAGGGGGCTGACCTGTACGCCGCGGTGCAGAAGGCGGTGGACGCCGCTGTGGCGGAGGGGGCCGACTATGTGGTGGCCCTGGGACATCTGGGCAACGAGGGCTCCACGGACGTGTGGACCTCCAAGAGCGTGATCGCCAACACCACGGGCATCGACGTGTTCATCGACGGGCACTCCCACGAGAGCTACGACGAGACCGTGCAGAACAAGGACGGGGAGGACGTGGTGCTGGCCCAGACGGGCACGAAGCTGGCCAACATCGGCAAGGTGGTCATTGACACGGCTACCGGAGACATCACCGCCGAGCTGGTGAGCGGTTATGAGAAGCAGGACGAGACGGTGGCGGCCTATGTGGCGCAGGTGAACGCGGAATTCGCCGGTGTGCTGCAGGAGGTCGTGGCCAAGAGCGATGTGGACCTCACCACCCTGGACCCCGCCACCGGTGAGCGGGCGGTGCGCAATGCGGAGACCAACCTGGGCGACCTGTGCGCCGACGCCTACCGGGTGCTTCTCGGGGCGGATGTGGCCTTTGTGAACGGCGGCGGCGTGCGCGCCGACATCGCGGCGGGGGACATCACCTACGAGGACATCATCAACGTCCACCCCTTCGGCAATGAGGCCTGCCTGGTGGAGACCACGGGGCAGGACATTCTGGACGCGCTGGAGATGGGCGCCCGCCTGTACCCCGAGGAGAACGGCGGCTTCCTTCAGGTGTCCGGCCTGAGCTATACCATTGACGCCTCCGTGCCCTCCTCTGTGGTGCTCAGCGACGAGGGCGAGTTCGTGAAGGTGGACGGGGCGTACCGGGTGAAGGACGTACTGGTGGGCGGCGAGCCCCTGGACGTGAGCAAGACCTACACCCTGGCGTCTCACAACTACATGCTCAAGAGCGGCGGCGACGGCTTTGTGATGTTCAAGGACGACACGCTGCTCCAGGACAGCGTGATGATCGACAACCAGGTGCTCATCAACTATATTGTGGACGAGCTTGGGGGCGTGGTGAGCGCCGACTATGCCGATCCCAAGGGCCAGGGCCGCATCACCATCGTGAACGCGGACCAGGCCGCCGAGAACCCTGAGGAGCCCGCTGAGACGGAGGAGCCCGCCGAGACCACGGTGTGGGCCGATCTGGACCCCTCCGCCTGGTACGCCGAGGCCGTGAACTACGTCATCAACAACGGCATCATGGGCTCCACCAGCACCGAGGCCAATCTCTTCAACCCCACCGGCACCGTCACCCGGGCGGAGATCTATCAGATCATCTACAACATGGAGGGCCGGCCTGAAGAGGGCATCCCCGTCATTCTGCCCCAGGAAGACGGCTGGTATGCCGACGCCATCCGCTGGGCGGCCGCCAAGGATATTTACCTCTTCAACATCAAGCCCGACACCGATGCGTTTGACCCCAGCCAGGTGATCAACCGGGCCTATGTGGCCGCCATTCTGGCCGACTACGCCCAGCTCAAGGGGCTTGCCGCCGACACCACCAAGGCCGCGCCCAACCTGGGCGACCTGACCGGGGAGCTCAAGGATGGCATGGAGTTCTGCTACTACGTCGGCATCCTCAGCGGGGATGAGAACGGCAATCTGAACCCCTATGGCCAGCTGACCCGGGTGGAGCTGGCCCAGATCGTGATGAACCTCAACCAGCTCCTCGCCGCCGCTGAGACGGACGCTGAGACCGCCGCTGAGGTTACCTACACCGCCGAGACGGTGAGCATCGAGGCCAACGGCCGGACCATCCCGGCCATCGTCACCCTCCCCGCCGGGGAAGGCCCCTTCCCCGCCGTGGTGCTCAACCACGGCCACGGCGGCAGCAAGGATGAGAATACCGGCTTCGGCGGCATCGCCGCCGCCCAGGCCGACGCCGCCTGAGCACGGCCCTTCCAAACAGCAAAAAGACGTGGAGCCTGCGCGGCTCCACGTCTTTTTTGCGTTTTAAAGCGCCTGCTGCCGGAGCCAGGTGAGGAGACTCCCGGCCAGGGTGAGCTGCTTGTCGTCCATGTCCCGGAGCAGCTCGGCCACCTCCCGCCAGCGGGTCCCGGTGTCCCGGGCGGTGCCCACCAGAAATTCGTCCGGCGTGGTGTCCAGCGCCAGGGCCAGACGCATGATGACCTCGGTGGAGGGGATGGAAAGTCCGCGCTCAATATTGGACAGATATTTATATCCAATATCTGCTTTCTCTTCCACTTCGGCCTGTTTTAGCTTTAAGTGTCTCCGCCTCTTGGCGATCCTTCTGCCGATCTCAGAATAATCCAGTTTCATCATTCTCACCTTTAGAAAAATCATAGGCAAAATAGGTGAAAATCATAACCAATCATATAATTGAAATCCATCTTGACATATTATTTATTCGTATTTATAATCGAATTATAGCTTATAAGATGACTATGGAGGAAAAGAGATGGGCGACCTGTATCAGAAATTGTATTATACGCTCTTCAACGCCTGCACCGATTGTGTGGACGCGCTGGAAGAGGGGGAATATGCCCGGGCACACAGTATCTTGATCCGGGCCCAGCGCTCCTGTGAGGAGCGGTACCTCTCCGCGAAAAACCGTGCCCTCGATCCCGAGCCCTCCCCTTGACACCGCCTGATTTTGGTGATATAGTAAAGCCGTTAAAATGGCATCGACGGAGAAGAAACCGCTCAGGCGGCACGCAGAGAGGGGCGCGCATGGTGAAAGCGCCCTGTGCCAGGCGGCGGCTGTACCACTCCCGAGCCGCCCGGGAGAGAACCGGGACGGGACCCTCCCGTTACAGTGGGACACAAGCGGCATGATGTCACGCTGCGCGCCCTCCGCGACGCCGGGCGCCTCCGCGCTTCATGCAAGCAGGGTGGAACCGTGGGACTTGTTCGTCTCACCCCTGAAGCAACATCAGGGGTGGGGCTTTTTTGTTGCCTGCCCCAGAATACTAGGAGGAATTATCATGGCAGAAGAAAACAAGGAGTTTAGCTTTGAGAACCCGGAGTACCGCCAGACTTACTGGCACACCTGCTCCCACATCATGGCCCAGGCCGTCAAGCGGCTGTGGCCCGAGGTGAAGCTGGCCATCGGCCCCTCCATCGACGAGGGCTGGTACTACGATATGGACGCCCCCTTTGCCTTTACTCCCGAGCACCTGGAGCAGATCGAGGCCGAGATGCGGAAGATCTGCAAGGAGAAGCTGAAGCTGGAGCGCTTTGAGCTGCCCCGGGCCGAGGCGCTCAAGTTCATGGAGGAGAAGGAGGAGCCCTTCAAGGTGGAGCTCATCAACGACCTCCCGGAGGACGCACACATCTCCTTCTACAAGCAGGGCGAGTTTACCGACCTGTGCGCCGGCCCCCATCTGGACTCCACCGGCCGGGTAAAGGGCAATGGCATCAAGCTCACCGCCTGCAACGCCGCCTACTGGCGGGGCGACTCCAATCGGGAGACCCTCCAGCGCATCTACGGCATCGCCTTCCCCAAAAAGGATGAGCTGGACGCCTACATCCAGCGCATCGAGGAGGCCAAGAAGCGGGACCACCGCAAGCTGGGCAAGGAGCTGGGCCTCTTCATGCTCACCGACGAGGGCCCCGGCTTCCCCTTCTTCCTCCCCAAGGGCATGGTGCTCAAGAACACCCTCATTGACTACTGGCGTCAGGTTCACAAGCGCTACGGCTATGTGGAGATCTCCACCCCCATTATCCTCAACCGCCGGCTGTGGGAGCGCTCCGGCCACTGGGACCACTACAAGCAGAATATGTACACCACCGTCATCGACGGGGAGGACTACGCCGTCAAGCCCATGAACTGCCCCGGCGGTATGATGGTCTACGCCAGCGAGCCCCACTCCTACCGGGACCTGCCCCTGCGGGTGGGTGAGCTGGGCCTGGTCCACCGCCATGAGCTCTCCGGCGCCCTCCACGGCCTGTTCCGTGTGCGCTGCTTCACCCAGGACGACGCCCACCTCTTCATGACCCAGGACCAGCTCAAGGACGAGATCAAGAACGTGGTCAAGCTCTTTGACGAGGTCTATTCCGTCTTTGGCCTGCCCTACAAGATCGAGCTCTCCACCATGCCGGAGGACCACATCGGCTCCGTGGAGCAGTGGGAGCGCAACCAGGACATCCTGAAAGAGGCCATCACCGAAATGGGCAAGGACTTCGAGGTCAACGAGGGCGACGGCGCCTTCTACGGCCCCAAGCTGGACTTCCACCTGGCTGACTCCCTGGGCCGGACCTGGCAGTGCGGCACCGTCCAGCTGGACTCCCAGCTGCCGGAGCGCTTCGAGCTGGAGTACACCGGTGAGGACGGCCAGAAGCACCGCCCCGTTATGCTCCACCGTGTGGTGCTGGGCTCCATCGAGCGCTTTATCGGCGTTATCACCGAGCACTTCGCCGGCGCCTTCCCCGCCTGGCTGGCCCCCGTCCAGGTGAAGGTCCTGCCCGTCACCGACCGTGCCGCCGAGTACGCCGACCAGGTGGCCGCCCAGCTGGATGCCCAGGGCTTCCGGGTGGAGGTGGACCACCGCAGCGAGAAGATCGGCAAGAAGATCCGGGAGGCCACCATGGAGAAGATCCCCTATATGCTGGTGGTGGGCGACCGGGATATGGAAAACCAGAGCGTCTCTGTCCGTCACCGCACCGGCGAGGACCTGGGCGCCATGAGCTGCGCCGATTTCGCCGCCAAGCTCCACGAGGAAGTGGACACCAAGGTCATCAAGTGATACAATAGTCCCATACGCGGCGGGCCCCGGCTTGAGCCGGGGCCCGCCTTTTACCTATGCTTTGGAAAAGGAGGAGCGCCCATATGGAGGAGCTCTGGGAATTTTTTGCTGGGGAGGAGGCCAGGCGGTACCGCCGGACCTTCTCACGGGTGGGACTGGCCCTGCTGGTCATGCTGGTCCTGCCCATCGGGGTCCAGCTTTTGATGCAGTACATGCTTTGGCTCTCCGCCCCAGCCCTGCTGGAGAACACCTTGGTCCTCTATCTTATCTCCGCCGGAGGCACCTACGTGGTGGGGTTTCCGGCGGCCATGCTGGTGCTGTGGACCATACCGTCCGAAGACGGAGCGCTGGAGCGGCGCCATCTGAGTGCCGGGACCTGGGCGGGCCTGTGGCTACTGGCCCTGGGATGGCTTTACATCGCTAATATGCTCACCCTTGCCCTGATGGACTGGCTGGCCACGCTGCGGGGGGAGGCCATACCCAATCCCATAGACGCCATGGGGGATCTCCCCGTGGCCTTCAACCTGATTTACAGCTGCCTGATGGCGCCGGTGTGTGAGGAGCTGTGCTTCCGGGGCATGCTGCTCCGGCGTCTGCGGCCCTGGGGCGACGGCTTTGCCCTGTGTGCCTCCGCCCTCCTCTTTGCTCTGGTCCATGGGAACCTCTACCAGATGCTCTACGCCTTTGCCGTGGGCGTGGTGTTGGGGGGCATCCGCCTCCGCACCGGCAGCCTCAAGGGCTGTATTCTCCTCCACGCCGGGGTGAACGTGATCTCCGCCGGACTGCTCCCTCTGGCAGACCTCCTGGGGGAGACCGGCAATCTGCTGCTGGGCATGCTGGTACTGGCCTCCATGCTGTGGGCCCTCTATTGGACCTTTTTCCGCAGCCGCGCGGAGTTGGCCGACTTTGCCGCCAGGACCCGCTGGGGCGACGGAGAGGTCTGGGGACACTTCCTGGTGAACCCCGGTATGACGCTCTTTGTGCTTGCCCTGATCTGGATCATGTGGCTGACGATGCGGTAAAGATAGGAAATGCCGTTACCATTCCGGGTTTGATAGGCCCGGGAGGCAACGGCATTTTTTGATCAGATGGGGCGGCCGGACGATGGGTCAGAACGTCCGGCCGCCATGCGGGGAAAAAATGTGTTGGGAAGGCAGAGAATAAAGGAAGGGACAGGGTGGGTGTCAGCGGAAGAGCTGTCCGCTGATGACAAGCTTCTGGATTTCGTTGGTGCCCTCGTAGATCTGGGTGATCTTGGCGTCGCGCATCATGCGCTCCACGTGGTAGTCCTTCATATAGCCGTTGCCGCCCAGGAGCTGGACCGCCTCGGTGGTGACCTCCATGGCCACATTGGTGCAGGTCATCTTGGCCATGGCTGCGGGGACGGTGTAGGGCTGGCCCTCCTCCTTACAGGTGGCGGCCTTGTAGAGCAGAAGCTCAGCGGCCTGGATCTTGGTCTGGAGCTCGGCCATCTTGAAGGCCAGGTATTGCTGCTTGCAGATGGGCTTGCCGAACTGCTCGCGCTCCATCATGTACTTCCGGGTGATCTCAAAGGCGCCCTTGGCAATGCCCAGACCCTGGGCGGCCACGCCGATCCGGCCGCCGTCCAGCGTCTTCATGGCCAGCTTGAAGCCCTCACCGGGCTGGGCGATCATGTTCTCGGCGGGGACACGGACGTTCTCCAGGTGCATGTCGGAGACAAGCGCGGAGCGGATGCCCATTTTGTTCTCCACCTTGCCCACAGTGAAGCCGGGGGTGCCCTTTTCCACCACAAAGGCGGCCATGCCCTTGGTACCCAGAGCAGGGTCGGTGAGGCAGTAGATCACGGTGTAATCGGCCAGAGGGCCGTTGGTGTTGAAGCACTTGGAGCCGTTGATAATATAGCTGTCGCCATCCTTCACGGCCACGGTGCGCTGGCCGCCGGCGTCAGAGCCGGCGGTATGCTCGGTGAGGCCGAAGGAGCCAATCTTCTCGCCGTAGGTGATGGGGGCCAGGAATTTCTTTTTGATAGCCTCAGGGGCGGAGGAGTTCATGATGCTGCCGCCGTAGAGGGAGGTATCCACAGAAAAGGCGATACCGAAGGAGGCATCCACCTTGGAAAGCTCCTCCACAGCCAGAATGTAGCTCAGGTAGCTGCCGCCCAGTCCCCCTACCTCGGTGGAATAGGGAAGTCCGTAGATACCGGTCTTGCCCAGCTTCCGAAAGGCTTCCAGGGGAAACTCGCTCTTTTCGTCCCGCTCCCGAACGCCAGGCAGAAGCTCCTTCTCCGCAAAGGTGCGGGCAAGCTGCTGGATCTGCTGCTGGTCCTGGGTGAGGGTAAAGTTCATGGTTGACACATCCTTTCCAGTGACTGTCGGTTGTTTGATACGTGTGGTGGGAAAAATGGTTGGGGATGAAAAGCAGGGATGGGATGATTTTTAATAAGAATAGTTCTGTATAAGAACTATTGTGGTTACAATATATCACTGGGGAGCAGATCTGTCAATTTGGAGATATGCACATTTTTGTTGGGAAAAATTTGTATAAAAAAGCATGAGACGATAAAAACCGTCTCATGCTCTTTCAAATATGGAAGATCAAAGACCCATGGAAGCCAGGGCGATGAAGAGGAAGCAGGTAATGAAAGGAATGGCGATCTGGGTGATGGCGATGTCGAAATAGGCCTCCTTGTGGTTGCATTTGCAGATGCCCAGCAGGGTGATCTGAGCGCCCTGGTGAGGCAGGGTGTCCAGCGTACCGGCGGCAATGGCGCCGATGCGGTGGACGTACTGGAAGTTGGCGCCCAGAGAGGCGTAGACGTCCTTCAGGGCGTTGAAGGCCACGCCCATACCGCCGGAGGCGGAGCCGCAGGCGCCGGCGCACACGGCCACGGTGATCATCACGAAGATCAGGGGGTTCATGTCCAGCTTCTGGAGGCTGGCCACCAGGTCGGTGAAGCCCTGGGTGTTCTGGACCACGCCGCCGAAGCCCACGACGATGGCGGTGTTCAGGATGGAGACGCCGGAGTCAGCAGCGCCCTTGTTGAAGACCTTGACCCAGCCATTGATGCCGCCCTCGATGCGGGGGAAGAACAGGATGACGGCCAGGACCACGCCGGCGAACACGGAGGTCTCAACGGGGAGGCCGCCGCGGGTGCCGTCCTCTTTGAGCAGGATGGGGGCGTTGAACAGGACCAGGATCACAAGGATAGGGATGAGGGCCAGAATGGGGTTGGGCAGGACCTCGTTGGGGTCGTCCTCCCGGAGCTCCTCAGGGGAGAGCTGGGCTTTCATGCGCTCATCGTGGAAGTAGTAGCCCCGCTTGGAGAAGGAGCGGGCACGGTACTCCAGCCACACGAAGATCATCACGAAGGAGGCCACGGTGGCGATCAGAGAGGGCACCAGCGCGGCGGTGGGGCTGGTCCCCAGAATCTCGATGGGAATGACGTTCTGAATGGAGGGGGAGCCGGGGCCGTACATCGACCAGGTCCAGCAGCCGGCGGAGATGGCGGCGGGGATCAGGCGCCGGGTCAGGTTGGCGGAGCGGAACATCTGGAGGGCGATGGGGTAGATGACGAAGAAGACCACAAAGCCGGAGATGCCGCCATAGGTCAGCAGACCGGTGATGCACATGATGATGGGGGCCACGAACTTACCCTGGCACATGCCGGCCAGCCACTTGGCGATGGATTTGGCTGCGCCGGTAAACTGGTAGACGGCGCCGAAGATGGCGCCCACGAAGAATACCAGGAAATAGCTGGAGACGTAGTTGGCCGCGGCAGGCATGAACTGCGCCTTCAGACCGTCCAGGATGGCAATATTCTGTCCCGCGAAGATGGGGGAGAAGATCAGCACAAAACAGGTGACCAGAGGAGCCAGGATCAGTGCGGAGATGCCTCGGAAGGCCAGCACACCGAACAGAATGATGGCAATAAATAGGATCAGGATTCCCCAGTTCAAAGGAAAGTCCCCTTTCTATCTCAGTCTCAGCAATATGGAACGTGTCCGGGGCGGAGCCGCGCCCGGAGGAAAAGAGCGCCGTAGGATAGAGCCCCTGCGCGGGCTCACATCAGCCCCATGAGTCTGTGGTGGAAGATGGGCGCATCCACGCGCTTGGGGCCGCTTCGGCGGGGAGAATGGATTTCTTGGATTTGCGTGATCCTTCCATTCCCCATGGTATAGACGCGGACGGGACCAACAACCTTCCGACCGGTCTGTACGGTAAAAAAGTCCGGCCCGGAGCTCCTGAACGAGGAACACCGGGCCGCCATCCCCAAGGGGAGGGCCGGTCCCGGATGTATCCTCTCGGCGGAAGGCTCCGGGCCGGGCACGGTTACAGGGATCTATGTACCGGCTTCCTGGAATTTGTACAGGGACCGGTATGCCGGATGTATCAGATTACTTGCCGATGAAGTGCTTCTCCTTGCGCTTCTCCAGGAAAGCGGTCATGCCCTCCATCTTGTCGGCGGTAGAGAAGCTCAGACCGAACAGGTTGGCCTCCAGCTTCAGGCCGCTGTCCAGATCGGTGTCGGAGCCGGTGTTGATGGCCTGCTTGGCCAGAGCCACGGCCAGAGGACCATTCTTCATAATGCGGCCTGCCATCGCCTTGCAGTAGTCGATGAGCTCAGCCTGGGGAACCACATGATTGGCCAGCCCCATACGGAAGGCATCGTCGGCGCTGATCATGTCACAGGTAAAGATAAGCTCCTTGGCACGGCCCTTGCCCACCAGACGGGGCAGACGCTGGGTGCCGCCGAAGCCGGGCAGAATGCCCAGACCGCACTCGGGCTGGCCGAACTTGGCATTGTCAGAAGCGACGCGGATGTCGCAGGCCATGGAGATCTCACAGCCACCGCCCAGAGCAAAGCCATTGACAGCGGCGATGGTGACTTGAGGCATGTTCTCCAGACGGCCAAAGGCCTCCCGAGCCAGCAGGCCCATCTTGCGGCCCTCGGCGGGAGTGGCGTTGACCATTTCGGAAATGTCCGCACCGGCCACAAAGGACTTCTCGCCGGAGCCGGTGAGAATGACAACCTTGACTTCGTCATTGTTCTCCAGCTCAGCCAGACAGGTATTCAGCTCGGCCAGAGTCTCGCTGTTCAGCGCGTTGAGAGCCTTGGGACGGTTGATGGTCAGCAGGGCAACCCCATTTTCCACTTCCAGAAGCAGATTGTTCATAACAAATTACCTCCCACAAATTTCACCTTCGGATACTGCCGTTGCGTTGGTTTGGATAACTCCAACATCAGTTGCCGCCTAAAGGATATAGCATCTTTTTTTAAAAGTCAATAACACTTTGGTAATATTGTACGTAAATATTTTTTGGGTCAGTTTTTATTTTATCTAATATTTCTTTCTGATTCAAGTAGTTTTGTGGAAAAACAATTTGTTTAAAATACTATTTAATGTAAAAAGACGACCGGAATGGACCCACCAATTTTTACGACAAAATTTGACTCAGGTCCACTGGAAAACGCCGCGGTTGAGAACAGCCTTTCCGGTGTTCCTGTCAATGAAACGGAAGTATGCTGTACCATCGTCAATTTTCCAAATCTGGGTCTGTACCGGTGTACCGGGGAGGAGGGGACTGCTCATCTGGGCAGCCATCCGGGTCATGCGCTCCGGCTGACCGGGGATGAGGGCGCCAATGGCCATGCGGCAGGCAAAGCCGAAGGAGCACAGGCCCTGTACGATGGGCTGGTCAAACTTCATGTTCTTGGCGTACTCCGGGTCCACATGGATGAGGTTGGTGTCGCCGGTGAGGCGGTAGAACAGATTTTGTACCGGTGTCACGTAGTCATCCAGGGCAAAGTCGGGGTCGCGGTCGGGGATGACCACGGGGCTTTTGGGCATGGGCTTGCCGCCAAAGCCGCCCGCCTCGTGAAAGAAGGTGGTGGAGTAGTTGGTGCACACCAGGTTGCCGGCCTCATCCCGGACGTCGATTTTGGTCTTGACCACGGCTCCCTTGCCCTCGCCCCGGTCATAGACATCCACGATCTGGTCCTGCCACTGGAAGGTGCCTTTGATGGGGTCAATGGGCCGGTGCATGATGATTTCGTGGTCCATATTCAGAAAGGCGATGGTTGGCTTGATGAGCTCGTCCGCCAGCATGGAGGCGGGGAGGGGCATCCACTGATAGGGCCGAACATTGACGGTGGCCCAGTAGGGGACGGCGCCATAGGTGGGGATGGCCTTGAGACACTTTTCATAGTAGTACATCAGGTCTTCCTTGTGGGCCCCCACCGCCAGGGCGTAGAGAGCCACGTCACGCCAGTTGTACTCCAGATAGCGGGGCTCCATCTTCATGCCTATGAGCTGATTTAGGTCGATCTTTTCCATGGTGCACATCCTTTCTGTCTCATCCAATTTTATTTGAGCAATTCTCTGGAGATGACGACCTTCTGGATCTCAGAGGTGCCCTCGTAGATGGGGACGATCCGGGCATCCCGGTACATGCGCTCGATGGGATAGTCCCGCATATAGCCGTAGCCGCCGTGGATCTGGAGGGCTTTGTTGGTGACCCATACGGCGTTCTCGGAGGCGTAGTACTTGCACATGGCGGCCAGCTTGGACAGGGGCTCCCCGCTGTCGGCAGCGCAGGCCGCCTCATACACCAGGGCCCGGGCGGCTTCGGTCCGGGTGGCCATGTCGGCCAGATACCACTGGAGGCCCTGGAGGTTGGCGATGGGCTTGCCGAACTGTACCCGCTCCTTCATATACTTAATAGAGGCCTCAATGGCGGCATCGGCAATGCCCAGGCCCTGGGCTGCCATGCCGATCCGGCCCCCGTCCAGGGCTGCCATGGCGATCTTGAAGCCCTCGCCCTCCTTGCCGATCAGGTTGCTCCGGGGTACCCGGCAGTCCTCGAAGATCAGCTCGGAAATATCCGCGCCGCGGATGCCCAGCTTTTCCTCTCGCTTACCCACGGTGAATCCGGGAGTCCCCCGGTCCACAACGATGGCGGACATCCCTTTGGTGCCCTTCTCCGGCTCGGTGAGGGCGATGACCACCACATAGTCTCCCTCCGTGGGGCCCATATTGGAGATAAAGCATTTGCTGCCGTTGATGACATAGTCATCCCCATCCACCACCGCCTTGGTTTTGGCGGAGGCGGCGTCGGAGCCGGCCCCTGCCTCGGTGAGGGCGAAGGCGCCGATCTTTCCCGCCACGGCGGCGGAGAGATATTTTTCCTTCTGCTCATCGGTGCCATGCTTGAGGAAGATGTCGTTGACCAGAGTGTGAACGGCGATGACCTCCGCCGTGCTGGCACACTCCTTGGCAAGCTCTGAGACTACCAGTACCTTGCACATGGTGTCCAGTTCAGGTCCGCCATAGGCCTCCGGCACGTTTAGGGCGGTGAAGCCGATCTCCGCCATTTTTTCAATGATCTCCTTGGGGATGCGCTCCTCCTGGTCGATCTGGGCAGCGATGGGCGCCAGTTCGCTCTGGGCAAACTCACGGGCCAGCTGCTGAATGGTGCGTTGATCTTCTGTTAAATGCATCAAAGATACCTCCTTGCTTTTCAAACGGCGGATGTGTATTCCATTGGTATAGTCTCATACAAATCATATGCCAGAATCATGCCAAGTTTGTACTACCAATAAAAAAAGTGTAAAAGTGACCAAAAACCGTCCAGTGAGTGGAGATGCGTTATTCCTTAACCCCTTCCGATGGAGCCTCCAACCCGACGTTCCGCATGACATGTGTATCAATTATTCGATTATGAGTCAAAATTTCCACAAATATTCTTGCAACTTTGTCGGGGCTGTGCTATAACCAGAGAAGAATGTGGGACCGGGAGGGATTGTCATGACAGAGGATCACAGATACCGCCTGATCTTTGAGGAATTTTTGGATAAGACGGAGGATGGCTTTATTGTGGTGGACCGGAACGGCCTTATCACAGATATTAACCAGAACTACTGTGATTTTCTGGCCAAACGCCGGGAGGACGTGGTAGGGAAGCCCATTGGCTCAGTGATTACCACCACCTCTATGTACGATGTCCTGGCGCGGAGGCACCGGGGAGACGGCGGCAGTGGTGTCTATATCCAGCCCTACGGACAGGGAGAGACCCGGGATGAGGCCGAGGTATACGCCGTGGCCAACCGGTTTTGCATTTTTGATGAAACAGGGGAGCTGATTGGCGCGGCGGCCCATATGAAGTTCCGCCAGCGGGCGGTGGACACAGCCCGGGAGATCCATGAGGCCGAGCTGCGGTATTATAAAGAGGCCTACCAGGAGAGTCTCTCCAGCGCCAGCGGCTTTTCTGACCTCATCGGAAAAGACCCCAAATTGCTGGAGCTGAAGCGGGCGGGCGCACAGGCGGCCAAGACGGATTTCCCCGTTTTGATTACTGGGGAGACAGGAACCGGAAAGGAGGTTGTGGCCAAGGCCATCCACCTGGAGAGCGACCGCCGAAACGGGCCCTTTGTAGCGGTCAACTGCGGCGCTATCCCCGACAACCTGTTGGAGTCAGAGCTCTTTGGATATGAGGAGGGGGCATTCACAGGGGCGCGGAAGGGTGGAAAGCCGGGAAAATTCCAGCTGGCCAACGGCGGCACCCTTTTTTTGGATGAGATCGGTGATATGCCCTTTCCATTACAGGTGAAGCTGCTGCGGGTTTTGCAGGACCAGAAGGTGGAGCGGGTGGGCGGAGAGAACCCCATCCCGGTGGATGTGCGGATCGTGGCGGCCACCCGGCAGGATCTCCAGCAGATGATGTCCCAGGGCCGTTTCCGGGAGGACCTCTATTATCGGCTGGCCGTAATCAACATTGAGACGATCCCCCTCCGGGACCGACCTGGAGATGTGATCCTCCACGCGGGCTGCTATCTGAATGAGCTCAACCGGCGGTACAAGACTCAGATCATGCTCTCCGACCGGGTGAAAAGCTGCCTGAGAGTCTATCCGTGGCCGGGAAATGTCCGGGAGCTTCAGAATGTGATTGCCGGCGCCTACGCCTCTTGCGACAAGGTACTGATTGATGTGGAGGATCTGCCTCCCAAGGTGGCCTCCCGGGCGCCCACAGCCCAGTCAGCGGGGAGTGGGCGTCTGGCCGACATGGTGGATGCCTATGAGGCGGAGGTGATCCGCCAGACGCTGCGCCGGAATAACCAGAACGTCCGGGCGGCGGCCCAGGAGCTGGGTGTGGAGCGGAGCCTGCTCTACAAAAAGATGCGTCGGCTGGGAATTACCATAAAGAGGATACTGCGATAGAAAAACAAACAGCCGTCCCACTCTTTCACATGAGGGGGACGGCTGTTTGTTGATCCCATGCCTGAGCGTGCCGTGAAAGCGGCGTGTGGGAACTCGGGCTGGAAATGGGCGTCTCTGAGCCGGGCAGCAAGGATGCGAGACATCGGTGGGGTCCGCCCGGACACATTGCGGCGACCGATAGGGAGGGAGCGAGCAGCAGTACAGAAACCTGCTGAAATCACTTGACAAACCCGGGGACCTGCGGATGGAGGAGAAGAAGTTCTTACTTCAGGTTCAGAGAACCGGAGATGACCATCTTCATGACCTCGCTGGTGCCCTCGTAGATCTCGGTGATCTTGGCATCGCGCATGAAGCGCTCCACAGTATACTCACGGGCGTAGCCGTAGCCGCCCAGCAGCTGCACGCAGCCACGGGTGACCTCATTGGCCACATCGGAGGCCATCAGCTTGGCCATAGCGGCATAGACGTTGTAGGCCTCGCCCTTGTCCTTGGCCACAGCGGCACGCCAGGTCATCAGACGAGCGGCGTCCACCTTGGTCTGCATCTCGGCCAGCTTGAACTGGGTGTTCTGGAAGGAGGCGATGGTCTTACCAAACTGGACGCGCTCCTTGTCATACTTGATGGCCTCGTTGATGGCGCCCTGGGCAATGCCCACGGACTGAGCGGCAATGCCGATACGACCGCCGTCCAGAGCCTTCATAGCCATCTTGAAGCCCTTGCCTTCCACACCGCCCAGCAGATTCTCAGCGGGAACGCGGACGTCCTCATACACCACAGCGGCATTGGAGGCGGCACGGATACCCATACGGGGAATGTCGGGCGTGACGGTGACACCGGGGGTGTTCCGGTCCACCAGGAAGGCAGACATGCCCTTATGAGCGGGGACCGACTTGTCGGTGAGGGCAAAGACCAGGAAGGTATCGGCGAAGCCGGAGTTGGTGGTGAAGATTTTCTCGCCGTTGATGACATACTCGTCGCCGTCCTTCACGGCTACGGTACGGGCACCGGCCACGTCAGAGCCAGCACCGGGCTCAGTCAGGCCAAAGCAGCCGATCTTAGAGCCGTCGGCCAGGGGGCGCAGCCACTTCTGCTTCTGCTCCTCGGTGCCGAACTCCTCAATGGTGGAGGCGCACAGAGAGGTATGGACGGACAGGGTGATGCCGGTGCTGGCATCCACCTTGGACATCTCCTCCATGCACAACACATAGGAGAGCACATCACCGCCGGCGCCGCCGTATTCCTCAGAGAAGGGAATGCCGAAGAAACCGCAATCCTGCATCTCCTTAAGCAGGCCGCGATCATAGACCTCCTTTTCATCCATCTCGTGGGCGAGAGGCTTGACGCGCTCCTCGGCAAACTTGCGGTACATGTCCTGGAGTTCCTGGTGCACGGAGTCAAGGGTAAAGTCGATCATGATAGGTACCTTCCTTTCAAAAGTGTTGATAATCTATCCTTGTAAGTTCTATCATTTGTGGAACTTGCCTATCGGTGACAGTATAGCACTCCCATATAGTTCTGTCAACAAAATATTTTGAGTAAGTATAGTTTGTAAAACTTAAAATTCCTCATCATAAATGAACGAAAGAGCACATTTTAAGTTAAGAACAAAGAAATAAACAAATGAGCATATTTTAGGAGAAAAATAAAAGATACTGGCATTATCTATATGGTTGTGCTATAATGCTATACCAGTTAGGTATATTTTAGCGGCAGCGCCAGGAGAAGATATGGGATTGGTTGTGGTGAAGGAATCTTATTTTCTGGGTGCCGAATAATTCTGAAAAGAAAATAAAACAAAGGTGATTTGCAAAATGGAACTGCAAAGTTGTATCAACTTTCTTTTGACCACGGCACAGCATGAGGTATTCCAAACCTTTTCTGCTGGCCTGGCACAATTCAACATTACACCGGGCCAGTATGGTGTGCTCAGCTGTCTGTGGCAAAATGGCTCCTGCACACCCAAAGAGATCGCCCAGATCCTGCGCCTGGAGAACTCCACCATCTCAGGCGTACTGGACCGGATGCAGAAGCGTGGCCTGATTGATCGGGTGGTGGACCCCAATGATCGGCGCAGCGTCCGCGTGGTCCCCACGGAAGAGGGCGGCGCGATGAAGGATGACGTACTCCGGCTCATCGAGGAGCTCAACATTGACATTCTCAGCGGATTTACAGCGGAGCAGCGGGCTACCCTGATCAGCTGCCTGCAACAGATCAGCAAGATGGATGAACCCATATAAAGAGGGCGCTCAGAGAGAAAGCCGGGTATGTGAGACCGACATGCGCCTGAGAAAGCGTCGGTATCCTAATCTGCGCTGTATCTGAATGTATCCATCCATTTGCTGAGCCATCTCGTTATTGCTTGACAAACAACCAGAGGCCGAGGGCACTACGCCCTCGGCCTCTTTTCATATCATGGCGCCTCTGGAGGCTGACATTTGCTACGTATATTGGATTCAATACAATTTGTGTTCGGGAGGTTCCTCGCTCCTGCCGTTAGAATCAGGATAAAATTCCAGAAGATCACCAACTTCACAGTGGAGGATATTGCACAGCGCGTCCAGGGTGTTGGTGGAGACCGATTGATCGTTCATAAACCGCTGGATGGTTTTGCTGTCCAAGTTATAGTTGCCACATTTATTGCGCAGATAGTAGGTGGTGATATGGCGCTCTTGCAGCATTTTTCTAAGCGGTGCAAAGGAAATCATAGTCCGGGCTCCTTGACTTTTTACCTATTATTCCATAAAATTTCCAAAGATGAATATGAGGAAAATTCCTCATATTCCTGATAAAAAGGAAAATGGGGGATATTTCATGGTAAGAAAGACTGCAAAACTTGTGGCAGTGCCTGAGCCGGAAACAGATTGTACTGGGTGTTTTTGCTCTGACGATAGGATTGGCATTTGGGGTCAGTTTTTTTCTTGGCCGATCCTCAAAGCTGAATGGAATGTGGAAAATAAATCCCAATGCCATGCCGGGATATGGAATGTGTTTGGAAATTGATGGAGGCTCCATCAGCGCCAGCGGCGATTTGGTGAACTACTACGGATTCATGGATTTTAATTATGAAATATTGAATGATCACCAACTCATATTGACCTACGATTGGAATTTTGGCCAAGGCTGGCCCTGGAATATCGCCTACATAGGGCTCCTGATCGGTGTGCTGGGTATCTTCCTGCAATTCTGGATGGATCCGGAAAACGCCACAGGAAGGGGACAGCGTTCAGAAAATCTGACGGCAGCGGGGATCTCGGAAAATGTCAGGGGGCGTTTTTCAAAGACGGCGTTTTCTAAAAGCTTTGGGGAGACAAGCGCTCAGCTGTCCAGCGGTACGCCAACATAGAGCATGCCTACTATTGGGGAAGCGAAATTTCCGTAGAAGAGGAATCATCCAGGCTGGAGGAAACGATTCAGGCGGTCATTCAGCAGTTGCAAAACGGCTAAAGCTCTGTCACCATCGAGAGTTCTGCGCCGATGGGTCGGGCTGACGCAATTCGTGGCATCCCGACAAGGCGAATGGGCTGGCACAGCCGATAAAAGAGAGAAAAAAGGCAGAAAACCATTGAGGATGTGAAAATTATGAAGAAACGGGGAAAAATACTAGGTTATACGCTGCTTTTAACCCTCGTATTATTACTTTCAGCGTGCTCTGGAAACAGCGGGGCACCAGAAATCGATACACTGACAGACGAAAATACACAACTGCGCAGAGAACTGGATAGCGTACAGGAACAACTGGAAGCAGCTCAGTCGGAGATTGAAAGGTTAGAGGGAGAGCTGAATACCGCAGTGGAAGCTGCTGCGGAAGTAGAAACGCCTGCACCCAGCGCCGTTTTGCCGCAGATGGACAGCAAAGAATTGCTGCTTGGAAAGTGGTACGATCAAGTATTTCATGCGGAAGGCATGTTTAGCTGGGTACAGGTTCTTATCCTGGAGGCGGATGGAGCCGGTACCATGAACCGGATTTATTACGTGCCCAAATCCGAAGCTGAAAACTTGCAAGAGCAGATGGATCTTGGCTTTCCACTTGTTAACTTTGATTCCTCAACAGGATGCTCCTGGAGCCTCGATGGCGATGCCCTGCGCGTGGTATTAGATAATGGGGAAATTGGCAACTATACATTTTCAGCCGAAAAGCAGCAGCTTATGTTAAAAAATAGCAATGGGCAGGAACAGATATACGCCAAAGAAATACCTACAGAAACAGAGGGATATGTGAGACGAAGTACTTATGCGGAGGACCGAGAGGACAAAGAAGCAGCTCTCAGGGAAAAATTCCTTGGTAATTGGTACTTTGATGTACTGGTATGGACCTTCAACGAGGATGGAACCGGCTATCTTGATATTCCGGAGCTTGGTGATCAGCCGGCGACCAAGCGGGAGTCCACATATGAAGTGTTTGACGACCCGGCAGATCCAACCTACCTATGCCTGGTTATGGATTGGGACAATGGAAGCACATCCTACTACTATCCAACCTTTGAAACGGATGGCTCCATGACCTTGGAATTTATAGATGATTCAGAACCAATCAGGCTGACCCGTACATTTGATATAAGCAACTGCCCAATTAGTGAGGAAATCATTTCCAATGGGATCGGTGTACTGTCCGGCTCCATATTTTCCGATCTGCTTCCCCAATGATGAGACACGCTCCTCCAGCGGGGCGGCAAGCTGAATCGGCGACAGAAAAATCAAAACAGGACCTGCGATGTCGATGTGCTCTGCGCAGAGCACAAGACAGCAGCAGGCCCTGTTTTCTACCTGTGGGCGGAATCTGGAGATTTGAGCAAAATCTGGCTCACATAGAACAGAGCGCTGGGGTAAAGCTATGTCTGGATTCCCAATCCAACAAAAAAACAGTGAAGGAGATGTATTCATTATGTCCAGCAACAACAGCAATCAGCCTGTGGTCCCCAGCGCTCGTGAGGCGATGAACAAGTTTAAGATGGAAGCTGCCCAGCAGGTGGGCGTCAATCTGAAGCAGGGCTACAACGGCGACCTCACCAGCCGCGAGGCCGGCTCTGTAGGCGGCCAGATGGTCAAGAAGATGATCGAGGCCTACGAGAACGGCATGAAGTAAATGCCCTTCTGAGGGAAGCGACAGCGCAAAGCTGACAGATGCCGCGCATAAAAACGCGGGTCCGTACCACTGGTACGGACCCGCGTTTTATGTGTTGATGGAAATTCTTACTTCACGCCCATCCAGCCGGAGATAACCATCCGCTGGACTTCGGAGGTACCCTCATAGATCTCGGTGATCTTGGCGTCACGCATGTAACGCTCGAAGGGATACTCACGGGTGTAGCCGTAGCCACCGATGAGCTGCAGGCAGCGACGGGTCACGTCGGAAGCGGTCTCAGCAGCAAACAGCTTGGCCATGGCAGCCAGGTGGCTGTAGGGCTCGCCGTCCTGCTTGGCCTGAGCGGCACGATAGATGAGCAGCTTGGCGGCGTCACACTTGGCCTGCATGTCGGCCAGCTGGAACTGGGTGTTCTGGAACTGGCTGATACGCTTACCAAACTGCACGCGCTCCTGGGTGTACTTCACGGTGGCGGCAATGGCGGCCTCGGTGATGCCCAGAGCCTGAGCGGCGATGCCGATACGGCCGCCGTCCAGAGTGGTCATAGCAACCTTGAAGCCCTTGCCCAGATCGCCCAGCAGGTTCTCCTTGGGGATCTTGCAGTCCTCGAAGATCAGCTCGCAGGTGGCGGAGCCGCGGATACCCATCTTCTTCTCGTGAGCGCCAATCTTGAAGCCCGGGGTGTCCTTCTCAATGATAAAGGCGGAGATACCCTTTGTGCCCATGCTCTTGTCGGTCATGGCAAAGATCACATAGATCTCGGCCTCGCCGGCGTTGGTGATGAAGATCTTGGAGCCGTTGATGAGCCAGTGGTCGCCCTTGTCCTCGGCAACGGTCTTCTGCATGGCGGCGTCGGTGCCGGCGCCGGGCTCGGTCAGACCGAAAGCACCCAGCTTCTCACCGGAGGCCAGAGGCACCAGGTACTTCTTCTTCTGCTCCTCGGTGCCATAGGCCAGGATGGGCCAGCAGCACAGAGAGCCGTGGGCGGAGAACATGACGGAGGTGGTGGCGCAGTACTTGGCCAGCTCCTCGCAGGCGCCGATGTAGGTGAGATAGCTCAGGCCGGCGCCGCCGTACTCCTCGGGCATATACATGCCCATCATGCCCATCTCCTGCAGCTTGGTCAGGGTCTCCTTGGGGAACCGCTCCTGCTCGTCGATCTCGGCGGCAATGGGGCCGACTTCCTTCTCACAGAAGTCATGCAGCATGTTCAGGATGTCCTGCTCTTCCTGGCTGAAGTGGAAATTCATAGTAGATCCCTTCCTTTACTTAAAATAAAAATATCCCAACACGGACTAGGGCTGATCAGGCCCGAGCCTTCTTGATCTCCTCGGTGAGGACGGGGAGGACCTCAAAGAGGTTGCCCACCACGCCGTAGTCGGCGATGTCAAAGATGGGGGCCTCAGGGTCCTTGTTGATGGCGACGATGCATTCGGAGCCGCTCATGCCGGCCACGTGCTGAATGGCGCCGGAGATGCCGCAGGCGATGTAC
>DXCX01000088.1 GCA_019115785.1 Candidatus Intestinimonas merdavium | reverse complement strand
CAGCAGCGGTAGCGAGATGGAAGAGCGCGATCTGACTCTGCATGGAGGAGGCCTGCCCGGCCAGCTCCTGGCTGGCGGCGGCGCTCTCTTCGGCGGTGGCAGAGTTGGTCTGGACCACCGTGGAGATCTGGTCCACACCAGTAGAGATGTCCTTCAGATGAGCGGCCTGGTCCTGATAGTCCCTGGTCACCTTCTCCACGGCGCTCACCACCTCATCGGCGCTGCTGGCCGCGTTACCCAGCGTCTGGGCGGTGGACCGAGCGATCTCCTCACCTCGCTTCACCGCCTCCACCGACCGGGCAATGAGGTCGTTGGTCTCCTTGGCGGCCGCCGCACTCTTGCCGGCCAGGCTGCGCACCTCGTCGGCCACCACCGCGAAGCCCTTTCCAGCCTCGCCGGCCCGGGCGGCCTCCACAGCCGCGTTCAAGGCCAGAATGTTGGTCTGGAAAGCGATGTCGTCAATGGTCTTGATGATCTTCCCAATGTCGCTGGAGTGACGGCTGATGTCGCCCATGGCCACCAGCATATCCTGCATCTGGCCGTTGCTGACTCCGACCTGATCCTTCACCTCATTGAGACGGTCGATCACCTGTCCGGCCTGCTCTGCGCCATGGGAGACCTTTTCATCCAGCTCCTGCACCGTGTCGGACAGGGTCTGCACCGAAGATGCCTGCTCCGTGGCACCCTGGGCCAGAGCCTGGGCGCCGCTGGCAATCTGCTCGGCCCCCATGTTCACCTGAATGGCCGACTGGGCAATACTGGACAGGGTATCCGACATGTTGCGCTGGATGCGCAGCAGCGCATCCTTCAGTCTGGCGAACTCGCCCTTGTAGTCGTGGGTCAGCTGGAAGACCAGATCCCCGTGACTCATCTGATCCAGCACGGCGGAGATCTCGTCGATGTACTGGATATAGACCTTTAGGCGGTCCACGATCCGGGTGGTGGACTTGCCCAGCTGGGCGACCTCGTCATGTCCCTTGGCCTCATAGTCCACATCCAGCTCTCCGTCGGCCAGCCGCTCGGCCACTCTGGTGAGTACCTTCAGGGGCCGGGCGATGGAGATGGCCAGCAAGGCCACAATGGCGGCTACCAAGATGGTGCAGGCCACAAAGCCGATGACCACCATGCCGACCGTACTGGAAATGTGTCCGTCGAACTCGGCAGCGGGGAGAACGCCCAGCACCTCATACCCCAGATCGCTCATATAGACGGCGCTTCCATAGTAAGGATTGCCCTGGCGGGTGTAAGCCATAGCTGTCACATCTTGGTTGGCGAGGAGCGCCTCCTCCATATTCTGAGAATACTGGGCATCCTCTACATAGCTACCCACCACAGAGTCATCCGGATGGGAGAGGATCATCTTGGCCGAGTCGATCAGGGTGATGTAGCCTGTATCCCCAATGACAATGGCGCTCAGCGATTGGTTCAGCTCGTCCAGGCTCACGTCAATGCCCATCACACCCACCATCTGGCCGTTGGCCATGATGGGACCGGAGATGGTGACCACCATCTGCTGGGTACCGGTGTCCACATAGGCGCTGGTGATGCTGGTCTGCTGCCGATCTCTGGGATTGGTGTACCACTCCCGGGTGTTGAAATCCACGTCGGCGGTGGTCACCCGGCTGTTATCCTGATAGACCAGCTCCCCGGTATGTACGTCGGCGTAGAAGACGTTGAGGACGGAGTCCTGATACTCCTGCTGCATACTCCGCAGCTCGGTGAGAAGACTGGGAAAATCCGCCGCCTCGTCAATTGTGGTCTTGATCTGGTCTGTGGCCACACCAATGGCCACTCTGGACTGGCAGAGGGCGTCCACAGCGCCGAAATACTTGGCGAGAAAGGCGTCTGTCTGCTCCGCGCCCGCCCTGGCCTGTGCCGTGAGATTTTCCGTCATCATCATAGACACACTGTTGGATACTTGAAAGCTCAACAAAACGCCAATGACGCACTGCACCAAGACCAGAGGAATGATAATTCCCAACAAGAGTTTTTGCGTGATCCCTATTTTCATAACATTACCATCTCCCTCTCTTTTCAGGCTTTGCCAAGGCTCGGCCCGTACATCTGCGCCTTCCCGTCTCGGCCACAGACATGATTTCATATTTTTTATCGGCGGTAATTGAGGACTGTTAATCCCAGACGGGATGCTTTCTCCCCATTTCTACAAAAAATCCCATATAACGCGGATTTTTTCTAGCCATATATATAAAAAACGCAAATCTATTCCGCGTCATACTCTCGCCCCCCAACTGCAAAAGTAAAAATGGCCGCCTGTGCAGGCGGCCATTTTATGCCCTCGGGTGTGTGCCTTGCTTATTCGTCCCAGTCGGCGTAGTCGTCGAATTCAGAGGGATGGCAGCAGCAGGCCCCCTTATCCGCCACCTTATCCTTCAGTCCGCACACAGCGCTGGTGATCTTATCCCAATAGGCCACAACACAGCAAATGGCGGCAGCCAGCGCCAGGGACCAGCCAACGATCTTCAGTACAAAACGGGCAACTTTCATCCCATCGCACCTCCACATCTGAGTGTTAATCTTAGTCTACACGATTTTCATGGAAATTACAATCATTCACCGCAACTTTTTCCCTTGTATTTATGGGAAAAATAGAATACAATAAATAGACCATAATTGGTGTATTCTGTCCTAGTGCTCCAAAGGAGGTACCATATGAGACTGGAAACAGAGAGGGGCACCATCACCATCAGCCCCGATGTCTTCACCAACATCACCGGCGCCGCCGCAACCAACTGCTACGGCGTCAAGGGCATGGCGGTGCGCTCCAAGACCGACGGACTGGTCCATCTCCTGCGCCGGGAGTCCATGGCCAAGGGAGTCAAGGTCCGGTTCAATGACGATGATACCGTCTCCATCGAGCTCCACATCATTGTGGATAACGGCGTCAATCTCACCGCTGTCAGCCACTCCATTATGAGCGAGGTCCGCTATAATGTGGAGAAGGTCACCGGCGTGAAGGTCAAAAACGTGGATGTCTGCGTGGATTCCATGGTCATCGGCTGAAGTCCGGCGGCCCATTCCGTCATAGAAAGGAACATTCGACATGAGAGGAACCATTGACGGGGCGCTGCTGGCACGGATGGTCATCCACGCAGCGGCCTCCATCAATTCCCAGAAGCAGCAAATCAATGAGCTCAACGTCTTTCCCGTACCCGACGGCGACACCGGCACCAACATGGGCATGACCATTGCCACCGCCGCCGCCGAGCTCAGGAAGAAGACCCCTGGCACTGTGGGCGCTGTGTCCCAGGTCAACGCCAACGCCCTTCTCCGTGGGGCACGGGGCAACTCCGGCGTCATTCTCTCCCTCCTCTTCCGTGGCTTTGCCAAGGCCATGAAGGACAAGGAGACCGCCGACGGCGCCGACTTCGCCATTGCCCTGGACTACGGCGTGGCCACCGCCTACAAGGCGGTCATGAAGCCCGCCGAGGGCACCATTCTCACCGTCTCCCGCCTGTGCGCCCGTCGGGCCGCTGAGGCCGCCCGGGAGGACCGCTCCCTGGAGTTTGTTCTGGACGAGGCCATCAAGGAAGGCCACATCGCCCTGGCGGACACCGTGAATCAGAACCCCGTTCTCAAGAAAGCCGGCGTCGTGGATGCCGGCGGCAAGGGCTTTCTGGTGATCCTCCAAGGCATGCTGGACGAGCTCCGGGGCGAGCCCATGCCCGCCGACACGGATGGAGACACCGCCAGTGAGCAGAAGACCGACTATGCCGCCATCGCCGCCGAGGAGATCACCTTCACCTTTGACACCGTCTTCATTGTCCGGAAGGACGGCCACTTCAACGGCCTGGAGGCCTTCCAGGCCTACCTCAACAGTGTGGGCGACAGTCTGGTCATCGGTGAAAGCGACGACGCCTTCAAGGTCCATGTCCACACCGACATCCCCGGCGCCGTTCTCAGTGAGGCCCAGAAGTACGGCACTCTGGAGCTGGCCAAGATCGAGAACATGCGTACCCAGGCCGACGATCTGGCCGCCGGCCGTCACATCCAGAGCACCGACGACCTGGAGGAGGACGACCATGACCACTGCGCCGCCCCCGCCTCCGCCGCGCCGGAGAAGAAGTATGGCTTCGTCTCTGTCTGCGCCGGGGATGGTATCGCCGCCGTCTTCCGGGACCTGGGCGTGGACCGGGTGGTTTCCGGCGGGCAGACCATGAATCCCTCCACCCAGGATATTCTGAAGGAGATCGAGCGCACCCCCGCCGAGGTGGTTTACGTCCTGCCCAACAACAAGAACATCATTATGGCCGCCGAGCAGTGCATCCCTCTGGCCCAGGGCAAGGCGGTGGTGGTCCTGCCCACCAAGACCATCCCCCAGGGTGTCTCCGCCCTGCTCTCCTTCGACCCCGACGCCATCCAGGAGGACAATACCGACGCCATGACCCAGGCCATCCAGAACGTCCACACCTCCCAGATCACCTACGCCGCCCGGAACTCCGACTTTGACGGCTTTGACATCAAGGAGGGGGATTACCTGGCCCTGAGCGAGAACCAGCTCTTCGGCACCGATCAAGACCTCTCCGCCCTCCTGAAGCGTCTGGCCGAGGCCGACCCCCAGAAGAACGCCGAGTTCATTACCATTTACTATGGCGAGGACGTCACGGAGGAACAGGCACAGGGCGCACTGGATATTTTCACCGCCGCCTGCCCCAGTGCCGAGATCACCCTCCTCTCCGGCGGACAGCCTGTGTACTATTATCTCATCTCCGCGGAATGACCCACGCTCCATAATCATAACAGCTAGGGCGGCCGGCAAGGCCGCCCTTGTCCTTTGCCCCCGGATCAATACCAAGGAGGTTTTTCTCATGCCTACTTATGATTTCGTCACGCTGCGCTCCCGGCTCCATATAGGGGCCTCCAAGTGGACCGCGCTGGAGAGCGCCGGTGTCGCAGACCCTGATGTGATCCCCTTCTCCGTGGCCGACATGGACCTGCTGGTGGCCCCTGAGATCATCGCCGCCCTCCAGTCTGCCGCCGCCTTCGGCGTCTACGGCTACACCGGTATGGACGAGGCCTTCCGCGCCGCCCTCACCGCCTGGATGGAGCGCCGCCACGGCTGGCAGGTGGACCCCGGCTGGCTGGTGAGCAACTTCGGCGTGGTCCACGCCGCCGGACAAGCCGTTCAGGCCTTCACCAAACCCGGCGACGCCATCGTCACCCAGACCCCCGCCTATCCCCCCTTCAAGCGCATTGCCGAGTCCACCGGCCGGGTCTTCCTGGCAAATCCCCTCCGCCGCACCGACTACGGCTATGAGCTGGACCTCAATCATCTGGAGGACCTGTGCCGGCGGCCGGAGACCAAGCTTCTCCTCCTCTGCTCTCCCCACAACCCCACCGGCCGGGTGTGGACCCGGGAGGAGCTGAAGGCCATCGCAGACCTCTGCCGACGCCATAACGTACTCATCTTCTCCGATGAGATCCACTGTGATTTCATTGCTCCCGGCCACACCCACACCGTTCTGGCTACCCTGGATGAGGAGACCGCCCACCGCTGCATCATGGGCACCTCTGCCAGCAAGACCTTTAACCTGGCCGGCCTGGCCACCGCCACCACCATCATCCCCGACCAGGACCTGCGCCGCCAGTTCCGGGCCAAGACCGACGGCTACACCGGCGGCTTCAGCGGCTACTTTGGCCTCGCCGCCACCCGGGTGGCCTATGAGCAGGGAGAGCCCTGGCTGAGCGCTCTGATGGAGCATCTGAAGGGCAATTTTGACCTGTGCAGATCCTTCCTGGCCGACCGTTTCCCCTCGGTGTGGACCGCTCCCTGGGAGGGCACCTACCTGCTGTGGGCGGATTTCTCCTCTCTGGGGCTGGACCCGGAGGCACAGATGCGCTTTATGAGGGACGAGGCCGGGCTTTGGCTGGACGAGGGCACCATGTTCGGCCCCGAAGGGGCCGGCTTTGAGCGTTTCGTCCTGGCCTGTCCCCGCCATCACCTGGAAAAGGCCCTGGAGCGGCTGGACGCCGCCGCTGCCCGGCGGGGTCTCCCCCGTTGAGCCGCCTCACCGCTGACCCCCGACTCATCCTCTTTCTAGGGGTGCTTGGGGCCTCCTTCTCCTCCATCTTCGTCCGCTGGTCGGCCGCTCCCTCTCTGGTGACGGCCACCGGCCGGCTGGGCTGGACCGTCCTGCTTCTCCTCTCTTCGGTGCTGCGATCCCACTGGACCGAGCTGCGCTCCGCCACCCGCCGGGACCTTTTGATGTGCGCCCTCAGCGGCGCCTGCCTGGCCCTCCACTTCTCTACCTGGTTTGAGTCTCTGAAGTGGACCTCCATCGCCTCTTCCACTGTGCTGGTGTCCACGGAGGTCATCTTCTCCGCCCTGGGCTTCGCCCTTTTCCTCCACGGGCGCATTCCCAGACTGGGGGCGGTGGCCATTGCCGTAGCCTTTGCCGGCAGCGTGGTACTGGCCCTCTCCGATGCCGGAGGCTCCGGTGCCCTGGCCGGGGATCTGCTGGCGGTGCTGGCCGCCGTGGCCGTGGCGGCCTACACCCTCATCGGCCAGGTCCAGCGTGCCCGGCAGTCCACCACCGTCTACACCTTCCTCACCTACTCCGCCTGCCTCACTGTCCTCCTGGCTCTGGACATTGCCACCGGCACCCCGGTGCTGGGCTGGGGCTTTCGGGAGGTGGGGGTGGGGCTGCTGCTGGCCGTTTTCTGCACCCTGCTGGGGCACTCCCTCTTCTCCTGGAGTCTGAAGTGGCTCTCTCCCGCCTATGTCTCCGCCGCCAAGCTATGTGAGCCCGTCTTCGCCTCCATCCTGGGCCTGCTTCTTTTTGGCGAGGGGATCGGCCCCTTTCAGGGCATCGGCGCCATCGCCGTCCTGGCTGGCGTCCTCCTCTATACCAAGGCCGAGGAAAACCATACCTGACGGAGCACACCCCATAGCGGACCCGGGGCACCCCTTCATCGTCCCGGGGCCCTCCATTTGTGACAGCGCATTCCCCGTTTTTTCATTTTTTACTTTATCACATCAAATTACTCTTGCATTTTTTTGCCCACGGGTGTAAAATACCCCCAACCATTTCAAGTGAGGTATCACATCATGGACCATCGCCGCCTCACAACTGAATCCCGCTCCTTTACCTATTTTGGCTGGGCTCGATTTACGGGCACCGGCTTTTTTGGCATGGGTAAAATAGCGGGATAAAGTGAATGGGCCGGCCCTATTGGGGGCTGTTTGTTGCATCGTTTGGCTATGCGCTCATTGATTTTATCGTCAATGGGCGCTTTTTTATTGCCGCGCCCTTGACGGGAAAAGGAGAAGATCACTATGGTAGTCATCATGAAACCCGGCACAAAGAGCGAGGACATCGCGGCCCTGGCCGACACCTTCCGTGCCCAGGGGCTGAATGTGGGGATCACCCACGGCATCGGCTGCACCATTCTGGGCCTGGTGGGTGACACCACCGAGCTGGATATGGACAAGATCTCCATGGAACCCAATGTGGAGCGTGTCATGCGGGTCCAGGAGCCTTACAAGAAGGCCAACCGGAAGTTCCACCCCGAGGACACTGTGGTCACAGTGGGCAAGGCCCGGGTGGGCGGCGGCAACTTCTCCGTCATTGCCGGCCCCTGCTCCGTGGAGAGTGAGGCGCAGATCTGCGGCATTGCCCAGGATGTAAAGCTCTCCGGCGCGGCCATGCTCCGGGGCGGCGCCTTCAAGCCCCGGACCTCCCCCTACTCCTTCCAGGGCATGGGCACCCCCGGCCTGGACCTGTTGGTGGAGGCCCGGACCCAGACCGGCCTGCCCATCGTCAGCGAGATCATGGACCCCCGGATGGCCGAGCTCTTTGAGCGCGAGGTGGACCTGGTCCAGGTGGGCGCTCGGAACATGCAGAACTTCGAGCTGCTGAAGGAGGTGGGCAAGATGAGCAAGCCCATCCTCCTCAAGCGCGGCCTTTCCAACACCTATGAGGAGTGGATCATGTCGGCCGAGTACATCATGGCCGCCGGAAATGAGAACGTCATCCTCTGTGAGCGAGGCATCCGTACCTTTGAGACCTTCACCCGGAATACCCTGGACGTGTCCGCCATCCCCGCCATCAAGCAGATGAGCCATCTGCCCGTCATTGTGGATCCCTCCCATGCCGCCGGTATGTATTGGATGGTGGAGCCCCTGGCTATGGCGGCCATCGCCGCCGGCGCTGACGGCCTCATCATCGAGGTGCACAACGATCCCCCCCACGCCAAGTGTGACGGCCAGCAGTCCCTCACTCCCAAAAAGTTCGATGAGCTCATGAAGAAGGTGAAGGTCCTGGTCCCCATGATGGGCAAGACCATGGTGCCCTGACGCGGAAGGAAGTGCGTATATGAAAAGCCTCTCCGTCTCCCTGCCCGGCCGGAGCTACGATATTCTCATCGGCTCCGGGCTTCTGGCCCAGGCGGGACAGCACCTGCGCCCGGTGCTGCCCCGGGCCAGAAAGCTCTTTGTGGTCACCGATTCCAATGTGGCCCCCATCTACCTCTCCACGCTGGTACCCGCCTTGGAGCACTGTGGATTTGAGACCGCCTGCCAGGAGCTCCCCGCCGGGGAGAGCTCCAAGTCCGCCGCCATGCTCAGCACCCTCTGGGAAAACATGATGGACTTCGGCCTCACCCGCACCGACGCCGTGGTGGCTCTGGGAGGCGGCGTGGTGGGGGATTTGGCCGGCTTTGCCGCCGCCACCATCCTCCGTGGGGTGGACTTTGTCCAGATCCCCACCACCCTGCTCGCCCAGGTGGACTCCTCTGTGGGGGGCAAGGTGGCCATCGACCTCCAACATGGCAAGAATCTGGCCGGCGCCTTCTGGCAGCCCCGCCTGGTCCTGATGGACCCCGACACCCTGGACACCCTGGATGACAGGACCTTTGCCGACGGCATGGCCGAGGTCATCAAGTACGGCTGTATCCTGGACAGGGCCTTCTTTGACTTTCTCGCCCTTCGGCCCAGTCGGGGCGAAATCATGGAGGAGATCGAACACGTTCTGTATACCTGCTGTGATTTAAAACGCAGCGTAGTGGAGGAGGACGAGCGGGACACAGGGCGACGGATGCTCCTCAACTTCGGCCACACCGTGGGCCACGCCTTTGAGAAGATGGGACACTACCAGACCTGGACCCACGGACAGGCGGTGGCCGCCGGTATGTGCGTGGCGGCCCGGCTGGGCCTCAGCCTGGGCATCGGCGGCAGCGAGGAGGAGCTGCTTTCCCTCACCAAGCTGCTCCAGGCCTTTGACCTGCCCGTCCACATCCCCTGCTCCGACACCGACTGGGCCGTCATGGTGGAGACCATCGGCCTGGACAAAAAGGGGGCCGGGGAGAGCATCCGCATGATCTTCCTGGAAGCGCTGGGCAGGGCGGCGGCGGTAAAGATGAAGAAGGCAGACGTGCTGGAGCAGCTGGCCGCCCTTTACGGGAGGACCTTTCCATGAATATCACCATCACCCCTAATCTTCTCAGCGGGAGCATCACCCCGCCCCCCTCCAAAAGCCAAGCCCACCGTCTCCTCATCGCCGCCGCCCTCAGCCCGGGTGTGAGCGTGCTCAGCAACGTGGCCCTCTCCCAGGACATCGAGGCCACCATCCGCTGCCTGGAGGCCCTGGGGGCCTCCTTCCGGTGGGAGGGAGCTACCCTGGCGGTGACCGGCCTGGCCGGGCGGCCCTCCGCCGGCGGTCGGCTGCCGGAGCTGGACTGCGGGGAGTCGGGCTCCACCCTGCGCTTTCTCATTCCCATCGCCCTGGCCCTTCGGGGCGGCGGGCGCTTCACCGGCCACGGCCGTCTCATGGAGCGTCCCCAGGGCCCCTACTTTGACCTCTTCCGGGAAAAGGGCATCGCCTTTGCCCAACAGGACGGCGTACTCACCGTGGGGGGCACTCTGACCCCCGGGGTATACGCCCTGCCGGGGAACGTGTCCAGCCAGTTCGTCACCGGACTCCTCTACGCCCTCCCCCTGCTCTCGGGAACCTCGGAGATCCGCCTCACCACCGCCCTGGAGAGCCGGGGCTATGTGGACATGACCCTGGAGGTGCTGCGGGGATTCGGTGTGGCCGTGGAGGAGCACGATGGGAGCTTCCTGGTTCCCGGCGGCGGAGTTTTCCGGGCTCACGACCAGGCGGTGGAGGCCGACTGGTCCAACGCGGCCTTTTGGTATGCCGCCGCCCTTTTGGACAGCGATGTGAACATCCAAGGACTGGAGCCCCACTCCACCCAGGGGGACGCCGCCATTGCCGGGTACTACTGGACCCTGGCCCGGCCCGCGGAGGCCGAGATCGACGTATCCGGCTGTCCCGACCTGGTGCCCCCTCTGGCCGTCATGGCCGCCCTCCGGGGAGATGGTATGGTGACCCGGCTGGTGAATGCCGCCCGGCTGCGGATAAAGGAGAGCGACCGGCTGGCCACCGTGACCGAAGTCCTCAACGCTCTGGGGGCAGCGGTGGAGGAGCACCCCGACTATCTGGTCATCCGGGGACGAGACATCCTCCCCGGCGGCGTCACCGTCTCCGGCCACAATGACCACCGCATTGCCATGATGGCCGCCATCGCCGCCACCGGCTGCGAGGCCCCCGTCACCATCACTGGGGCGGAGTGTGTGAAAAAATCCTACCCCAACTTCTGGGAGGACTATGAAGCCCTGGGCGGCTCCATCGTCCGGACCGAATGTGAGGAGGCTGCTCCATGCGATATATGATTTTTGGCGAGTCCCACGGCCCCGCCATCGGGGTTGTCCTGGAGGGGGTCCCCGCCGGACTGGCGCTGGACCTGGACTTTATCCGCGCCGAGCTGGCCCGGCGGGCGCCGGGCCAGAGCGCCATGACCACCGCCCGAAAGGAGAAGGATGAGCCGGAGATCCTCTCCGGCGTCTTTGATGGCAAGACCACCGGTACCCCCCTGTGTGCTGTCATCTTCAATACTGACACCCGCTCCAAGGACTACGCTAAGCTCAAGGACCTGCCCCGGCCCGGCCATGCCGACTACGCCGGCTTCGTCCGCTATCACGGCTGCAACGACTACCGGGGGGGCGGGCACTTCTCCGGCCGACTCACGGCCCCCCTGGTCTTCGCCGGGTCAGTGGCCAAGCTGGCTCTGCGGCAGCGGGGCGTCGCGGTGGCCGCCCACATCTCCAACGTGGCCGGGATTGCCGATCCCACCCCGGAGGAGATGGAAGCGGCCATTCTGGCCGCCAAGGCCGACCGGGACTCGGTGGGAGGGCGCATCCGCTGCGCCGTCACCGGTCTTCCCGCCGGACTGGGGGCGCCCGACTTCGGCTGCAATGTGGAGGGCATCTTCTCCCAGTACCTCTTCGCCGTCCCCGCCGTGAAGGCGGTGGGCTTTGGCCTGGGGACCGGCTTTGCCGCTCTCCGGGGCAGTCAGGCCAACGACGCCTTCTACATGGACGGGGACACCGTCCGCACCCGTACCAACCACACCGGCGGCGTCAACGGCGGCATCACCAACGGCATGCCGGTGGAGTTTGAGGTCACCATCCGTCCCACCCCCTCCATCGCCCGGAGTCAGGATACCGTGGACCTCTCCGCCGAGACCGACGCCAAGCTGGAGATCACTGGCCGCCATGACCCCTGCATCGTCCCCCGGGCCGTCCCCGTCATTGAGTCCGCCGCCGCCCTGGCCACCTGTGAACTGCTGGGGATCTAAACCACCACAGTGAGGTGCATTTCTATGAGTCAACTGGATGAGCTCCGGGACCGGATCGACACCATCGACGCCCAGCTCACCGCTCTTTTCCTCCAGCGCATGGAGGTGACGGAGCAGGTGGGCCGCTGGAAGCAGGCCAACGGCATCCCGGTACTGGACACCGCCCGGGAACGAGAGGTCCTGGCCAAAAAGGCCGCCCTTACCGACGACCCCGCCCGGAAGGATGATGTCACCACCCTCTATGAGGCCATCATGGCCATCTCCCGCCGCCAGCAGCGCAAGCTCCTCAACGAAGCTGGGAATCAGGACTATAAGCGCATCCGCGCCGCCCTTGAGAACGTCCGCTCCCCCCTTGCCGCCCCCCGTGTCCTTTACCAGGGGGAACCGGGGGCCTACGCCGAGGAGGCCGCCGCCCGCTTCTTCGGGGAAGAGGTCGCCCGATCCCATGTGGCCACCTGGGAGGCGGTGTTCCGCGCCCTGAAACGTGGAGAGGCCGATTACGGCGTAGTCCCCATTGAAAACAGCTCCACCGGCTCCATCAATCAGGTCTACGACCTGCTGGCGGAGTATGGCGCTTACATCGTGGGGGAGCAGACCGTGAAGGTGGATCACTGTCTGGCCGCCCCCGCCGGGGCGTCCCTGGAGCGCATCACCACCGTCTACTCCCACGAGCAGGGGCTGCTCCAGTGCGCCGACTACCTCAAGGGGCGAGGCTGGACCTGCGTCCCCCGGCTCAACACCGCTGAGAGCGCCCAGTTCGTCTCCCGAAGCGGCGAGCCGGGCCAGGCAGCCATCTGCTCCCCCCGGGCGGCGAGGCTCTACGGCCTGGAGATCCTGGCCGAGCATCTCAACGCCAACGACCACAACTACACCCGCTTTGTTATCGTCTCCCCGGTGCCGGAGCACCGGGCGGGCAGTGACAAGGTGAGCGTTCTCTTTACCCTGCCCCACCGCACCGGCTCCCTCCATGCATTCATGACCATCTTTGCCGTCAACGGCCTCAACCTTATGAAGCTGGAATCCCGGCCCATCGTGGGCCGGAGCTGGGAGTATCTCTTCTTTGCCGACTTCATCGCCGACCTCACCGCCCCCAGTATGGATGGGGTGCTCCTGGAGCTCACCCAGACCGCCGAGGGCTTCCGGGTGCTGGGCAATTATCCCGCCTGTAAGGAGGGCTGACCGTGGAGGGGCGCAATATTATCCTCATTGGCATGATGGCCTCCGGCAAGACCACGGTGGGCGGACTCCTCGCCGACCGGCTGGGCCGGGCGCTGGTGGACACCGACGCCCTCATCGAGCACCGGGAGGGCCGGACCATCCCCGCCATCTTTGCGCAGGACGGAGAGGACCACTTTCGGGCCCTGGAGCAGCAAACGGCCGAGACCCTTTCCCACCAGACCGGCCTCATCGTCTCCTGCGGCGGCGGGCTCCCCCTGCGGCCCCAGGCCATGGCCCCCCTCAAGGAGAGCGGGGTGGTCTTCTGGCTCCGCCGGGACCCCGGCGCCACCTATGACTCCGGCGTGCTGGGGGACCGGCCTCTGGCCCAGGACGGCCGGGCCGCCTTCCTGGAGCGCTTTGCCCAGCGGGAGCCGGTCTACCGCCGGTGGGCCGACCATATCATCACGGATTTTTCGTCCCCGGAGGCTACGGCGGACGCCATTCTGGAGGTGCTTGAAGCATGAAATTCCTCGTCATCAACGGCCCCAACCTGAATCTGCTGGGCCAGCGGGAGCCAGGCATTTACGGCTCGGAGAACTACGAGAGCCTGTGCGCCCATCTGAAGGACTTCGCCGCCGCCCACGGCTCTACCGCGGACTGCTTTCAGTCCAACCATGAGGGGGCCATCGTGGACGCCATTCAGGCCGCCAACGGAGTCTATGACGCCATCGTGATGAATCCCGGGGCCTACACCCACTACTCTGTAGCCATTCTGGACGCCCTGAAGGCCATCTCCGTGCCCTGCGTGGAGGTGCACATCTCCAACATTCACCAGCGGGAGGAGTTCCGCCACAAGAGCGTCACCGCCCCCGCCTGCGTGGGCCAGATCTGCGGCCTGGGCCTCTATGGCTACGAGGCCGCCCTCTCCTACTTCCTCTCCCCTGCTTTCTCTCAAGAGAGCACATAGGCAAAGAGCACTTCCGGCCGCCCTTGGGAGACCGGCCCGGAGCAACCGCTCAGGCTTTCCGCATCAGGCGCCGCTTTTGCCCAAAAGTGAAAGGAGATCTGCCATGCTGGTCGAGCTGAACAATGCCACGAAGAAGCTGTGCGTCATCGGGGACCCGGTGCTCCACTCCAAGTCCCCCCTGATCCAGAACACCATGCTCCAGGCTTTGGGGCTGGACTATATCTATCTGTGCCAGCCGGTCAAGGTCGGGGAGGCGGAGCACTGGCTGGCGTGCGCCAAGCTGGCCGGCTACGCCGGCTTCAACGCCACCATGCCCCACAAGGAGGATCTCTTTCCCCTCATGGACGAGCTGGACGAGGACGCCCGGCTCTATGGCTCGGTGAACACGGTGGTCCTCCGGGAGGGGCGGGCCCTGGGCTACAACACCGACGGCGTGGGCTTTCACCAGGCCCTTCTCCACGCCGGAGCCGACCCCAAAGGCCGCCGGGTGGTCCTGCTGGGCTCAGGCGGCGCCGCCAAGGCGGTGGCCCTAAAGCTGGCCCAGCAGGGGGCGGCCTCCGTCACCATCTGCAACCGCACCCTGGAAAAGGCCCGGGCCCTCTGCGCCCGGGCGCCGGAGGTGCTCTCCCCCGCCGGCTTCGACATCGACACCCTCCGTGCCCAGGCCGCCCGGGCCGACCTGCTGGTCAACTGCACCTCTCTGGGCATGACGGGAGGCATGGGGCAGTTTGATGATCTCTCTTTTTTGGAGGCGCTTCCCCGGGAGACACCTGTGTGCGACCTCATCTACGCCCCCCTGGAAACCGCCCTTCTGGCCCGTGCCCGGGAGCTGGGCCACCCCACCCTCAACGGCCTGAATATGCTCCTCTACCAGGCCATCTTCGCCCTGGAGCATTTCACCGGCACGTCTATCAACGCCCCCGCCATGGCGGCGCGTCTGGCTCCCCTGCTGAATACGCCGCCTGAAACGGTGCCTTTAGACCGCACGAATGGTGCACCCAGACCGCTGAAATGGTGCATGGTCACCGCAGCCATGGTGCATTGACAGGATGGCCACTAAAATGGATTCAGCATCATCAGA
>DXCX01000087.1 GCA_019115785.1 Candidatus Intestinimonas merdavium | reverse complement strand
GGAGGAGAAAGCCCCCAGGCAAAAAGAGATACAGACCACAGCCCGTGAGATCCGCACGGGGCCTGCGGCATCCCTGTTGGCGGATACTAAGCCGGAGGCGGGGACACGGCCCACCCAGGGGGTGCCCCAGGGAGCGGGAGCGCCGCCCCAGCTGACCTATCTGGCCCCGGAGGGGGCGTTTTTCCCAGAGGGGGAGAGCCACCCGCTCATTCCCCAGGCCCAGCGCCAGGAGCGGGAGCCACAGTCCAAGGAAGGCCGGTTCCCGGCTGCTGGGGAGGAGCAGGCCTCCAAACGAAAAGAGATACAGACCACAGCCCGTGAGATCCGCACAGGGCCTGCGGCATCCATGGCGGCGGATACTCAACCGGAGGCGGGAACACGGCCCACCCAGGGGATGCCCCAGGGAGTTGGGGTTCCGTCCCAGCTTACCTATCTGGCCCCGGAGGGGGCGTCAGCCCCTGAGGGAAAGAGCCGCCCGCCCATTCCCCAGGCCCAGCGCCAGGAGAGGGAGCCACAGTCCAAGGAAGGCCGGTTCCCGGCTGTTGGGGAGGAGAAAGCCCCCAGGCAAAAAGAGATACAGACCACAGCCCGTGAGATCCGCACGGGGCCTGCGGCATCCCTGTTGGCGGATACTCAGCCGGAGGCGGGGACACGGCCCACCCAGGGGATGCCCCAGGGAGTTGGGATTCCGTCCCAGCTGACCTATCTGGCCCCAGTGGGGGAGAAGGAGTTTCAGGGAGGGCTGTCCCACACCCATCTAAGCGCCCAGCTGGGACGGGCGGCTTACTCCGGAGGGATTTGGGCCGGATGGACGCACGGTCAAACGGCCCAGGTGCGGGGTCTGCATCTCGGAAAGGTGGGCCCGTCCAACGGCCAGGGGTCTCAGAAAGACACGGAGCAGGGGGAGAAAAGGGAAAGCAGGGCCACCGCCCAACGGTCTGGCCCAGGCCCCGTGGAGCTGACCTATAGCCAGGCGCAGAAGGATGCGCTCCCATCACAGAGCGAGGCCGGGCGGCCGCAGCCGGCCATGGAGTCGGAGTATGTGCGAAGCCTGCCGGACTGGGCCCAAAAATTCCTGCGGGAGAGCAGCGGTCAGAGTTTGGCGGAGCGGGAGATGGTGGTGGCACAGAAGATCGCCTCTCTGCCACCCCAGGAGGAGCAGGTCCAGTGGACGGCCCCCAATTACCGTCCCCCGGCCACCATCGCCTACCGGGAAAAGGCGGAAAAGACGCTCCCCAGGAGCCAACCGGAGCCCGGCATCAGTGACGCAGAGCTCCAGCGGACGGCTGACCGGGTCTACCGGATGATCGAGGACCGGATTCGCCGGGAGCGGCGTCGGCTGGGATTTTAAGAGACAGGAAGGGAGGCGCGGGAAATGTATATTGGGATTCCTAACCCCAATATTTTGGTGCCGCTGGAGAAGATGACCATTCAGCCGGCGGGGAAAACGGCCTTTCAGGTGCTCTATAACCCCGAGAGCTACCGGCAGAGCCGGGCGGTACAGTATGCCCAGGCCATGGGGATAGGGACGAATGTGCCCATCTCCCAGTTTTCCGGTGGCAGCCTGGAGATTTTGCAGTTCCGGCTCTTTTTTGACAGCATGTCCGCCGGCAGTGAGGTGGGGGGGACGCTGCTGGACAAGGCGGCGTTTACAGGCAACAGTCTGCTGCCCTCTATGGCCAAGCAGATTGATGTGCGGACCTATACCCAGAAGGTCTATGGCCTCATGGAGATCGTACCCGCCAAGCACGCCCCTCCCCTGTTGACGCTGAAGTGGTCCTCGCTGCAATTCACAGGTCATCTGGTGAGCTGCCAGCAGACCTTTGTCCGATTTAATGAGCGGGGCATGCCCCTGCGGGCCTGGCTGGACTGCGTATTCCAGGAGTTCATCGCCCCCACCAAGGTCAATCTGCCCCGGCCTCTGGAGTCTCCGGACACCACAAAGTACCGGACCGTCCACCAGGGGGACTCCCTGTGGGCGTTGTCGGCCAAGGAGTATGGACAGCCGGAGGAGTGGCGTGCCATCGCCGATGCCAACGGCCTTGCCAATCCCAGATTGCTGCGCTCCGGTGAACGGCTGGTGCTCCCGGCCCTGAAGAAAAAATAGATGCCCCAAGGATGAAGGAGGTGAGGGCGGTTGGACAAGAAAACATACTCCTTTTCCACATTGAGCACCAAGTATGAAGACTTTCGAGGCCCCGCCTTCACCATCAAGGTGGACGGGACCACCCTGAAGAGCACGGAGATGCCCATCGTCTCCCTTGAGGTGGACCTGAACGCCGATGGCTCGGCGGGTGGGTGCCACTTTGCGGTGGAGAGCCTATACGACAACGAGAAGTCCAAGTGGAGCAACAGCCTGGCCGATACCATCCAGGTGGGGGCCAAGCTGGAGATCTCCCTCGGCTATGTCAAGCAGGAAGAGGTCTTTTACGGCTATGTAGACGAATACTTCATGGCCTACGGCGGCTCCGCCCCTCCGCGGCTGGAGGTGACGGGGATCGACGGCTTCGGCTTCCTCATGGCCTGCCAGGAACCGCTGTACGGGGGGAAGAAGAAGCCCAAGGCGGTGGTGGAGGATATTCTGAAAAAAGCCAAGTCCGCCGGCTATGCCAAGAGCTTCACGGTGGGCAGCCTGAATGGCTTTGATGTGCCCATCATCAAAGAAAAGCTGGATGACTTCAAATACCTGAAGGTGCTGGCCGAACGTTACTGCATGAGCCTGTTCGCGGTGGATGGAGAGCTGATTTTTGACAATGTCACCAAATACAGCACCCCACTGCTGGACCTGACCGTGGGAGCCGGGCTGCTGGACTTTGAAAAGAGGTATTCCCTCCAGGGCCAGGTGGGCCAGGTGGAGATCTGGGGTCGGGACGAGAACCAAAAGTTCATCAAGGGTGCGGCCACCAGCGTCAGCATCAGCGGCTCGGGCAAGACCGCTGTGCAGATCGCTCCAAAATTTAAGCAGACGGCCCTGCGGGAGCACAACGAGTATGTCCGCACGGAGAAGGAGTGTGTGGAGATGGCTCAGGCCCGCCTGGACGCCATCGCCCTGAATTTTGTCTCCGGTCGGGGAGCTTGTGTGGGACTGCCCGAGCTGATCCCCGGGCGTTTTATCACCATCAAGGGATTGGATGAGGACACAGTGGGCAGCTATTTCGTGACTCAGGTCCATCACCAGGTCAGCCGCCAGGGCTATTACACACAGTTTCAAGTGAAGGGGGCGAAGGCCTGATATGAGTATCGCCGATGAGCTGCAAGCCGCCATGTACGGCATGGGGCAGGGTCTGGAGCGGCAGATGGAGCGCTCCGGGCTCTCCCTGGCGGTGGTGACCAACGTAAAGGACGAACAAAAGCTCAACCGGGTCAAATGCCTGCCCATTGAAAACGAAAACGCGGAGGAGACGGACTGGTGCTATGTGATGGCCCCTCTGGGGGGCAATGGGTGCGGACAGTTCTTCTTCCCCAGTGTCAATGATCTGGTGGTGCTGGGCTATCTGGGGGGGGACCCCCACCGGCCCATCGTGCTGGGGGCCTACTGGAATACGGAGGTAAAGCCCCCCTATGTCATCCAGGATGGGAAGGTGCACAACTTTACCATCAAGACGCCCAGCGGAACGGAGCTGCTCTTTTATGACGAGCCGGGCAAACAGAAGGTGACCCTGACCCTGCCCTCCGGTACGGTGCTCACTTTGGACGATGAGGCCAAGGCGGTCTCTCTGAAGGACAAGGAGGGGGAGAACGCCCTCACCATGGACCTCAAGGGGGGCAATGTGGAGCTCAAGGCCAAGCAAAAGCTCACCCTAATGGCAGGGGATACCAGCGTGGTGCTGGAGGCCACCGGCAACCTCACCCAGAAGGCCAAAAGTAAGGTGAGCATGGAGGCGGCCACCATTGAGGAGAAGGCCACCGCCCAGGTCGACGTCAAGGGGGCGGCCGTATCGGTCAAGGGAGACACCACCCTGACCCTACAGGGCGGTATCGTGAAAATCAACTGAGTACCCGTTGGAGAGGAGGGGAGCGGGTGAACGGAAAGGAATTTCTGGGGCGGGGGCTGAAATTTCCCTTGCAGGTGGACCCCAAGACAGGGAAGATCGCTATGGTGGACCAGGAGGAGGATATCCGGGAGGCCATTGGCATCATTCTGCGTACCGGACAGGGGGAGCGGGTCATGCGCCCGGAATTTGGGTCCAATACCATGGACTACGCCTTCGCGTCCATCTCCAGCTCCATGACCAACTCCATTTCCCGGGAGCTGCGGCAGATCCTGCTGGAGCAGGAGCCCCGTATCCAGGATGTGGAGGTCCAGTGCGATGATCTGGACCAGCATAACGGCGCTGTGATCATCCATGTGAGCTATACGGTGCGCAGCACCAACAACCGGTACAACCACGTCTATCCCTTCTACGTCACAGAGGGATCTGAAGGAGGGGGTGCGGAGTGATGCAGGAGCCTGTTCTGGACCCCAGAAGCCGCTCTGACCTGATGGAAGAGTTGGCTGCCCATGCCCGGGCGTATACCCCGGAGTGGCGGTACGAGGGAGCGGAGGACGACCCCGGCTCCGCCCTTGCCGAGCTGTTCGGGGAGATGTTTTATCAGACCGTGGACCGGATGAACTCCGTGCCGGGCAAGCTCCACACGGAATTTCTCAACTTAACCGGCTTTCAGATGCCCGACCCGGTGCCTGCCGCCGGACTGCTCCAGTTTACCGCCCATGATACCGTAGATGCCCCCGTCCCCGTTCCCCAGGGTACCCAAGTGTTCACCGAGGACGAGGATGGGGAAAACATCGTGTATGAAACGGCCCGGGGGATTGAATCCACGCCGGCGCAGCTTCAGGACCTGTTTTACGTGGACCCGAGGGAGGAGATGATCCAGCGGCGCGCCCCCGACCAGCCCCAGCCCTTTTTCCGCCCCACGGGGGGGGAGAACCTCCAGCGCCACAGCTTTACCCTGAGCCAGAACGATGTGCTGGCCCTTTCCGGTCCCTGTGTGGTGGAGGTGGAGCTGCGGCAGGAGAGCGCCTTTACCTCCGCTGAGACGGCGGCCCGGCTGGCCGACCCCGCGGTGGGACATTGGACCTTCCCAGCCGAGGGTGGAGAGCGCCCCTTTTCCACGGTGGAGGCGGAAGGAAACCGGGTCATCCTCACCTGGGAGGGAGAGGAGGGATTTGCACCCCTGGAGGACGGAAACTATGCCGTGCGCTTTACCGGGAACCCGGGGCACGGGAGGACGGTGCTGGACGGGGTGCGCCTGAGAAGCCGACCCATGGGAACGCTGCCTCTGGATTCGGTTTCTTTTGGAGATGTGCCCCTGGACCTGGAGGAGGGGGGCTATTGCTTTGGTCGGCGGCCGGCCGACTACGGGCTGTGCTATTTCCGCTCCGATCGGGTTTTCCGCAAGCGGGGCGCCCGGGCGTTGCTTCGCCTGGACATCGTTCCCGTTGTCAACGATCTGTCCGACCAAACGCCCCATTACCAGTTCAATCAGCGCATCATCGACAAGCGGGACGCGGTGGCCATTGTGCCCGATGATGTCTACATCGCCCAAGTGGCCTGGGAGTACTTCAACGGCACAGGCTGGCGGACCTTGAAGGTCTCCGGCAGCCGAAATCCGTTCTCCTGTAAGCAGGACGTGCCCCTGGAGGTGACCTTCGACGTACCCGGTGATTTGGAAGAGACCGAGGTCAACGCCCAGAGCGGCTACTATATCCGGGCCCGGGTGGTCCATGTGGAAAACGCCTACTCCACAACGCCACGGTGGCTGGTGCCGCTGCTGAAGGGGGCGGTGTGCAGCTGGAGCTATACCGAAGGCCTGCCGGTGGAGCGGTGCCGGGCGGAAAACAACGGGGGTGTGGTGGAGATGGAGGAGGTGTCCCAGGTGGGACACCTGGCATTCCCCGCCCTGGAGGGGCTGGAGGAGCACCCGAGAGCCATGTACTTCCGCTTTGACCGCTCCCCCCACGCCATGCCCCTATCCATCTTCTTCGATGTGGCCGGGCGGGCCAAGCTGGAGGATAAGCTGCACATCCAGGCCTGGACGGGACAGCGGTTTGAGACGGTCCGCATGGTGGACCTGACCCGAAACCTTCTCCACCCCGGTGTGATGCTCCTCTATTTGCCCCGGCCCCTTCCCCCGCACACCCTGTTCGGCCAGACAGGGTACTGGCTGCGACTGTCCCGGAGCTCTTATCTGGAGCAGCGGGGCGGGAGCACCTTGATCAACGGTATCAAGTTAAACATTGTGCAGGCCGTCCAACGGGAACGGGCGGCGGCGGAGACCTTCTCCGCCGGAGCTTATGAGGCGGACAAGGTGCTGGAGCTCTTGGAACGCCCGGTACTGGACACGCGGGTATGGGTGGATGAGGTGTCCGCCCTGGCGGTGGCTGACGCTGAGGAGCTCTCCCAGGCCATGCCCGGCCGGGTCCGCCTGGAGCGGGAGGACCGCGTGCTCACCCACTGCTGGGTGCTGTGGGAGCGGGTGCGGGAGCTGGCATTGGCGGGACCGGCGGAGCGGTGCTATCAGCTGGACCCCTATGCCGGAATCATCGTCTTTGGTGACGGCATCCACGGCCGGGTCCCCCCCGAGGGGAGAGAGAACATCCGCGTGGACTACGCCTACGGCGGCGGGAGCCGGGGCAACCGGCCTGCCGGGACCGTCAACCGGCTCATTGGCGCCCTGCCCCGGATCAGCCAGGTGGAGAATCTGACCGCCATGAGCGGCGGGACCGACCGCTTCCCCGTGGAGAAGGCGGAGGCCATTGGCAACAAACGCCTGCGCCACCGGGGCCGGGCCATCGGGGTCCGGGATTTTGAGGAGATCGTGTCCCAGGAGTTCCCCCAGGTCCGCCATGTGAAGTGTTTCCCCGGCCGGGACGTGGAGGGGGCGTATGCCCCCGGCCATGTGAGCGTGGTGGTGGAGGGGCGCGACCTGGATGACAGTCGGGTCACTGACGACCTGTGCCAGCATATTTACGAGGAGCTCTCCCAGCGGTGTGACTGCGTTATGACGGAGGAGGGCCGTCTCCATGTGGTGGGGTCCACCGTCATCACAGTAAGCAGCACTGTTACGGTGGAGATGGAGGACCTGGATCAGAGCGCCGTTACCCAGCAGGAGATTGCCCGTCGGCTGGAGGAGCTGGTCAACGTGCGCTGGCGGGAGCGGGAAATTGGCAGTCAGATCCAGATCGCCCAGGTGTGGCAGACGGTGCGGGATACCCCCAATGTCCGCCTGGTACGGAGCATTCTGCTGGAGGGCCGCTACGACCAGGCCGGGCTTCCACAGATGGTTCCTTTGGAGGACGACGGGGCTTTTCCCTACGCCACCGTGAAAAGCGGCGAGCATTTTATTCAGGTGATCTAAACACAGAAAAATGACTCAGGAAGGGAGGGACGGCCCCGTGCTGAAGGCGCGTAATTTGGACGACCAGACTTACCAGGAGATCGTCAAGGCGGCAGAGGGCCGGCTTCCGTGGCTGTGTCCGTCGTGGACGGACCACAACGCCCATGATCCCGGCATCACGATCCTGGAACTGATGGCCTGGTATAAGGAGCTACAGCAGTATCAGATGAACCAGGTGACCGATGCCCTGCGCAGGAAGCTGCTGAAGCTGGTGGGAATCTACTGCCGGCCGGCGCACCCCGCCGGGTGTGCGGTGGAGCTCTCTCCCCAGGACCCGCCCCGTCTGGCCGGAGCCCGGCTGACCACCCAAGAGGACATCCCCTTTGAGCTCACCGAGGCGGTGCCCGCCCACCGGCCGGTGCTGGCGCGGATCTGTGTGGAGCAGGGGGAACGGCTGGTGGATGTGGGAGAGATGCTGGGGGACCGGTACATTACCTTCCAGCCCTTCGCCCCGGCAGAGGGGAGACGTTCCACCCTGCGGGTGGGTTTTTCCGCCCTGGGAGAGGGGGAGCTGCGCCTGTGGTTCGATGTGGAGAGGCCTGAGGGGGTGTCCCGTAACCCCTTTGCCTCCCCGGAGCAGGCGCCCCGGGTGATCCGCTGGTGCTGTATAGGCGCACCGGACACCCTGGTGGTGAGGGATGACACCCACGCCCTGAGCCAGAGCGGCTATGTGACCCTCCGGCCCCAGGGGGAGTGGCCCGCCGACGGGGAGGGGCTTCACTGGCTGAAGCTGTCCCTGGAGGAGGCGGGATGTGAGGAGGAGGTCCGGCTGTCCGGCCTGTCGGCGGGACGCTACCACGCCCTCCAGCAGGAGACCTGGGCCAGGACCCACTGGCTCCGGGCCCCGGCGCTCCCCCAGTGGGAGACCTGCCTGGCGGACGCCCAGGCCGTGGAGGGGGAGCTGGCCGTCTTTGTCCGTACAAGGGCGTGCTGGGAGCAGACCGGACGCTGGCAGTCGGCTGCCGCTCCGGAGGGACGTCTGCTGCGCCTGGATACCAGTTCGGCGGTCCAGGATGGGGAGGACAATGTGATGGTGGTCTCCCTGGACGCCTTTCACTGCAACGGCCTGATCTTTGACGCAAAGGGCCTGCCGGGAGAGAGTTTCTTCCTGGATCTGGAGGGGCGGACCGCCTTGCGGGAATCCTTTACCCTTCTGTGCCAGACGCTGGGCCGGGACGGTCAGGTCAGGCCGGAGCTGTGGCGGTGTGTGGACGATTTGTACCAATGGGGTCCCCGGGACCGGGTCTTCGTCTATGATCCCCTGCGGGAGACCATTACCTTCGGAGACGGGGCCCATGGGGCCCTGCTCCAGGGGGGAAAGGGGGCTGTGCTGGTGTCCCAGCTCACCCTGTCCTACTGCGAAGGGGGCAATATCCCCGGCGGGGAGAGCCTGCGCTTTGTCAGTGATGGGTGCCCGGTGCGAAATCAGGCCGCCTCCGGCGGGACCGCCCAGGAGGGCGTACTCCAGGCTCAGGCCCGCCTGCTACGGGAGCTGAGCACCACACGGAAGTGTGTCTCTGGGGAGGATTACGAGCGCCTGGCCCGGCAGACCCCGGGGTTGCGGGTGGCGGCCGCCAAGGCGCTGCCCGGCTATGACCCCGATGAGCCCACCGGTGTGAGCCGGACGCCCACAGTGACTGTGGTGGTGGTGCCCGCCGGCGCGGGCGAGTGCCCCATGCCGGATACCCGTTTTCTGGAGACAGTGCGGAGGCAGCTGGACCAGGTTCGGCCCATCGGTACACAGGTGCGGGTGGTGCCGCCGGCATATGTGGCCCTGACGGCGGAGATCACCCTCTGGGGTGGCGAGGCAGACGCGGAAGGGGCGCTGAAAGCCTCCCTGAGGGCGTATCTGTCCCAGTCGGGCATTGGGGGAACCCTCCGGGCGGGAGATGTGGCTGCCCGGGCCCAGGCCGCGCCCGGTGTGCTGCGGGTCCGGGATGTGAGCCTGCGGGCCGCCGGAACCGGCTGTTATCAGAATTCCGAGGGGGACATCCGCCTGCCCAGGCTGGCCATCCCCTATTTGAAGGAGCTCCGGGTGACGTGCCTGCCCGTGGAGCGGATCGGGCGCTGAGCCGGCGGGAAGAAGGAGCGTGAAGGCGAGATGGAAGGGATTCAGGCACAGATGGTATTTTGTTGTGCCGAGCAGTGGATGGGAGGCCGGTTTCACCAGATCGAGCCCTGGGGAGACGGCCTGCGCCTGGACTGCAACAGAGCCGCCACCGGCGTCTACTGCATGAAGGCGGTGGACAGCGGGGAGAACGGCTTTTGCTGGAGCCGGGCGGTGGTGGAGGCGGAGCTGCCGCCGGATACCGCCCTGCGGGTCTACGCCTACGCCTGCGATACCAAGGGCTGGGGGGACTGGGCCGACCTGGACCAGGCCATTGGAGTGCTGGAGGGGGACCCTCTTCCGGTCCTGCGGGAGATCTTTGGCGCCCCGGTGGCAGAGAGCGGCGACTTCTATCTCCCGCGGCAGGGCCGGTATCTGTGGCTCATGTTTGAGCTGGCGGCCACCGGCTCGGCCTCCCCTGTCATCCGGGCCCTGCGGCTGTGGATGGGTGGGGACCATATGGCGGACTACCTGCCCGCCATTTACCAGGAAGAGGATTTTACCCGCCGTTTTCTGTCCATTTTTGACAGCATGTACACGGATATGGAGCGGGCCATCGACGGCCTGCCCGGACGGATGGATTACGAGCATGCCAGCGGTGAGCTGCTGAAGTATCTGGCCAGCTGGGTATGTGTGGAGGGCGGAAACGGGGAGGAGGGCCTCCGGGCGCGCATCCGAACGGCCCTGCCCGACTACGAGGAGCGGTACACCGTGGAGGGGGTGCGGCGAAGTATCCGCCGCCTCACCGGACGGGAGCCCATCCTCATTGAGCACTTCCAGGTCTCCCCCAACCGGCCGGATTGCGGGAACCCGGAGCTCTACCGCCGGCTGTATGGAGAGGACCCCTACCGCTTTTTTGCTTTGCTGCCCGAGGACACCTTCTCCAGCCAGCGGGAGCGCGAGGCGTTCCAACGGGATATGGAGGAGCTCATCCCCGCGGGGATGAGCATGCAGATGGTCCAGCTCAAGTCCTGTATCCAGCTGGACTGGCACACTTATCTGGGCATCAATTCCCAGGTGGGCGGCTATGTCCCGGCAGCCATTGATGAGCAGGTCACCATTCACTACGACACCACGATCGGAGGAGCCAACCATGAATCACGCTAATCTTTTTCCCTTTGAGCGCAACCGGTACTTTTACGGGAAATTGCTCACAGTCCGGGACTTTGAGGCGGAGCAGCGCTACCACACCGGAAAGCGGACCCTGGTCAACCGCCTGGTCCACGGCGCCGGCGTGGTGTGCGGCCTTGGGGTCACCGCCGGTGACGAGTCCACTCTGATTATTGAAAGCGGTATGGCTCTGGACTACCGTGGGCGGGAGATCGTGCTGCCTGAGACCCTGTTCCGCAAGCTCCAGATGCTGGAGGGTCAGGACACCCTGTCAGACAAAAAGGACGCCTATCTATGCCTGTCCTATGCCGAGGAGGATGTGGAGCCGGTGAACGCCACCGGGAGCCAGGCGGGGGACCAGCGGCAGTTTGACCTGACCCGGGAGGGCTACCGCCTGTTTCTCACCGACCAGGCCCCCGACTACCGCACGCTGCTGGAGGCCGCCGGACGTGAAAATGTGTCGGTGCTCTATCAGAGCGACGACCTGATTCTGGTGCTCTCCCTCCCCTCCATCCTGTGCGCCGGCGAGGAGTTCCAGGTCCAGGTGCTGGTGGTGAAAAACGGGAAGACACCCCCGGTGCAGTTCTCCCTAGAGGGGGAGAACACCTTCGTGGAGAGCGACAATGGCCGGGTGCTGCTGTCCTTCCGGGAGAGCCAGGAGGAGAAGCGGTGCGTCTATACCGTGGACTTTGCCCTGCGCGCCCGGGCGCTCACCGATGTAGACAGCCAGCTTTTCCCCGCCGGCTGCGAGCTCAATGTGGAGCTGGGGAGCCATCACTACAAAAATTATCTGAATCTGGAGGCGGGCGTCCACCTGTGCCGGGATCAGGAGGCCTGCCGCATCCGCCGCCGGCAGCTTGACGACCTGGACCGCCATCTCCAGGGCTGGGATCTGCCCATCTACCTGGCCAAGCTGGAGCTCATCCACTCCGCCGGGGGGGTCTTTGTGGGCGAGGTGACCAGTCTCCCCTTCCAGCAGTCTATGGCCGGGGAGAGGGACGGTAAGGCCGGGGGCGCGGGGGAGCTGACGGTGACCACCTCCGTGCGCAGCCTGGAATACTGGCAAAAGCCCGATGTGAAGGCGGTCTACCAGCCCTCCGCCGGCGGGCTCCACCTGGACTTCGGCATCCCCTCCCCCGAGCAGTACGACTACGCCATTGCCCACGGCACGGTGGAGCTGACCATGCCGGGCGGCATCCGGGTCAACAGCCGGGTCTTCTCCCAGGAGATCGCCCACGGCCTGGGGGCCGGGGCGGTGGATGTGCGCCTGAGTGTGGAGTTTGTGGATAAGGAACAGGGAGAGACCGCCCTGCTGTGCGGGAACAGCGAGGTGTTCAAGTCCAAAAGCGTCAAGATTGCCCCGCCCTGGGTGGAGGCGGCGGCGGTGGTGTATCCGGAGCGTGGCACCATGCGCATCGGACTGTGGCTCCACGACACGGTGGAGGGGAATTTGGTGCGGGTGCACTATTTTGCGCAGAAGCCCGAGCGGGACACCAGCCGTATCCTGTCCCAGCGGCGGGTGAGCCTGACGGTGACGCCTGAATTCTCACGGCTGGGCTGCCGGGGCAAGCTCCGCTTCCAGGCGGAGGTGGTGGGCTCGGAGGACAAGAGCGTCACCTGGAGCGTCAAAGAGGAGAATGGCGGCGTCATCGACCGCAATGGTCTTTACCAGGCGCCAGAGCTGCCCGGCACCTATGAGATCACGGCGGTGGCGGGAGCCGATGAATCTGTGAGTGCCAGCGCCTTTGTCATTGTAGAGTAAAGCCGGAGGGCGAGGGGCGGAGAGGAGCGGTGTGCGTGGAAGCCTTGCTGGTACGGGAGCGGTATAAAGTGGTGCAGGTGCTGCGGGCCGAGGAGTGCTATGCCTTTGCAGAGGCGGTGGACATCCTGGACCGGGAGAAGGGCACCTGCCTGCTGAACATCTATGAGGGGCCCCTTCTGCGCACCTATCTGCCCTATTTTGACCAGATGCAGGGCTGTCCTGCTTTCCGGGGAATGTTTCTGGATGGGGAGAGTCTGGTGACCGTCTTTGACGATTGCGTGGGAACACCCATTGACCAGGTCTTTTACCGGGGGGACCGCCACCATTGGAGGACCCGGCTGGACTACGCTCAGCGCCTGCTTCACCAGGCGCTGAGCATGGCCGATCTGCCGGCGGCGGTCAGCTGCGCCGCCATGCTCTCGGAAAATGTGCGCATTGATTTCAAAAGCGGCACCCTGGCACTGCGGTTTCAAGTGGTCCCGCTGGAGGGGATGGTCCCCCGGGAGCTGGTATATCTGACCTGCGACCAGCTCCGGAAGATCCTGCTGCCCAGGTCGTCCTCCCCCGTGGAGGAGTTGATGCTGCTGGACGAACTGGACCGGGGAAACTGCAAAACGGTGGTCCAGCTCTACGCCCTGTGGCGGGAGCGACAGGGGGCGCTCCAGGCGGCCTATGAGGCGCTGGACAAAAAGAATTTCTTCCAGCGCTGGTGCGCCCTGCTGTGGGGGCGGGTCAAGCGGTGGTCCGCCCGGCGGAAGCGGAGGTAGCGAGGATGGAAAGAGTAAAAAAATTGGGTGTTTTTTTGGTGCTTCTGGCCCTTTTAGGGTCAGGAGCTGCCTTGCTGTTTTGGGATCTGGGCAGTGAGTGCCTCTCCATCCTGCGCACAGGGACGGGAAAGACGGAATACCTGCTGACGGCCGCTGACAGTGAGGGGAAGCTCTTTGCCCTGGGACGGCGGGGGTCCGTCTATGAGCTTGTCATGGGGGATGGGACTGGCCGCCGGACCGGCCGCTGGGAGCTCTCCGACCAGGTGCTCACCCCAGAGAGCCGCCCGACGCTTCTCTACCCGGCGGCGGGGGGAGCCGTCTACCTCGGCCTGTATCAGGTGGGGGAGGATGGGACCGATCTCCAGCTCTACCGCATCTCCGACGAGGGAAAGGCATGGGAGCTGCTGCTCAACCAACCCTGTCAGGGAGAGAATCTCTCCCAGCAGATGGCCAGCCTGCGCCTGTCCTCCTTCTCGCAGGTGGACAATGTGGTCACCTTCGCGGTGATCGAGGGGGACACGGCCCACTTTTACCAGCGGACCAGCGCCAACAGCGGCCTCCAGGAGCTCCGGTCTGTGTCCGAGGAGGGCCTGTATACCGCGGTGGCCCTCTCTGACGGCTCCCTGGTGCTGGCCGGAGAGAGCCGGCTGGTCCGCACCGGAGGAGAGACCATCTCCCTGGAGAACGGGGAGGTCATCGTGCGTCTGCTCCCGGGGGGAACGGGGATGTACTATGTGGACGGAGCCAGCCTGGAGGTCTACTATGCCGACTATGCCGACTGGCGGCCCTATTCCTTCCTGGCCCTCACCAAGGATGCCTATGACATGGACTGCTGCACCGACCTGTGGGTGACCCGGAGCGGGGATGTTCTGCTCCTGATGGATGGGCAGCGCCTGCTGGTGGACCGGGGGAGCGAGGTGTCCGAGCTGACGGGCATGCTCTACCGTCCGGCGGCACAGTGCGTGCTGATCCTGCTGGGCTTGGGGCTGGGGGTGCTGGTGGTCACCGTGCTGCTATGGTATTTGGTCTGTGAGCAGCGGCGCTTCCGCCTGCCCATGCTGGTGCGGTGGGGCGTGGTCATCGCCTGGGCGTCCGCCTTGGGTGTGGGGTCGCTTCTGCGGTGGGGCGTGGCCCCCGCCGCCCGGACCGCCGCCGAGAGAGAGGCGTCCAGCCTGCTGGGCAGTGTGACCGCACAGGAGCTCCAGCACTGGACCCTGGGCGACGGCGACCTGCCCCAGCAGCTTGGGAACAGCCTGGCCGGCGCGGCGGGCGGAGACTACTGGGACACCTCAGTTTCGGTCTACCAGGTGGACGGGGAGGGAAACTGGACCCTGATGGGGAGCAATGACGCCCTTCCCGTGGGTGTGCGGGGAGAGCTCAGCCCCAGCTTTGACCGGAGCTGGGCCCAGGAGGCCGAGACCTCTGGTAGGGTCACATGGACCGACGCCCGGGGGGGACAGCTCCGCCGGATCTTCTATCAGCGGGAGGGCGGGCTGCTGCTGGCGGTGGATACCGACCTCACCGCCCTGTTGGCGGCGGGAGAGCGCGGCACCCAGTGGATGGCCCAGGGCCTGATTTCCCTGGCCGTGCTGCTGACAGCGGTGAGCCTGGGCATTCTGTGCTGGATCACCATCGGGCTCAGGCGGGCCCTCAAGGGCCTGGAGCGCCTGGCCGCAGGGGAGCAGGGCGTCACCGTCACCCTGGGCGGGGGAGACGAGCTGTCCAGCCTGGCCGACGACATCAATGCCTTTTCGGACACCCTCCAGGAGCTGGACCGGAAGCAAAACGAGCTGGCCCAGTCCTATCGCCGGTTCGTGCCCGAGCGGGTGCTGTCTCTTCTGGGCAAGACCAGCATCGCCCAGGTGGACAAACAGACCTTTGTCTCCCGGCATATGGCCACCATGATGCTCTCCTTCCAGTTCCCACCCCAGGTCTATGGAAAGAGCGGCCGGGAGCTCTTTGACAACATCAACGAGATCATCGAACGCACCGCCTCCATCGTCACCCAGAAAGGCGGCGCGGTGTTCAATTTCGCCTATAACGGCTATGACGCCGTCTTTGAAGAGGGGAGCGGCGCGGCGGTGAGCACTGCCGTGGCCGTCCGACAGGAGATCCTGGAGATCAACAAGGAGCGTGAGGCCGACGACCGCGCCCCCGTGGTCATGCGCATTGCCCTGGATGAGGGCAACGTGATGCTGGGTGTAGTGGGTGATGAGGATCAGATCGAGCCCACATCCATTTCCTCCAGCTTCTCGGTGACCAAGCACCTGATCGCCCTGTGCGGTCGGCTGGAGGCCAATATCCTGTGTACCGAGGCGGTCATTGAAGGAGCCAAGCACTACAACAGTCGGTACATGGGCAAGTGCTTGGAAGACGGTGAGGACATACGGACCTACGAGATCTTCGATGGAGATCCCTATGAGGTGCGGAAGGTCAAGGAGAGCACCGGAGGACGTTTCTCCCAGGGCGTCTACGCCCTCTACAGCCGGGACTTCTCCCAGGCCAAGAAAATTTTCCTTGGTCTGGTCCACCATAACACCGGTGACGGAGGGGCGCGGTACTACCTCTACCTGGCCGACCGGCTGGAGAAGCGGCCGGAGGAGGAGATCAGCCTGGACTCCGGCGCATAAGCCGGGCAAAGGAAAGGAGCGACACCCTGATGGGGACCACACAGCTTGAAATCATTCGCCGCCAGGCGCAGGCAGCGGTACAGAACAAGGTCTCCGGGGCCCAGGCACGGATACGCCGGGAGACCAGCCTGGTGGCCCAGGCAAGCCGCCTGACGGGTAGGGCCCTCCGGGAGGGGGAGACCGCCCTGAAGGGCCGGCGCTGGGCAGCCGGCGGACGGACCTCTGGGACCACGGTGGAGACGGCGCCTGCCCCGGTACATCCGGCGGAGGATGGTTATATACGCCGCTCCCCGGTACAGCCGGTTTTCCAGGCGGCGGACTACCACAGGCGCCTGGTGGCGCGGGGGGTGTTGGCGGTGGTTTTGATCGCCGTGGCTTTGGCCGGGGTGTATGTTCTGGGCCAGTTGGGTATCCTGGGCCGGTAGGCCGGAGAATGGGACATAGGGGGATTTCCTTTGTTTAGCTATCTGTTGCGGCAGCTTTTTAATTCCTTCGGAATCTTTTTCCGCACCATACGGGCCTTCTTTACCCGGAAGCTGGTGGGGATCGGGAGCTATCTCCGGCGAATCACAAATTTTTCCAGGCAGGCCACCAAGGTGGCCTCGTCCTCCTTCCAGGTGGCGGCTACCGCCGTCAAAAAGCCCACAAAACGGGAGGATTACATTGAGACCAAACGGCTGTTTATCTCAAAGTCCTTTCTGATACTTCTGGCCATCGGCGTGGTACTGGTGGCGCTGCTGCTCTATTTTGTGGTATGGCCCTTCCTGCTTAGCCGTTTTTTTACCGCCCGGTTTTGGGTGGAGGACCCGGAGGCGGAGACCTGGTCGGGCCGGGTGGTGCTCTACTATGACCAGGAGAAAAAGAATCCCATGCGGGAGGGTACCTTGCAGGAGGGACTGCTTCAGGGCCGTGGCCGGGAGTATGACCAGGAGGGGCTCATGACCTATGAGGGGAACTTTGTGGACGGACAGCGCAGTGGGACGGGCAGTCTCTATGAGGACGGTGTGCTGGTCTACGAGGGCGATTTTGCCGCTGGGGCGGCCACCGGCATGGGGACGGCCTATGATGGGGGAAGCAAGTGCTATGAGGGGGCCTTCCTGGACGGTGTGTACGAGGGTGAGGGCACCCAGTACCGCTCTGACGGCAGCGTGAGCTACAAAGGTTCCTTCTCGGCCGGGGTCTTTGAGGGGCAGGGGACGGCCTACTACCCCGACGGTACCCGGGCCTACGTGGGGGCCTTTTCCGGCGGGGCATACGAGGGTGAGGGCACCCAGTATACCCCGGACGGCCGGATCGGCTATAAGGGCTCCTTTGCCGAGGGCCTCTACCAGGGTTCCGGCGTACTCTACCGGGAGGATGGAGACCAGATCCGGGCGGAGTTTGACGCCGGGCTGACCACCGGAACCATCCAATGGTATCAAAACGGGGCCCTCTGGTATGAAGGCGCCGCCGACAATGTGACCCCGGATGGCTTTGGGACCCTTTACGGGGAGGACGGGAAGGTCCTCTACGCCGGAGAGATGGACCGGGGCACCCTGGACGGGGCCTGGCTGCTCACCCTCACCGCCGAGGAGCTGCGGGGGGCCTTTGGGGAGGGGAGCATCACCGAGACGGATACGGCGGGAGGATTTCTCATTGCCAACCAGGCCCTGGGGGTCACCGCCCTGTGCAGCTACCGCCAGGGGGAAGAGGAGCCCCAGGTCTACCAGGTTTGGCTGATCCCGGAGGAGGGGTCTGACTGGGAGGAGCTCCTGCCCTGGGCCGACGCCTCCGCCGCGGAGGACTGGGCCCTATTGGGGGCCGACCCGCAGCCCCAGAGCCAGACCGTCCAGGGGGCCTTCCAGGGCCCGGATGGGACTGGAGAAGGGGTGTGGTGGCAGCACCAGTACCTCTATGAGGACCATACCTGTATTCTGTTCAGCCGGACGGAGGAGGGGCGGTCTGCCAGTGTCCTTTGGAGCCGGGGACTGACCAGCTCCGCCGGGGAGCTCCCCGCCTCCACCGGGACCACCCAGGCCCAGGAGCGGCTGGATGACCTGATGGCCGCCCTAGACAGTGCGGCGGGGAGCGTGGGTGAGAGCACCGGGGGAGCCTCCAGCCTGGGCGACGTGGCGCGTATGGTGGCCCTCATGCTGACCCCGGAGGACGCCGAGCGCCTGGTGGATGCCCTGACCGATTACTACATCTATGGGGAGATGGCCGCGGCCCTGGAGAGCAGTCAGCCGCTGCTGGAGCAGCTCCTGGCCCAGGCCCAGACCCAGCTGGCCCGGGGGAGTGGGAGCCAGGAGGCGGTGGACAATGCCCAGGCCCAGCTGGATGACCTGGGGCGGCAGCTCACCCAGTACGAGACGGCCCGGGAACAGGCCGGCCTCACCATTCAGGAGCTGAGCAAGCTGGACCCGGAGGATTATGACCTCCAACAGGTCCTGCTCACCTTTGACCCTGTGGAGATGGATGTCTCCGCCCTGTATAGCTACGCCCAGTCCTATGCCGCCACCCTGGGTCAGGAGGCCGAGGGAGCGGCCCTGGAGCGGGAGCTTCGCTCGGCGGTACTGGACCTGGGCATGGGCTATGAGACGATAAGAACGGCCCGGGAGACGGTGGAGCGGACTGAGGCGGTGGTGGTGGAGCAGACCCAGGCCTATGCCAAGGGCAGCGCCCAACAGGCCGACCTCTATGCCGCCCAGTGCGCCAGGAATGAGGCCGTGGCCGCCCTATATCAGGCGGTGGGGGTCTTCTCCCAGCAGGCAAACCATCTGAATACCCTCTCCGGCGGCTGGGTGGCGGAGACCTACGACTGGATGGCGGAGACCTTTGCCACCCTCTTCCAGAGTCAGGTGGTCCAGGCCCAGACCGCCGCCCAGGGGGAGGCGGATGACCGGACCCAGCGGGAGGAGGAGGCCGCCCAGGCCATTGAGCAAGAGCAGACGGAAGAGAGCCCCGAGCCGGAGGAAAGTCCAGCGCCGGAGGCGAGCCCCGCCGGGGAGGAGTCCGTGAGCCAGGAGGCATTCTGAGTCCCCCGGGGTCCGGCGGCCACGCCCCGGAGAAAGGAGGATCATATATGGCAGACTATACCGCGTTGGTGGAGGCGGGCAACGCCCTGGTGGAGCTTCTGCGGGACAACCTGACGCCGGAGCCCATCGGAAACCGGGAGCTGATCGCTCTGTGCTCTCCCCATGAAAGCGAGAACAACCAGCTCACCCTCTATCTCTACCAGGTGGAGGAGGACACCCAGGGGGTGGCCAGCGGCTACTATCAGGTGAGCCGAAACGTCCAGCGTATCCGGCCCTCCAAGTTCAATCTCCGTTTTCTGGTGACCGCCCACTCAAAGGCGCCGGTCCAGCTCAAGGAGGCCGACCAGTACCGGATGGTGGGGGCGGCCATTCAGATCCTCAAGGACCACCCTGTGATCGACAGCCAATATCTCTCCGGCTCTCTGGCAGAAGAGGGGGCCCGGATCAATGTGGTGCTGGAAAAGACCCCTCTGGACCAGCTTCTGAAGATTTGGAACAATACCTCCAACAACTATAAGCTCTCCTTTACCGTACTCCTCTCCGGGGTGGAGATCAACTCCAAGCGGGAGCGGATCGTCAGCCGGGTCACCGATGTGGCCATCCATACCCAGCAGGTGGGGGAGGGAGCCCAATGATCACCATTCACGCCAGCGCCGTCTGCCGGGTGCGGGACGGCTTCACCGGACGGGGCATGGAGTCGGCGGGGCTGCTGTGCACCCTGGACGGGATTTCCTGCCGCCCGGTCTGGAAGCCGGGCGGGTATCTGGTGCTGACCAATCTCCCCCATGGCCCCCACCGGCTGCGCCTGCGGGGCAGAGGCTACCAGGAGGAGTGGGTGGAGCTCGACGTGGACGGCGGCACCCGGGAGCTGGACATCACCATGAAGCCGGGACCCGACCATCCCCTCCGGGGCTCCATGACCTGGCTGACCCTGGAGGTGACCGAGGGAAAGGTCCCTGCCGCCGGGCGGCAGCTGTGGCTGGCCGTCCCCGCCGGACCTGAGATAAAGATTGCCCAGACCAAGGCGGAGGCGGGTGATACACAAACCCGGCTCTTTTGCAAGGGAAGCATCTCACCTACCGTGCCCGGGAGCTATCTGATCTCCGACGGGGCGGACAGTGAGATCGTGTCCCTCCGGTCCCTGGAGGGGGAGACGGGTACCTTGGCCGCCCCCCTTCTCCGGAGCCACGGGCGTGGCAGGCTGCTGCTCCCTGCCCAGAGCTATCACACCGATGCCCGGGGGAATCTGACCGCCGCTTTCTCGGGGCCCTGCGCCGTGGAGATCTGCGGTCCGGAGGGAGATCCACTGGGACGTCTGGAGCTCCAGAAGGGGGAGAACCGGCAGCGGATTCAATGGAAGAAGGAGAGACATCATGGCAAATCCAGTGGTTAACACCACCGTTTGTACTTGTAGCTTTGGAGCCGCCCCTATGCCGCTGACGGCGACCACCCAGCAGACGGTAAGTATGTGCTCACAGCTGTCTGCTACCATTATGGACAATGTGTGTACCACCTTTGGGATGTGCTCCAGCCTGGCCAATCCCACTGTGGCGTCGGCCACGGCGGCGGCCATGGGGGCGCTGACCCCCATGCCCTGCGCGCCGGTAATTGTAGGTCCGTGGGCGACGGGCTGCCCCACGGTCCTGGTGTGCGGCAAGCCGCTGCTCAACAACACCAGCAAGCTGATGTGCGCCTATGGCGGGGTCATCCAGGTGACCATGACTCCGGCGGTGACCATCAATACCCCCTGATCGGGACGGAGAGGAGGCCGTGGCGTGGAGGAGTATGACCTACGGGACACATCCTATGAAAAATGGGGCCAGGGCTATGCCAGCCAGTGGGAGCTGATGAGCGACCTGTTCGCCTGGGTGGATCTGCGGCTGTATCTGTTTTATAAGCACCACCAGTGGCTGGGGCCCAAGAATGATATGCGGAATATGCTGGGCTTGGTGGTCAGTCGGGAGGAGTTTGAACATAACCTGATGAAAGGGGCCCAGCTGGGGCTGACGGCTCAGCTGGACGGCCAGGAGGCGGAAGAGCTGACGGCGACCGCGGCCGTTATCCGCAGCCGGCTGGGGCATACCCGGGAGGAGTTTCCTCTGTGTCAGTTGTTTCAACGCTGTGGGCTGGATGAATTTGAGCAGGGCTGCCTGGTCCTGGCCTATGCCGCTGTTCTGGACCACAAGTATGAAAAGCTCCTGGCCTACCTCCAGGATGACATCACCCTGAAGGCACCCACCGTCGCCCTGGCGGTGCAGCTCTTTCTGCCCCAGGGGCGGACCATGGAGGAGTACCTCTCCCGCTTTTCCCGCCGGGACCGGTTTACCCAGCTCTTTGATGGGGAGCGGCTGTTGGCGGGACAGCTGATCCTGCACCCCGGTGTGCAGGAGTTTCTCAGCACGGGAACGGTGGCCCCGCTGCCGGGGATGCGGCTTTTTGACGGGGCAAGGGAGAAGCCCGACGGCGCCTTGGTCATCAGGCAGGAGCTGGCCCGGCGGCTGGACCTGCTCTACCAGGAGCCCGGGGAGCGGGCCATCTGCCTCACCGGAGGGGCGGGAGCGGGCAAGCGCTTTCAGGTGGAGCATCTGATGACACGGAATCGCCGCCGCTGCGTCTTTGTGGAGCTGGACGGGGAGCGGCCGGAGGAACGGGCCCGGGAGGGCGTCCTGGTGGCCCGGCTCACCGGGGCCTGTCTTTGCTTTTCCCACATGGAGAGAAAGGACGCCGACGGCACCCTGCTGCCGCCGCCGGAGTCTCTCCTTCGGGCGATCCTGGAGATGGAGCCGGCCCAGGAAAAGGTGTTCTTTCTCTCCCGCTTTCCGGTGCGGGCCCAGTTCCGGTGCCTGACCGTGGAGCTGGAGGTGCCGGATACCACTGAGGAGGAGCGCATCCGCCTCTTCCAGGCATTTTTGGGGAACATTGTCCTGAAGGATGGCCTGACCATAGAGGAGCTGGCCGCCAAATTCCGCTTTTCTCCCCGCCAGGTGCAGCTGGCCTGCCGCCAGGCGGCGGGCCTGTCAGAGCTGGACGGGCAGGGGGGCATTTCCAGCCGGGAGATGCACCAGTGCTGCTACCGGCAGGTGGTCCACAAGCTGGGAGATCTGGCCAGCCGGGTGCGCCCCGCCTTTGGCTGGGACGATGTGGTCATGCCTCCGGAACAAAAGCGCCTGCTCCAGCACGCCTGTGGCCACATCAAATTCCAGCACAAGGTCTATTACCAGTGGGGATTTGACCGCAAGATCACCTATGGACGGGGCCTGTCCATCCTCTTTGCCGGAGCTCCGGGTACCGGCAAGACCATGTGCGCCCAGGTGATCGCCAATGAGCTGAACATGGAGATCTATAAGATCAATATCTCTCAGATCGTCAGCAAGTATATTGGTGAAACGGAGAAAAACCTTCAGGCGGTATTTACCGAGGCCAAGCGGTCCAACTGTATCCTGTTCTTTGACGAATGTGACGCCATTTTCGGAAAGCGAAGCGAGGTGAAGGATGCCCACGACCGCAATGCCAACGTGGAGGTGGCCTACCTGCTGCAGCAGATCGAGGAGCACGACGGAGTGTGCATCATGGCCACCAACCTCATTGGAAATATTGACGCTGCCTTCATGCGCCGCATCACCTATGTGGTCCACTTCCCCTTTCCAGATGCCGCCATGCGGCAGGAGATCTTCCGCCGCACCATACCCGATCAGGCGCCCCTTGCCGACGACATTGACTGGGGTTTTCTGGCAGAAAAGTTCGAGCTCTCCGGGGGACACATCAAAAACATCGTCCTCTCCGCCGCTTTCCTTGCGGCCTTGGAGGGGGAGCGCATTGGAATGTCCCACCTGCTCCGGGCGGCGGTGGGCGAGATGAAGAAAAATGAAATTGTGGTGGTGCGAGAGGAGCTGCGGGAATACGCCGATCTGCTGGAGGAAGGCAACCGCTGACAACCGCCCCCAAAACCAGTCCCCCGCTGGCGGCTACTGTGCCCATCCGATGGGGGGAGGCCCCACTTATGCAAGGGGAATTATTCCTGTTCTGTTGCGCATAGACAGGGATCCGTGCTATAATTTTCAGAATAGCTCCTCCTCACTTACATGGTACGTGGGTCTGTTAGGCCAAACGGACCAGAGGCGCGGACGGGGTGGTTTCCCCTGTAGAGAAAGGCAGCGCACAGGGGCACAATCAGTATTTTTAGGAGGAAACGATCATGACGATTACCAAGCAGATCGAGGGTAAGAAGCTGACCATTGCCCTGGAAGGGCGTCTGGATACCACCACCGCGCCCGAGCTGGAGGGGGTATTGAACGCCAGCCTGGATGGGATCACCGACCTGGTTCTGGATATGAAGGAGCTGGTATACCTGTCCTCCGCAGGGCTCCGCGTGGTGCTGGGCGCTCAGAAGCGCATGAACAAGTGCGGACACATGACAGTAAGGAACGTTTGCCCGGACATCATGGAAGTCTTTGAGATCACCGGGTTTGTAGATATCCTGGATATTCAATGATAAAGGGATGATGACACACCCATGAGGCTCAAAGAGACAAACCGGGAAAATATATTTGTCCGCAAGGCATTCTATCGCTTCTTTCTCCCCAGTCTGCTCTCGTCGCTGGGGCTAGGCATCGGTGGACTGGCGGACTGTGTATTCGTGGGCAATGCCATCGGCGCTACGGGCCTGTCGGCCATCAGCATTGGGCAGCCCGTCTACATGCTTTTCAACACCATCAGCTATTCCCTCTCTATCGGGGGCTCCATCCGCTATGCGTCCGCACTGAGTGAGGGACGGGAGGAGGAGGGCAGGAGCATCTTTGCCAATGTCCTCCGAACCGACCTTTTTGTCAACATCACGCTGTGCCTTCTGGGTCTGCTCTTCCTGCCCCAGCTGCTGACCTTTCTGGGGGCCGGCACTCCGGGGAGCGAGCTGTGGCAGAACTGCGAGGCCATGGTCCGGGCCCAGCTGCTCCTGGTACCCATCATGTTCTGCCAAGGGCCCTTCTACTATTTTATCAACGCGGACAACAACCCCAAATTGGCTGCGGTGGCCCTGGTGACCAGCAACAGCATCGACATCCTCTTTAACTACGTCTTTGTGATCCTGCTGGACATGGGCGTGGTTGGCTCGGTGTACTCCACCGGCCTGGGCGCGGCGGTCATGATTGTCATCAGCCTGACCCATTTCATCTGCAAAAAGGGCTGTCTGCGCTTTACCTGGCCCAAATTTGAGGGACGGTCTGTGGTCCAGTCCTTCCGCACGGGGTTTGCCACCTCGGTGCAGTACATCTACCAGTTCATCACCATTCTGGTATGCAATCGCCTGCTGATGTCCATCGGCGGGGAGCTGGGCGTGGCGGTGTTTGGCATCGTGTTCAATGTGGCTTTGGTGGCCGCTTCCATGTATGACGCCATCAGCATGGCCATTCAGCCTATGGTGAGCACCTTCCATGGGGAGTGTAATAGGCATAACATCCTGTGCACCCTGAAGCAGTCCTTCAAGGTGTCGGTAGTGATGAGCGTGCTTCTCATTCTGCTGCTGATGCTCAGCCCTCAGGGGGTGTGCTTTGCCTTTGGCCTGCGCACGGCAGAGGAGTTTGCCATGGGCGTGGTGGCCATCCGGATCTACGCCCTGTGTGTCCTGCCCACGGGAATCAACATGGTGATGACCTATTACTACCAGACTTTGGGCAAGGAGTTTATCAGCTACATGCTCTTCACCCTGCGGAGCCTGGTGTTCTTCCTGGCCTTCGGTCTGCTCCTGAGCCAGGGTGGTGTGGAGATGTTCTGGTGGACCTATCCCTGCATGGAGGTGGCCACACTGGTGGTGCTGGCCATCTATAACAAGGTGAAGGGTTCCTGGACCTACCTGGATGAAGATGACAGCAATGTCTATACCGCCTTTCTGGATAGCAGGACCGCCAATCTGGGCGCGGTGGAACAGGAGGTGTCCGACTATCTGGAGGGAATGAACGCCAATCCCACCCAGACCTACTTCTCCACCATCGCCGTGGAGGAGGTGTGCGGCATTATTCTGGACCGGGGCTTCTCGGTGGACGACGGATATATCCAGCTGACCATCGTGCCCCACGAGGACGAGACAGTGACCATCCACGTCCGGGACAACGCCAGAGAGTTCAACCCCTTTGAGGTGAACACCGACGAGATCAGCCTGGAGGAGGGCACCGGCCTGGATGTCATCGGCATCAAAATGATCAAAAGCAAGGCCAAGGAATTTTTCTACCGCCGGTATGCCGGCTTCAATACCCTGATGGTTCGGGTATAACAGCAGAGGGGAGACGGGGTGGCCATGAAGAAAAAGATGCGTTTTACCCTGGGAAAGAAAATGGTGCTGATGATCCTCGCCATGAGCGCCATTCTCTGTGCCGTTGTTCTCTTTACCAGCTACCGGACCTACCGGCAGAGGACAACTTCCTTTTATGAGCAGCTGGGCTACAATGTGGTGCGGATGCTCGCCTCCCAGCTGGACCCCGACGAGCTGGACCGCTACTATAAGACCCAGGAAATGGACCAGCGCTACTATGAGATCCAGGGACTCATCGCCGCTCTGGTGGATAGCAGCGATGTGGAGTATCTCTATGTGGTCCGGCCCAATGGGGTGGGCGTCACCTTCCTCTTTGACTCGGATATGGAGGCTGGGGAAAACGGGGATTACTCCGCCGGAGGCTATTGCGCCCTGGGCACTTATACCGAGCTGCTGGGGGAATTTGCCCAGAACCTGGATAGGCTCCTGGAGGGGGAGCCGGTGGACCCCATTATTCAGCATGACCCCAGCTACGGCTGGATGATGACGACCATGGTCCCCATCCTTCATGAGGACGGGGAGATGGCCGCCTATGTGATGGCGGACATCAATATGGACAATGTCATGAGGGAGTACCAGCGCTTCCTGCTCTACACCGGTGGACTGCTGCTGGCTCTGACGGCGGCGTTGACCCTGGTTTACCTGCTGATCATCCGCCGCATGCTGATCCGTCCCCTTCAGCAGCTTACCGAGGCGGCCCAGAGCTATGAGGGCGGGGAGGGCAAGAAGGGGTTCAATAAGATCAAGACCTATGGCAATGATGAACTCAAAACGCTGACCGACGCCTTCCGCATGATGCTGGTGGAGATCGAGATCAACAACATGGAGCAGAAGGAGCTGGCCCTGCGGGAACAGCGGCTGGACAGTGAGCTGCAGCTGGCCAATGAGCTCAATGTCTCCATGCTCCCCAAGGCCCTGCCCCAGCGGGATGGAGGGTACCCCTTCTCCATCCAGGGCTCCATCCGGCGGGGGCAGGAGCTCTCCTGTTGCTTCTATGACTATTTTCTGCTGGACCGGGATCAACTGTGCATCCTGGTGGGTGAGGTGCCGGGTGTGGGCGTGCCCCAGGTGCTCTACACCGCCATGGCCCAGGCCACCATCAAAAGTCAGATGCGTTCCGGACTGCCCCTGACCCAGGCGGTGACGGCGGCGGGCCAGCAGCTCCATGAGATCAGCGACAGCATGTGCCTCAATGTGCTGGTGGGTGTCCTCAACGGGACCACAGGGCGCTTTTCCTGTATCAATGCCGGTCAGCCTAAGCCACTGATGATGCGGGGGGAGGACCGTTACGAGTGGGTAAAGTCCCTCTCCTATGCCCCGCTGGGTCAGAGTGAGAATGTGGTCTATCGGGTGATGGAGCTGGAGCTGCGGCAAGGGGACCGCCTGTTTTTCCACACGAGGGGCCTGGACGAGATCCAGGGTCGGGAGGGTCACAGCTTTGGTGAGGAGCAGCTGCGTCTGGCTCTGAACCAGCAGCAGAGCCGTCAGGGAGACCTGGAGACTCAGCTCCAGTATGTCAGCGACTCCGGTGTGGCCTTTGCCCAGCGGCCAGGAGAGGTCAAAGGATATGCCTTGTTGGGGCTGGAGTACCGCCGCCGGGACCGGGCCCAGGCCCATTGCCTGCTGACAGCCGACGCTGCCGGGAGCCGAGCGCTTTTGGAGTTTTTGCGGGGACAGCTGGCGAGCAACCAGGTGGAGGGCCGCCAGGCGGCGCTGCTGGCCGTCCTGGCAGACGAACTGTTTACCCTCTGCCGGCATCGCTCGGAGCCGGAGAGCCGCTTCATGGCCGAGTGTGCCGTTCCGGAGGGGGAGGACCTGGTGATCCTGCGTCTGAAGGGGGAGATGGGAGGACGAGATCCCCTGAAGGAGGCGGAAGGGGGCGCGGCCTGCCATGCGGTGGAATTTCTAACCAAGAATTGTGAGCAGGTTTTGTTTGAGCGAAATGAATCAGATTCCATGGACATTGTGACCTTGGTGTGGCGCTTCGATCGGGGACAGGCGCCCCGGCAGCAGTACGGATAGGGAGAAAGGGAGCGGGAGAAGTGCGCATTGCGTATCTGGGATATGACGTTTTAATCTCCTGTTTGCAAGCGCTGGAGGAGAGCGGATGCTCTGTAATGAAGGTGTTTAGCTTCCCCACCGATGACGAATTTGAGTTCAGCCGCAGGGTGGAGGATTTCGCCCGGGAGCGGAACCTCCCCTTCACTCGGGAGGCGATCACGTTAGACGAGATCCACCAGCTGAAGGAGGAGGGCTGCGAGGCCATTTTCTGCGCAGGCTATCCCTACCGGGTGCCGGTGGACCACAGCCTCCCCATTGTGAACGTCCACCCCTCCCTCCTTCCAGTGGGTCGAGGGGCCTGGCCCATGCCGGTGACCATTCTCCGGGGGCTTCGTGAAAGCGGCGTTACACTGCACAAGATGGAAGCAGGCTTTGACACGGGGGACATCCTGCTTCAAGAGGCATTTCCAGTGGGACCTGGAGATACGCTGGAGACGATGACCGGGCAGCTGCGTATCATTGGGGCCAGGCTGTGCCGAGAGATGGCGGCCGACTTTTCCCGGCTATGGGCGGCGGGACAGCCCCAGGGGGAGGGGGAATACTGGCCCTGTCCCCAGAAGTCCGACTATACCATTTTGGAGACGACGCCGCCCCAGGAGACCGAGCGGATCCTGCGCGCCTTCTTTGGATTTGACTGCTATTTGAAGACGAAGGAGGCGGAGTACCGCATTGTACGGGGACTGTTCCGCCCGGAGAGGCACACGCTGCCCTTTGGGGCGGTCAGAACTCGAAAGGACGGAAGACGGATTTACGCCGTTCAGGGCGGCGTGATTGAGATTGAGGCGAACTGGAAAAGAGTGGAAGCATGAAACTGGAAACCATCGACTGGCCCTTGGAGGGCTTTGTGGAAGCGGTGCGCCGTTCCTATGGAAGTGAGACTTCCGCCCATGCCTTCCGGACCCTGTATCTCTGGAAAGCGGAGATGGAACTTTCCCTTCTGTGCAGACCGGAATTTTATGCTGTACGGTTCGGCATGCGGGGAGAGAACAGTTGGTTTTTCCCCTATGGCGAGGAGGAGGCGGTGCGCGCTTTTCTTCGGGAGCGGCTGGAGCAGACGGATGGGCCATGTCGGCTCTATTATGCCCAGGCCAAAGAGATTGAAAAGCTGGAGGCGTGGTTCCCGGGGCGGTTTGATATACGCCGGGCGCCGGAAGATGACGAATACCTCTATGACCGCCGGGAACAGCTGGAACTTAAGGGGAAGCCATTCCGCCGTCAGCGTCACGATCTGCACCGGGTGCAGGAGCGATACTCTCCTCTGGTGGCCTCCATCGGACCGGAAAACATCAACCAGTGCCACCAGGTCCTGAGCGCCTGGAAGACCCGCGCCCACAGCTATGGGCAGAGCGGCCTGATGGATGTGGAGGCAGGAGAAACCATGCTCCAGAATTTCAGTCAGCTGGGGATCATCGGCATTTTGGTCACAGTGGAAGGCAGTCCGGCAGCGGTAGCGGCCGGCTATCCGCTGACGGACAGTGTTTTTGACCTATGTGTCTGTCAACAGATCACCCAGGACCCCGAGATCTCTACCTTTGCGCGTCATGCCCTGCTACAGGCTCTGGAAGAAGAGTTCCGAGAGATCAATGGCGAAGAGGATCTGGGGATCGAAGGACTGCGCAGCCTGAAGGAGGGACTGCGCCCTTCTCGGAAGATCGAGCTGTATACCTGTATTCAACAACTGTAACACGTCGCAAGAAAAGTATGAGGGATCTGCCATGAAATTTTCTCTGAAGAAAAAGAGTATCCTGTTTGTTCTGGTCATCGCGTTGGTCCTATCCTGTGTGGCGGTATTCATTGGCTACCGGATCTACTCCGATACGATGGACGAGCGCTATGAGAACATCTCCATGGACCTTGCCAAGACGGCGGCGGACTTGGTGGATGCGGAAAAGGTACGGGACTATACGGAAGCCATCCTGGAAATTTACCGCAAAAATCCCATGCCGGAGTTTAAAAGCCAGCAGGAGGAGGCGGACTATTACGCCCAGTATACCGGCATTCAGGATGAGGCATACCAAGAGATGTTCAATGTCCTCCAGGCAGTAAAAAGCAACAATCGGGATGTCCAGTACCTCTATATTTCCACCTTGGATACGCAGTCCAAGAGCGGCATCTATATCCTGGATGTGGATACCAGTGAGAGCGCCTGCCCAATGGGTACCTGGGACATCATCTATCCCGAAAACTATGGGATTTTTGAAGACCCGGAGCGGGGCTTCCCTGCCTACACCACCCAAACAGCAGAATTTGGGTGGCTCTGCACCGCCGGCGCACCGATTATTACGGATGACGGCACCGTGGTAGGCTATGCCATGATCGAGGTATCCATGAACGACGTGATGGCAGACCGAGCCGATTTCCTGCAAAATATCAGCCTGGCCATGGCCGGCGCCACCATTCTCATGGCGGTCATTTTTATCCTGCTTGTCAACCGCAGCGTTGTCAGGCCCATCAACCAGCTCGCCGCCGCCGCCGCCTCCTTTGTGGACGAGAAGAATGCCGGTGAGGACCGGCAATCCGCCATCTCTCAGCTGAACGTCCATACTGGTGATGAGATCGAGGCCCTGTGCGACGCCGTGAAAAAGATGGAGATCGACATCGACAACTTCATTGTCCATATCTCCAAAATTACGGCGGAGAAGGAGCGCATCGGCGCTGAGCTCAATGTGGCCACCCAGATCCAGGCGGATATGCTCCCACGGATCTTCCCGGCCTTCCCGGAGCGCAAGGAATTCGATATTTACGCCACCATGAATCCGGCCAAGGAGGTGGGCGGCGACTTTTACGATTTCTTCCTGGTGGATGACGACCACCTGGCGGTGGTCATCGCCGACGTCTCGGGAAAGGGTGTACCGGCCGCCCTGTTCATGGTGATCGCCAAGACCCTGATCAAAAACCACGCCCAGAACAAGGACACCCCGGGCAGCGTGTTTACCCAGACCAATGCCCAGCTGTGCGAGGGCAACGACGCCGGCCTGTTTGTCACCGCCTGGATGGGGGTGCTGGAGATCAGCACCGGAAGCTTTATCTATGTCAACGCCGGCCACAATCCGCCTCTGCTCAAGCGTGCCGGCGGAGCGTACGAGTGGCTCAAGAGCCGGCCTGGATTTGTGCTGGCCGGCATGGAGGGGGTCCGCTATCGGGAGAACTCCCTTCAGCTGGAGCCCGGTGACTGCCTGTATCTGTATACAGACGGAGTGACGGAGGCCACCAGCGGAGCACAGGAGCTCTTTGGAGAGGAGCGCCTTCAGCATACCCTGAACGAGTCAAAGGATCTGCCGGTGGACCAGCTGCTGCCCAAGGTGAAGCAGGCCATCGACACCTTTGTGGGAGAGGCGGAGCAGTTCGACGATATCACCATGCTGGGGCTGGAATACAGAGAAAAAGGAGGCGGCTTGAATGGCTGAAAAAATATTTCCCGCCACCGATGACCAGCTGGAAAAGGTACAGGCCTTTGTGGATGAGCAGTTGGTGGCGTACTCCTGTTCCACTAAGGTCAAATTCCAGTTGGATGTGGCAGTAGAGGAAATTTTTATCAACATTGCCCACTATGCCTATCAGCCGGAACAGGGTGGGACGGCCACCATCCGGTGTTCCGTGGGCGGAGATCCTTTGCAGGTGGTGATCCAATTCCTGGATAGCGGAAAGCCCTTTGACCCCCTGGCCAAAAAGGATGCGGACACGACCCTTTCTGCCGAGGAGCGAGGTATTGGCGGCTTGGGGATTCTCATGGTGAAAAAGAGTATGGACGCGGTGGATTACACCTATTCTGAAGGGAAAAACATTCTGACCATCAAAAAAAGCCTGGGCTAGATTTTGCCCTGATGTTGCCGAGCGGATGAAGGCTGGAGGGCGATGACGGGCGAAGAGGATCGGAGAACCGGAGCACAGGCCCAAACGGGGGAGAACCGGGGTGAAAAGCAGACAGGCAGCACCCTGTCCTGTGATACAATAGGGGCAAGAATGAGAGCAGGAGGGGGGTGCAGGTATGGTAAAAAAAGAGTGGAGCATCCGGACACTGGATCGGGAGGAGCTGCCGGGCTTCCAGCCATACCTGCTGCCGGATACAGCCAGGAGCCTGGAGCGGCGGGAAAAGGATGTGTTGGCGCTGGGACTGGTCCTGGGACACAATGCCTGCGCCGCCGCGGCTGCCCGGCTGAGCGGCGAATCGGCGGAGCTCACCGACCTGTTTGTGGACGAGATTGTACGGCATCGGGGCATGGGAGGCCTGCTGCTGGAGCGGCTGATGGAGCGGCTGGCGGCGGAGGGAGTCAGCCGTCTGTCTGCCAGCTATGTCCTCCGGGGCGAGGAGCTGGCGGCCATGGACCGGCTGATGTTCAGCTGTGGATTCTCTGCCCCATGGCGGCGCTCCAGGGTCTTTCGCACGCACTCGGAGGGGTTTCACCAGGACCCCAGGCTGGGTGCCGCCTTTTCCCCCCAATACCGTACGCCGCAGGATGTGTGCGCCCTGTCGGAGGCTCCGCAGAAAGCGATGGAGGAGCTCCGGCGAGGGGAGGATATTCCCGACTACCTCGCCCCCGAGGCCTTTCAGGGGCGGGCCCTGCCTGAGCTGTGTGTGGCCATGGTCCAGGATGGACGGGTGACGGCCTATCTGCTGTCCGGAGAAGACGGAGCCGGCGGGATCGTACTGCTGGCCGCCGTCCGACGGGAGGGAGCGCCGTCCACAGCCTTTCAGACGCTGCTGCTGGAACTGCTGAACCGGTGCTGGTACCGGTTGGGCAGAGATTTTGCCTTTTATTTTTCCGTCCTTGACGACAAAGTGGAGCGGCTGGCCCTTCTGCTCATGGGGGAGAGATACGAGGACTATGAGGAGCATAGCTGTGCCCGGCTGTTGTCCTGCCAGGACGGGGGCGAAAATGAGGAGGTATCATCATGACATCTCAGGTATATCGGGCCCGCCGCCGTGGGAAAGCGGCTTTGGCGCCTCGTGCGCCCCAGGCCAAGGGCCCCAGTCTGGAACAGCTTCGGGGGGGTGCCATGCCCACGGCGGAACAGCTGGGGCACAAGGTGGACCTGCCCCAGGCAATCCGCGGCAAGATGGAGGCCTCCTTTGGGGCCGATCTGGGCGGCGTGGAGCTCTATGAGAGCCAGACGGTAGCTCAGGCCGGGGCCCAAGCTATGACCATGGGCAACAAGATCGGCTTTGCGCCGGGCGCGCTGGATTTTGCCTCCAGCGCCGGCCAGGCTCTGCTGGGCCACGAGCTGAGTCATGTGGTGAGCCAGGCCCGGGGAGAGGTGGCCGGAAGGGGCTTTCTCAACAACCAGGCCCTGGAGGCCCGGGCCGACCGGGAGGGGGCTATGGCCGCCGCCGGAGAGAACGTCTACAGCGGACCGGTGACCCCCATCTCCACCGCCTCCACTGCCCTCTCTGCCGCCGGGCCCATGCAGGCCAAGAAGCCCAAGGAGAAGAAGGCGGAAAAGGCCCTGGCCTATATGACTTCCGACGGGCGCTCCCAGGAGGTGGACCAGTATTTCGCGGGGAAATTCGGCGATGCCCAAAACCGAGGGGCCATGTCCAACTCCCACATGTTCCGCCTCTTTTCCCGGCAGTCCTATGGCAAGTCCCAGGAGGAGAAGGATGACCTCTACGACATGTATACCAATGCCGATCGCCGGGGAGAATATTTGGCCCATGTCCAGGGCCTGGTGAACCAGACCATGAATATGGATATGGACGCCTTCAAACTGGAGAAGGAGAAAGATCTTCTGAAGGGCGGCCAGCGTGTCCATGACGTCACCACAGACCTTCTGGCCCTGAGCGATGTGGTAAAGGACAACCAGAAGGATCTGGGCTATTCGGACAGCTTTGTCAAGGAGCAGTTCGGCGCTCGCCGGGAGTATATGATCAATGCCAAGAACGATGTCCGGGGCCGCCTGAGGGAAATCGTGGGGCAGGCGGAAAAGGGCAGCACCGCCGCCAGCCCCAGAAACCAGTTGGCCTTCGGTGAGACGGGACAGAACCAGGGGTTTGAGGACTTCAAGACCCGCTTTTTGGAGGGAAACAGGAAGAAAGCCCTCAGCGATGTAGCGGAACAATATAACGCCGTTTCCATGAGCCAGTATGAGGCCGCCACACCGGAGCAGCGGGCCGCCGCCAAGGATTATATCCGGGACTCCCGGGACATGAATGGATTGCTGCGCGGAAACGTGGAGATCCCCCAGGAGCAGCGGGCGGAGCTGGAGGAAAAGATCGAACAGGTCAGCAGCATGATGCAGACCACTGAGAGCGACCAGACCGGGTACCGGGCCATTTCAGACGCGGCTCTTCTGCCTCTGCTCTCCCAGGCCGGCATGGAGGATGTGATCAAAGCCAACGGCACCATCGACCATGAGGCGTTGCTGCGTCAGAAGGATCGCATGATCGGCATGACCTTCCAGGACAAGGGCTTTGTCAGCACCACCGCCGCTTCGCAATTCGCGGAGAAGTGGGGAGAAGGCATCGGTAGGAGAGATCTGAATTTCTTCAAGCAGCGCGCCCTGGAGCGCAGAGGCATCACGCAGGAGGAGAGGGAGCGGAAAGAGAACAAGCCGCTTCTGGAAGACCTGGAGGGCGAGAGAGGGAAGAAAATGTCCGTGGCCAACCGGCAGCAGTATTATGGAGCGTTGGCGGACAACCTGTTGAAGGGGGACGAGGCGATCAAGGAGTCTGACATTGGCTCTCATACCATGGAGATCGCCCTCCCCAAGGGGAGCAAGGCGGCCTATATCGACTCCGCCAGCACCATCAGCGGCAAACTGGGGGAGAACACCCTGCCCCATCAGCAGATGGAGATCCTGCTCAATCGGGGGTCTCGGTTCCGCATCTCGGATATCCTGCCCAAGCTGGACGAGCACGGAAAGAGCCTTCCCAACCAATTCCGTATCATTATGGAGCTGCTCCAGGAGGAGGAGGAGCAGGGCGGAACCTCTGAGGTGAGCGCACCGCCGGCGGAGACCGCCGGGCAGAGCTTGGATGTGGACAGCATGTCTCCGGCGGAAAAAAAGAAATACATGATCCAAAAACTCAATGGGATGCGCGGATAAGGGAGAGCCCGGATGAAGGAAGAGAATTTTGACCGTTTTGTAGAGACAGGCGAAGGGCTTGTGTTCTACCGGCTGGAGGATATGCAGTGCAAAGGGTGCCGCTTCGCCACCAGGGACACCTCTGCCTGTGAGAAATACCGCACAAAGCCCTTCGCGGTACTGGATGGGGAACCGGTCTGTCCGAGATTCCAGCCACGGGAGGATGAACCCAATCAGATGAGATGACACAGGATGTGCGCTCATGCCTTTTGCTTGGAGCGTACGTTGAGGAGGCAGTGCCATGACGCAGACGTATCAAACCCGACGGAGGGCGGAACCAGCTCCCGTGTCCCAGGCGCCCCAAGGGGCCAAAGGGCCCAGCCTGGAGCAGCTCCAGAAGGGAGCCATGCCCACCCAGGAGCAGATGGGGCACCAGGTAGACCTGCCGGAGGCCATTCGGGGCAAGATGGAGGCATCCTTCGGAATGGATTTTTCCGCCGTTGAGCTCTATGAGAGCCCTGTGGTGGGGCAGGCCGGGGCGAAAGCCGTGGCCATGGGCAGCCGGATCGGTTTTGCGCCCGGGGCGCTGGATTTCACCTCCAGCGGTGGTCAAGCCCTGCTGGGCCACGAACTGAGCCATGTGGCCAGCCAGGCCAGGGGAGAGGTGAGTGGAAGCGGCTTTCTCCGGGACCAGGCCCTGGAGGCCCGGGCCGACCGGGAGGGAGCGCTGGCCGCGGCGGGCGAAAGCGCCTACAGCGGACCGGTGGCCCCCATCTCCATGGGCTCCACCGCCCTCTCAGCGGCCGGACCCATGCAGGCGAAGAAGCCGGGGAAAAAGAGTAAGTCCGCTGAGGGAATGGACCCGATCCAAAAGTTTTCCGGAGAGAAAAAGCTGGATAAAAGTCCGGAAAAATTTGAAGAATATCATCAGGCCCAGCTGGATAAAGCGGCCCAATGGCAGCAGACACTCACCCCAGAGGAAGCAGAAGCCGTCCATACGTATTCCACGGGTGCATACAAAGAAATCAATGGCAATCTGCGTGGAGAGGATGTCATACCTCCCTGGGGAGTGGACCTGGATGAGACTACAGCGAACATCAGTTCGGCCATCCATAAAACACAATTGGAGGCAGACACGATCCTTCACCGGGGAGCGGGAGATGGCTTCATCCGGTTCCTTCTGAAAAATCAAATGGGAATTGGGCAAGAGCAACTCCATAAGTTGGGTATCAAAAAGGATAGCGTAGATGCGCTGTCGGAAACGGAGCTCAGGAAGGTCATGATGGCAAAAGCGACACAGAGCGCGGCAAAGGAACAGGTTTTCTCCGACCCGGCCTTTACCAGTACGTCCATCGATCGAGGGGTCGCAACCGACTTTGCTACAGACCATGGAACATATAAAAACCATGGGCATCTTATGGAGATCCATGCCCCGAAGGGAACGCCAGCCGCTTATATTGAGAGTTTGAGTGATTATCAGCACGAAAAAGAGATGCTGCTGGACAAGGGACAAAGGTGGCGGCTCCGAGCTGTGGAATCTATGGCAGGAGAGAAAATGGCAGGCATTATCCCAGGACAGAAAACGGGGAAGTTTGATAAGAACTCTATGCGTCTGATCCTGGAGCTGATCAACGAGGAAGAGGAGGGTCAGCGCCGCTGAGCCCTGACGGTAAAGGAGCGTATCAATGGAACACAAGAGCAGCATGGGAGAGGACATGATGCCCATTCGCACCGACAACCGGGATCTCCAGTGCGGGACGTGCCGGTATCTCATGCCCAAGAGCGTCATCGCCTGTGAGAAGTATGTCAAAAAGCCGGGTTATGTCCTCTATCAGACGAAACCTTGCCCGGACTATGCGCCCAAGCCCTGAGCACGCCGAGAGGAGGAGACACGATGGAAGGAAAGGTCTCTCCAGAGACGCTGGAGAATGGGAAGGTCCTCCGCTATCTCAAGATGCGCTTTTTGGAGGACATCGGGGACCAGGGGGCGATGATGGCCCTCCTCTCTTGTCTCCGGGACTCCCAGGTGTGGGTGCCGTTTCAGGTCCATATGGCGCAAGAGGATGTGGAACAGTTCGAGAGGTCCTGTGTGGGGGATGTGGTGACCACCCGGGAAGAGGTCCGGCTGAAGCCCGATACCCTGCGGGACAGGAATGGAGCACTGTACTTCCCCATATTTTCCCAAAAGGAGCAGATCCCTCAGGAATACGGTGCGCAGTTTTCCCTGGTATCCGTGCCTGCCCTCCAGGCCTTATCCATGGCCCATGGGCTGGAGGGGGTGGTGGGGCTGGTACTGGATGGATTTACCGACCCGCTGCTCCTTCCGCTTCAGACCGCGGATCTCATGGCGCAGCTCTCCTCCCGGCTGGAGTCGGAGGAAGGAGAAGATGATGTGAATTAAAGGGGTGATACCCCTACGCAGAGCCGCAGCAGGCCAGATAAGTTTAGAAACCGCCCTTCGGCCGGAATGGATGTACACTGGCATACATCTGTTCCGGCCGAGGGGCGGTTTTTATATCTCAAATCACTATTTGAGGGGGCTGTCTCCTCTAGGGGATGACGCGCAGACTGGGGAGTCCTTAGGAGAGGAGCAGGGAAGAAAGATGGAGACCCGAAACTGCTGACCGTCTGCGGTAAACTCCGCTCTGCCGCCGCGCCTGCGGACAACGCCCTGTACGGTGGACAGGCCGGTACCGAAGCGAATCCCTCTTTTGCTGGAGAGGTAACGCCTGTTGATGCGGCGCAGGTGGGTGGCGGAGGAATTGGCCACCACCAGGGAGATATAGCCCCCGCCAGAGGAGGTACAGCGGGCTCGAAGCCAGCCGCCCCCCTCTCTCGCCAGCGCCTCCAGGGAATTTTCCAGCAGATTGCTCAGGATCAGGCAAAAATCAGGCAGAAGCTCATCCAGGTCGGGCTCTACCGGCAGACAGAGATCCGCTTCAATTCCCAGGGCCTGGGCCTGGCTCTGATAGAGGCTGACCAAGGCGGATAGAGTCCAATTTCCGGGGGGCGATATAGGCTGATTCAGCGCGGAGGAGAGCTCCTGGGGGAGGGTCGGCCCCTCAGCAGTCTGTAGATAACGGCGCAGATCGTGGCGCAGCCGGCGCAGATGACCCAGCTTAGACTCTGTCTCTCTGGAGCCAATGAATAGAAGCTCTCTGAGATGGCGATTCTCCTGCCGCTCCTGCTCCAAGACCCGGTGGAGACGCAGCAGCCGGACAGAGAGAACGATCACCGCGGCGGCAAGAAGACCGCCGACAAACCATAGCAGCACGCTCATGGATTGCCCCACGCCTTACAGTAGGTCCAGTCGATAAAGGCATTGCGGATACGGGTGAGATTGGAGGTGCTAATGGGGATCAATGCGCCTCCGGACATTTGAAAGTCACTTCCTTCCATTCTCTGAATGTGGTTCATATTAACCAGGAAACTCCGATGGCAGCGGAGGAAGTCCCGGCTATCAAGGTCACTTTCCAGAGCATCCAGGCCCCGACGGGTTACAAGCTCCCGCTGTACAGTGTGGATATGACTCTGGTGGCCCAGGACCTCAATATAACAGATGGAGGCCAGCGGGATCTCTAGTTCCTCTCCGTCCACATAGACGCAGAGACGGCGCATCGGCTCAGGCAAGTGTTCCAGGCACCAATCCAGAGCCTGGTCCACATCCTCCTGTTGAAAGGGCTTGACCAGATAGTCGGCAGCCTGGACCTCAAAACTGTCCAGACCATGGTCCGTGCTGGTGGTAGCGAAGATGATGGCGCTGTCCACCCCGGCGCGGCGAAGCTGCCGGGCTACCTCAATCCCTGATTGATGGGGCATAAAAATATCCAGAAAAAGAATCTGAAGCCCCCCGGCTCAGGAGCGGAGTCCAAGAGCTCCATTCCGCTGGAAAATAGGCGAAGGCGAACCGACTTGCCCCGTTTTTGGGCATAGGTACGGATCATGTTGGCCAAAGCCAGCCGCTCCTCCTCAAGATCATCACAAATGCCGATGGTAAATTCCATCAAACTCGACCCTCCCCCTCCGAAGTGGGCTCCAAACCGTCCCGCCACCGGCAAAAGTTGTAGTAGATGTCCAAACACGCCTTTCGGCTGCTCCGCCCCAGAGGGACGACAGCTCCGTCGGACATGTGCAGGCCGTCACTGCCCAGACTGCGGACATGGTAGAGATTCACCAGAAAACTGCGCTGCACGCGGAGAAACAACCGGTGGGGCAGGTGTTCTTCCAGAGTGGAGAGGGTCTCCCGACTGGCGATACACGCTTGGGAGCTGTGGAGCAGACACCCCCGGCGGGCCCCCTCCGCCCACACGAGATTGCACAGGGGGAGGGAGAAGTGGAGCCGGTCGCTGAGGATCTCCATCCGGTCCAGAGTGCCCCACCACAGATCCGTGCAGCGGCCCAAGGCCATCTGAAGGGCTGAGAGATTCACGGGCTTGCGGAGAAAGCCGGTGGGGTGAAGCGCGTAGCTGGAAATGGCAGCTTGTGGAGTGTTGGAGCACAGAAACAGCGCATGGGGCCCCTGGATGGGAGGGGGGAGAAGCTGGCCGTCCTGGGCATCCAAGTCCCAGAAAAGGATGGAGGGCTCCGGTGGTTGTTCCCGTTCCCAGGGAGAGATCTCAATATGGGCACAGGTGAGTTCGGTCCAGATGGAGAGGACTTGGACCATAGCGGCATAACTATCCGGATGGTCCATATGTACCAAGAAACGCATAAAAGTATCCATCTGCCCCCTTTCATAGCATGTTGAGCCATGGCTTGCTGCGTGGTTCGACCTCTGCGCAGACCAGGACATGGACAGAAAACCCATAAGATACCTCGTCTGGGTGGGGAGAACGACGGAGGATCATGTTGACAGGGGCTGTTCTTCGTTAAAATTTTATCAAAAAAAAGCTTGATGTCAACCTGATACGACCCAAAGCACACAATAAAAATATATAAAATTTTACGAAACAAGGCCCAAAAAGGAGTGAATAAACAAGGATGGCAGAAAGATTTGCCCCTGAATTTGTGTGGACAGCGGTGTGGAGTGGAAAAACTATCTTGCGGACACGGCAACCCTGTCTGTTTTGTCTGAAATGAGATATAGTTACGAGCAAAACCTCTGAAACCGATTTCAAAGCTACCATGGCGATGCCGTTGCAATACACGGCCCACAAAAATTTATATAATGGGATAAAATGTATAATTACAGAGAAAATTTTTCTCAAACTACCAAAATCCTATTGACAAAGCAGGTTTTACTATGTTAATATTCCCATATAAAAGTAATAGTTATTATTACCAATAAATAGGACATAAGGAGGAGTCACCATGCTGTTCAAGACCACGGAGCAACACGAGGCCCTGCGGGCCAAAGTCCGTGCCCTTGCCGAGACGGAGGTCAAACCCCAGGCCTTTTTGATGGACAAGGAAAATCAGTTCCCCGATGAGGCCGTTCGGAAACTGGCTGAGTTGGGTCTGATGGGTATTCCCTATCCCAAGGAGTACGGAGGCGCGGGTCTGGATGCCCTGAGCTATGCCATCGCGGTGGAGGAGCTCTCCCGGGTGGATGGCGGTACCGGCGTCATTCTGTCGGCCCACGTGTCTCTGGGCTCTTGGCCCATCTTCGCCTACGGTACCGAGGAGCAGAAGCAGAAGTACCTGGTCCCCCTGGCGAAGGGCGAGAAGCTGGGCGCCTTCGGTCTTACCGAGCCCAATGCCGGTTCCGATGCCGGCGGCACCGAGACCACTGCTTTGGACAAGGGTGATTACTGGCTCCTCAACGGCGGTAAGATCTTCATCACCAACGCGCCCAAGGCCGACACCTATGTGGTCTTCGCGGTGACCACCCCGGACATCGGCACCCGTGGTATCTCCGCCTTCATCGTGGAAAAGGGGTGGGAGGGCTTCACCTTCGGCGATCACTACGACAAGATGGGCATCCGCTCCTCTTCCACCGCCGAGCTGATCTTCAACGACGTGAAGGTCCCCAAGGAGAATCTGCTGGGCAAGGAGGGCCAGGGCTTCAAGATCGCCATGTCCACCCTGGACGGCGGCCGTATCGGCATCGCGGCTCAGGCGCTGGGCATTGCCCAGGGGGCCTATGAGGCCGCGGTGGACTACGCCAAGGAGCGTGTCCAGTTCGGCAAGCCCATCGGCTTCAATCAGTCCGTCGGCTTCAAGCTGGCTGACATGGCCACCAAGCTGCGCTGTGCCCGGATGCTGGTGTATTCCGCCGCTGAGCTCAAGGAGCACCACGAGCCCTACGGCACCGAGTCGGCCATGGCCAAGATGTACGCCTCCGACATCGCGCTGGAGGTGACCAACGACGCGGTGCAGATCTTCGGCGGTACCGGCTTCCTCAAGGGCATGGACGTGGAGCGGATGTACCGGGACGCCAAGATTACCACCATTTACGAGGGCACCAACGAGATCCAGCGGGTGGTCATCTCCTCCGCCATCATGGGCAAGCCCCCCAAGAGCGAGGGCGGCTCTTCCAGCCGGCCTAAAAAGCCGGCGCCCATCACCGGCGTACGTAAGAAGATCCTGCTGAAGGAGGGCAGCCCCGCCGAGCAGGTGGCCGCTCTGGTGGAGCATCTGAAGAAGGACGGCCACGACTTTACCGTGGGCATCCCCATGGATACCCCCATCAGCCAGGCTGAGCGGGTGGTGTCTGCCGGTCAGGGTATCGGCGAGAAGAAGAATATGAAGCTGGTGGAGGCCCTGGCCAAGGCCGCTGGTGCTGCGATCGGCTCCTCCCGTCCGGTGGCCGAGACCTTGAAGTACGTCTCCCTGGACCGGTATGTGGGTATGTCCGGTCAGAAATTCAAGGGAAATCTCTACATCGCCTGCGGCATTTCCGGCGCCATCCAGCACCTGAAGGGCATCAAGGATGCCTCCACCATCGTGGCCATCAACAAGAACGGCAATGCCCCCATCTTCAAGAACTGTGATTACGGCATTGTGGGCGATGTCAACGAGATTCTGCCCCTGCTGACCGCCGCCCTGGATACCGGGGAGAAGCAGCCCGCACCGCCCATGGTGAAGATGAAGCGGCCCACCCCCCCCAAGCCCGAGCCCATTGGCAAGCGGTATGTGTGCGGTGGCTGCGGCTACGAGTACGTCCCGGAGCTGGGCGACGAGGACGGCGAGATCGCCCCTGGCACCCTGTTTGAGAACCTGCCCGAGGAGTGGGTGTGCCCCGAGTGCGCCGAGGGCAAAGAGATGTTCATTGAGGCCTGAATAAAAAGGAGGGATCACCATGTATTGTGTCCGCAATGTTACGGAAGATCTGTACTGGGTGGGAGCCAATGATCACCGGCTCCATCTGTTTGAGAACATTCATCCCATTCCCAGAGGTGTGAGCTACAACGCCTACCTGCTGCTGGATAAGCAGAGCGTCCTCTTCGATACGGTGGATTGGTCGGTCTGCCGGCAGCTGCTGGAGAATATCGAGTATCTGCTGGGAGAGCGCACCCTGGACTACCTGGTCATCAACCATATGGAGCCCGATCACGGTGCCTCCATCGAGGAGATCCTCCTCCGCTGGCCGGAGGTGAAGATCATCTCTACAGAGAAGGCCTTTATGTTCATGCGCCAGTTTGGCTTCCATGTGGATGGCCACGAGCTCATCGAGGTGAAGGAGGGCGACACCTACTCCTTCGGCAAGCACAATGTCACCTTTGTGGCCGCCCCCATGGTCCACTGGCCCGAGGCCATGGTCACCTTTGACACCACCAATGGCGTGCTCTTCTCTGCCGATGCCTTCGGCTCCTTCGGCGCCCTGGACGGCAAGCTCTTTGCCGACGAGGTGAACTTCGACCGGGATTGGATTGACGACGCCCGGCGCTATCTCACCAATATCGTGGGCAAATACGGGCCTCACATTCAGCTGCTGCTCAAGAAGGCCGGCGGCATCCTGGATCAGATCAAGTACATCTGCCCCCTCCACGGTCCCGTGTGGCGGAAGGATCTGGGCTATTTTATCGACAAGTATGACAAGTGGAGCCGGTACGAGCCGGAGGAGAAGGGCGTGCTCATCGCCTATGCCTCCATGTACGGCAACACCGAGGCCGCCGCTCAGGCCCTGGCCTCCAAGCTGTGTGAAAAGGGCGTCACCAATGTGTGGGTATACGATGTGTCCAATATCCACGTCTCCTATCTGGTGAGTGAGTCCTTCCGGCTCAGCCACATCGTGCTGGCCAGCGTCACCTATAATCTGGGCATCTACCCGGTGATGCACGACTACCTGATGCACCTCAAGGGCCTCAACCTGCAGCATCGGACCTTTGCCATCGTTGAGAACGGTTCCTGGGCGCCTAAGTCGGGCGACCTGATGCAGAAGTTTGTGGACGAGGAGCTCAAGAACATGACCGTTCTGAACGAGCGCCTCTCTGTGGCATCCGCCCTCCACCCCGACAAGGCCTCCGAGCTGGAGGCGCTGGCCGACGCCATCAAGGACTCCATGTCCTGATTTTGCGGCAAGCACGAACAGTATCGGTTCCTCTCTATAAACGGTCCCGGTAAGACCAAAGCATAGTGCAACACCCCCCGGCGCAGCGTAAGGAAGCTGCACCGGGGGGTGTTGTTCTGCCTGAAAGAGGTAACCTGGCAGATAGGCGGAATGGGAGCGCAGAAAGGGGTGCTCCTAGACGGACAGGCGTCTCACAGCCGGTTCTGCTCGCCCCAATCGCACATCTGGTCCAGAATGGGGATCAGAGATCGGCCTCGTTCCGTAAGGCTGTACTCCACTTTGGGCGGAATTTGGGGATACTCCTCCCGGTGGACCAGCTGATCTGCCTCCAGCTCCTTCAGCGTGGCGCTGAGGGTCTTATAAGAGATCCCGCCAATGTATTTTTTCATCTCGTTGAACCGGACAACCCCGAAACACATGAGTGCGTAGAGAATGGTCATCTTATATTTTCCGTTGATCAGGGACAGTGTGTAGCTGAAACCCGTGTCGGCCAGATTCGCCGCAGAGATACAGCGCTTGTATGCTTCCGCCTCTTTCATAGGGCACTCTCCTTTTGGTAAGCACTAACTTATACACAAGTATCATACCAAAATGTGCGTACTTGCGATTTCTTCAACACTTGCTATGATTGTAATATCAAATGCTGGTAAAGTCAACGTTGCCAGATCAAGGAGGAAGCATCGTGAGTAAAAAGATCGTAGTCATCACCGGCAGTCCCCGAAAAAACGGGAATAGCTTTGCCATGACGGACAGTTTTGTTCAAGCGGCGGAAAAGAGGGGGCACACCGTGACCCGATTTGATGCGGCCATGATGAAGATCGGGGGCTGTCACGCCTGTGAGACCTGCTTTCAGACCGGGAAGGCCTGCACCTTTGATGATGACTTCAACACCATCGCCCCGGCCATCCTGGAGGCCGATGCCATCGTCTTTACCATGCCGGTATACTGGTACTCCATCCCCGCTCAGATCAAAGGTGTCATCGACCGGATCTATTCCCTGGTGGTAGGGGGTAAGGACATCGCCGGAAAGGAGTGTGCGCTCATCGCCTGCTGTGAGGAGGAGGACCTCACCGTGCTGGATGGGGTCCGTATCCCCATGGAGCGCACCGCCGCCCTGAACAAGTGGAAGATGGTGGGCGAGGTGCTGGTGCCCGGCGTTCTGAAACCGGGGGATATTGAGAAGACCGACGGCTGCCGGCAGGCCGCCGCTCTGGCCGAAAAGCTCTGAGAATAGTTCAATCATGCGGCTGGCCCATAATATGGAGTCAGCCGCATGATTTTTGCTCTAAACGCACTTTGACAATGCCCCCATACATCCGGGCGTCCGATGTGGCGGCCCTGAAGATGGGGACATGGCGCCGCGGCGCAAAAACTACGAATCCAGATAGAGAACGGCCTCCGCGGTGAAGAGGGTCCCGGTGTCTTCGAGCCGCAGCTGGCCGTGATACTTCTCCACTGTCCGCCGGACAATGGATAGCCCCAGGCCGTGACCTGATTCATCCTTGCGGGAACGATAGACCCCGCCCTCAAGTTCGCCTGTTTTCAGCGCCACGCCGTCATAGGTGTTGGTGAGCCTGAGAAACAGCATGCCCCGATCGAACCGCAGGGAGAGGAAGAGACGCTTTTCCCCGCTCCTCGCCAGGCCCTCCACTGCGTTGTCCAGCAGGTTGCCCAGGATCACGTTGAGGTCAAAGGGACTTGCCGTAAGCCGCTCCGGCAGGGAGATGTCCAGCTCCAGCTTTGCCCCAAGCTGATGAGCATGCTCAAGCTTGTAATTCAAGATGCCGTCGATCTCCGGGTTGCCGGTGTGGACATAACCGGGTTGTACCAGCTGCTCAGAGCAGGTGCTCAGATATTGAGTCAGTGTGTCGGTCTCCCCCCGGGCGGCAAAGGCCTGGAGCATGGTCAGGTGGTTCTTCATGTCGTGTCGCAGGGCGCGCACCTGATGCTCCGACTGCTGCATCAGATCAAACTGTGCCCGATAGGCCCGGTTCTGCTGCTCGAGAAGTTCCCGCTCATAGTAGGCGGAGCTATACTCCTCCAGCCGGTCCAGCACATAGAAGGTCAACAGGTTCAGCAACAGGAGGATACTGGAGACGGGCAAAAAGATTCCGGACCCGGCGGGATTGTAGTAATCTGAGATCACCAGCAGATAGATAAGCAGGCTGCCGGTGGGCAGACAGAGGATGGCCAGCCAATAGAGCCGGGAGATCTGGGCCTTCGTCCGGAGGGTGTGAAGGCGCTTCAGAACCAGGGAGAGCATCAGCAGGACCAGCTGTGAAAGCAGGCTGCCAGTCACCCAGGAGGTATGGGCGGAGACAGGGAGCAGGGACATCAGGCCGGCGACCAGACCTTCACACAGGAACATCAGTGCCACGATACCCAGGGCCCGGGCCAGACGTTCCGGCACCTTTGCGGGATAGAGGAACGAGAGGGCGGGGAACATGCCGATGGTCAGTACACCCTTGACCAGTGGAGGCAGATCCAGCAGCAGTTTGGCGACACAGATGACAAAGGAGAGAGAAAAGAATGCCAATTCCTTTTTCCGGCCAACAGACTGGCGGTCGAAGTAGACGCCGAACAGACGGTATACCGCGTTGCACTGTACCGCGGCGGCACAGAAACAGGCTATGCCGGCCAGGACGTCAGGCATGGAATCCCCCTCTCTTCGGGATGCTCTGGAAGATCAGCTCCCGCACCTGTTTGCGAAAATTCTGGCTGATGGACAGCTCGGTACCGTCATCCAGTGTCAGATGGTCATAGCGGATGCTGTGAATATGGAGATCATTGACCACAAAGGACTGGTGAATTTGAAAAAAGTCCGGCTGAGGCAGGCTGGATAACACGTCAGATAGTCGTTGGGCACAGACATGGTCCCCCCGGGTGGTGTGAATGGTCAGCCGCTTTTGGTAGCTCTCCAGATAGCGGATCTCACGAAGGGGGATGCGGAGGGCCTGCTTGCCCACCCGGAGGGTAAGCGCCTTGTCCAGGTTGGGCGCCAGCTCCAGGGCCTGGGTCACGCAGGCGGAGAGCTTTTCGTCATTGAGAGGCTTTGTCAGAAAGTTGATGGGCCGCACGTCAAAGAGCTCCATGGCATATTGCGTATGGGCGGAGATGTAGAGCACCTGAGTGGCGTTGTCTCCCAACTCCTCCCGCAGAAGTCTGCCCACGGTCACGCCGTTTTGGCCCTGGAGCTGGATGTCCAGGATCAACAGAAGGTAGGCCTGTCCGGCACGCAGACTGTTCAGCAACGCCTCGCCGCTGGAAAATTCCACAACGGAGAACGCCTCCCGGCTGGGATGGGCAGAGAGAACACGAATGATCTGGGACCGAATGGCCTCCTCGTCATCACATACGGCAATCTGATACATAGCGGCGCCTCCTTTCCTCGTGATAGCAGTACGCCCGATTTATATTGGCCCCCTCCAGTATGCGGCTCTCTTTCCCGTTAAACCGCTCCGTTATCCAAGGAGTGCGGGCCTCCTGACCGGCGGGAGCAGGGACCACTGCCATTATAAGATATTGAGATTTTTTCTGTCAATGCTCCAGGCGTATGGGGGAGGGGTAGCCTCTGCCTGTTGCGTCAAGGATCTCAATACGGCCGATCTCGCCCCTATCCTCCCGAGAAGCGTTGGAACTTGGGCTGTGATTGGCTGAAATGGGCCCGTTGCAGAACAAAATCCCTCCGCAACGGGCCCATTTTTTCTCTTTCTCAGCTGTGTTCGATGTTCATGACCAGCATTTGGAGGCGGTTTTCGATGTTGGCAAAGCTGGCGTCTGGGTCGTAATCCAGGGGGAGAATCTGGGCGTCTGGGTATACTTCCTTGATCTTCTTGGTGATGCCTCTTCCCACCACATGGTTGGGCAGACAGCCAAAGGGCTGTAGGATCACAAAGGCCCGGCAGCCCTTTTCCGCGTGGTGGAGGATCTCTCCCGGGATGAGAATACCCTCCCCGGCGTCAAAGGTGTGGGGAATGATGGGGTCGCTCTTCCGGGCCAGATCCTGAATGCGGGCTGCCTTCTCATAGAGCGGATGGGTGAAGGCGATGCGGTCGGTCGTATTGTGGGCCATGTCGAAGATATGGTCGGCAGTGGCGTAGAAGAGCCGCTTTCCCACAGGGCGGTTTACATGCTGCTCCTTGACCTGGCTGTCCTGATAAAAGTAGGTCTTCTGGATCACGTCGGTCATGCGGGCTTCTACGATTTCAAAGCCGTTTTTCTCCAGATAGTCCTCGATGTCATGATTGGCGCCGGGGTGGAAGTTGAGCAGGTACTCTCCCACGATCAGCACCCTGGGGCGCAGGGTGGAGCGGTCGTAGGCGATATGCTTCATGATCTCCACTGCCTTTTTAAATCCCCGGGTGGCGCCCCGTACCCCAGCGCGGGCCATCCCGCTTATGACCTCTGCCATGGCCTGGTCAAAGGCCCGGTCTGTGCTCCCCTTCTCCAGCTCATAGGGGCGGATCTTCCGGAGCAGTTCCTCCAGGGCGTCGATCATGGGCAGGCCGAAGGCGATCCGCGCCGCCGAGAGAAGGTTCAGCCGGAAGCCGGGATGGAGCTGGTGGGAGTCCTCGTCATCGTTGGTGAGAATGGGGACACTGGCAAAGCCTGCGTCATCCATGGCTTTGCGCAGGAGGGCGCTGTAGTGGGTCAGGCGGCAGTCGCCGATGTATTTGGCCATGGCCACGGCAGTCTTCTTGAGGTCATACTTCCCGCTTTTCAGGGCGGAGAGGATCTCGCCGATGACCACCTGGGCCGGGAAACAGATGTCGTTGTGGACATACTGTTTGCCCATCTTGATGGCGTTCTCCCGGCCGACTTCCAGGGGGACCGCCCGGAGGCCCTGGGAGCGGAAGACGGCCGAGAGGAGCTGACAGAAGGCGTGGGAGGTGTTGGGAACCAGCACCGTCCGGGCCAGGTCTGATTTCTCAAACTTCACCGGATAGGGGTCGGTGAGGGGCTGGGGGGTTCGGGCCTCCTCCAGCTCCCGCCGCATGGAGACCGTCTCCAGAAAGGAGCGCACCCGAATGTGGAGGGGGCCCTGGACGTCACTTTCATCCACCTTCAGCACCAGGGGGATTTTGCCTGAGATCTCCTTCATCAGCCGGATGATCTCATCGGAGAGATAGGCGTCATGGCCGCAGCCAAAGCTGACCAGCTGGACATATTCCAGATGGGGGCTTCTGGCGGCCAGAATGGCGGAGGAGATCATGCGGGCGTGGAAATTGTTGACGATGTCCAGCCGGCTCAGGCTCAGGTCCTCCGCCTCCGTGCCGGGCAGAGCATCTGCTGTCAGGACGGGAATGCCCATACTGGTGAACATCTCCGGCAGCTCGTGGTTGACCAGGGCGTCATTCTGATAGGGCCGGGCGGCCAGCACCACGGCAAAGCCCCCATCCCGCTCCACCTGGTCCAGGACCTGCTGTCCCCGGGCCTTCAGCGCGGCCCGGAAGGCATCCTGGGCACGGTTGCCAGCCTGGAGGGCCCGGAGGGTCTCGGCCTCCGGAATCTGGAACTTCTCTTTCATGTACTTCTTCAGCTGCTTTTCCTGGTCCTCCATGGTGTACCAGTGGAACATAGGGTCATCATAGGGGATGTTCCACAGCCGTTCCGGGTCGTCCGAGTTGCCGATGACCAGGGGATAGCCCTTTACCACGGCGCACATGGATTGGCTGGTCTTCTCGGTGTTCTCCGAGGGCAGGGTGGTCACCACGGGCATGAAGATGCGGTCTACCTTCTTTTCGGCCAGGTTCCGCAGGTGGCCATGGACCAGCTTGGCGGGGAAGCACACGGTGTCGGAGGTCACGGCGGAGATGCCCCCCTCGTAGATCTTCCGGGTGCTCCGGTCGGAGAGCTGGACCCGGAAGCCCAGGGCCCGGAGAAAGGTCCCCCAGAAGGGCATGGCCTCCCAGAAGGACAGAACTCGGGGGATGCCGATGGTCAGCCCCCGGTCCTGGATGGGGTCCGGGCAGGGGTAGTCCTGGAAGAGAAGCCGCTCCCGCTCCCGGAACAGGTTGGGCACGGCGCCGGCGCGCTGGGCGGTGTCCCGGAGCTGGCGCTTTACTGTGTCGTCCTCGGGGTCGCCCAGGATCTCCCCCCGCTCACAGCGGTTGTTGGTGATCCAGGCGCTGCCGTTGGAGAAGCGGAGAATGGTCCGCTTACAGTGGTTGGCGCAGAAGGGACAGGGGGCGTTTTCCTCCTGGCGGTAGGAGAAGCCGTCCAGCTCGTCCAGGTCCAGAAAGGTCTGGTTGGCGGGATTCTTTTTGTACCGCTCCCGGGTGATGAGGGCCATGCCGATGGCGCCCATCAGCCCGGGATAGGGGGCACGGAGCACCTCCCGGCCGGTATACTCCTCCATGGCCCGGAGCACGGCGTCGTTTTCAAAGGTGCCGCCCTGGACCACGATCCGGTCCCCCAGAGAGTCCAGATTGGAGAGGCGGATCACCTTGGTAAAGACATTTTCGATGATGGAGCGGCACAGTCCGGCCATAATGTCCTCGGCGCTGCGGCCGTTGCGCTGCTCAGTGATGATGCTGCTGTTCATAAAGACGGTGCACCGGCTGCCCAGCACCGCCGGATGCCGGGAGGAAAAGGCGGCGGTTTCGATCTCCCGGGTGGGGATACCCAGAGAGGCGGCAAAATTCTCCAGGAAGGAGCCGCAGCCGGAGGAGCAGGCCTCGTTGACCAGAATGTTGGTGATGATGCCCTTGTCCAGCCACATGGCCTTCATGTCCTGACCGCCGATGTCAAGGATAAAGGTGGCGTCTTTCACATACTTCTTGGCCGCCCGGGCGTGGGCCACCGTCTCCACCGTGTGGTATTCCGCCTGGAAGGCCTTGGCGAAGAGCATTTCACCATAGCCGGTGGTCCCAGCCGCCAGGATGTGCAGGTTTGCTCCGGCGGCGCGGTAGCGGTCCCGGATCTCGATGAGAGCTCGTTTGGCCACCTTTAGGGGCTCCCCGGCGTTGGAGGCGTAGAAGGAGCCCAGCAGCTCCTCGCTGTCATCCATGAGCACGAATTTTGTGGTGGTGCTCCCTGAATCAATGCCCAGGTAGGCATAGACCTCCTCACCCTTTTGGGGCGCCCGCCAGGCCAGAGGGCGTTTCTGGTTCCTGGCCCCAAAGGCCACGCGTTCCTCCTCGGAGGAAAAGAAGGGGCGGACAGCCTGGGGCGGGTCCTCCTGAAGACGGAACTGCCCGCTCCGCAGCCGCTCCAGCAGCTGGGCAGGGGCCATGGGCGTACTACGGGTGCGGAACATGGTGTCCACACAGACCGCCGCGCCCCAGGCCACCATGAGTTCCGGGTGGGGCGGGATGAGGACCTCCTCCTCTGAAAGCCCCAGGCGCTGGGCAAAGACCTCCACCAGGACCAGATTAAATGTAAGGGGGCCGCCCTCAAAGACCACGGGACGGGTGATCTCCAGCCCCTGGGCCAGGCCGCCGATGGTCTGCTTGGCAATGGCGTGGAAGGCGGAGAGGGCCAGGTCCGCCTTGTCCACCCCCTGGTTGAGCAGAGGCTGGATGTCGGTCTTGGCATAGACCCCGCACCGGCCGGAGATGTCATAAACGCAGGTCCCGTTCCGGGCGAGACCGTTGAAGTCCTGGACCGGCACCTTGAGGAGAGAGGCGATCTCGTCGATGAAGGCCCCTGTTCCGCCGGCACAGCTGCCGTTCATCCGCATATCCGCCACGGTGAGGGCGCCGGTGCTGGGGTCGGTCTGAAAGAAGATCATCTTGGCGTCCTGACCGCCCAGCTCGATGGCACAGCCCACCCTTTCATACCGGCGCTTCAGGGCGGCGGCGTTGGCCGCCACCTCCTGGGCAAAGGGGATGCCGAGCCCCTCGGCGATGGGTTTGGCGCCCGATCCCGTCAGACAGAAGCGGAAGGTCTCGCCCGGGAACCGACGCTCCAGCTCCTCCATGACCCGGATGACGCTCTGCACCTGATCGGCATGGTGCCTCCGGTAGTCGGAATATAAAAGGGCGCCCTTCTCCGGGGCGAGAACCGCGACCTTGGTGGTGGTGGAGCCGATGTCGATTCCCACCGCCAACTCCCGCCCGTTCATTTCTTCCTGCAAGCTAGCTGTCATGGCCACATTCGTTCTTTCTCTAAAATTCGCGTCCCGGCCGCCGGTGCGTGGGACGCCCGGGGCCCTGATTCCCAACGATTCCGCATGATTCGGATCAGACCGTGTTTGAAAAATGGCGGTACACCCAACCGGCGGACGCCCCTCCCTGAACGGCGCGGGTTTTCCTTGAAATCCATTCAGATCTCTGTGGAAAAGCGGTCTGCCAGCGGGCAGAAGACCCCTCCGCCGGTCACATCATCCATATTCAAACAGGGTCAAATGGGATACTCACGTTCTAATATAGTATTTAAGCATGTTTTTTCTTGAAATAGAAGTGAAAAAATGGTATTATTAGTGAGAAAAACGCATTAATATGGAGTGACTATATTTGAATATACAACAGTTGGAGAGTTTTATTCAGGTGGCGGAGCATTTGAATTTTGCCCGGGCATCTGAGGCCCTGAATGTCACCCAGTCTGCTGTGTCCCGGCAGATCCATACCCTGGAGGAGGAACTGAATACCAAGCTCTTCTACCGCACCACCAGGACGGTGTCCCTCACGCCGGATGGAGCCATCTTTCTGGAGCATGCCAAGCAGATCCTGGGACAACTGAAGGTGGCCACTGCCAAGATCCAGCACCACACCAATGCCCGGGTGCAGGTCCTGACCATCGGATGTGAGAGCGAGACCGATCTGGACGTTCTCTGCCCCATTCTGGACGCATGCCGGGGACAGATCCCGGCCTTCCACCCCGTTTTCAGGATCATTCCCCACCGCTCCCTGCTCAACCTGTTCTTTCAGCGCGAGATACAGGTCCTATTTGGATTTCGGGAGAACCTTCCCATCAAGGAGGACATCGTCTTCCGGGAGCTGGAAAAGATCCCCCTGTGCTGCGTCCTGCCCCAGGACCATCCACAGGCAGGATGGGAGGAGATCGATGAGGGGAGCCTTTACGATCAGGAATTCATTCTCTGCAACGCATCTACCATCCCCTCCCGGGCGGTAGAGGTCCAAAACCGGGTGGTGCAGCATATCTCCCCTGAAAGGGTACACGCCAGCGAGAACCCCCAGGTGGTCCTCACCTTGGTCCGGGCTGGGTACGGCTGCTCCGTCCTGCCCGGAGTATCCCTTCACGACGGCGCCATTGCCTACGTCCCGCTGAAAAACACTCCGCCCCTTTCCTACGGTGCTCTCTATCACAGGAATACCGCTGACCCGGTCCTAAAGCGATTTCTGGACATTGCCCCGCGCGGAAAAGGGCAATAAAAGGGAGAATCTGGATGTCGACCCAGCTGTAAACTGCGTACTTGACGGTTATCCGCTAATGAGATAAACTATAAAAATAAAGGCGCCGCGATCTGGGAGGTTGCGACGCCTTTTTTGCATACAACATGACAATCAAGCGCTCGCAGGCCGGCAGCCATCTCAGAGGCACCCGCCGGTAAAGCCGAATCAAGGTCCAGAGGTGAACAAAATGGAGCGAAATGTGGAAAAACTGGATGCCTTTTTGGAGGAACGTTTCCAGAAACGTGGCTATCCCGGCATGGCGGTGTGTATCCGCGGGCCGGAGGGTATCCTGTATGAAAAGGGTTTTGGGTACCGGAGCATCGAGCACAAAAAGCCGGTGGACGGGGATACGGTGTTCGGCATCGCCTCTATGAGCAAGTCCATGACGGCCCTGGCCTGCTGTATTTTGCAGGCCGAGGGGAAGATGGGCTTGGGGGACCCGGTGGTGAAGTACTTCCCGGACTTCCACATCCCCGGCGCGCCGGATGAATGTGTCACGGTGCGGACCCTGGCCATGCACCGGTCGGGCCTGCCCCCTATGGAGCCCCTGGAGTGGTCCATTGCTATGAACAGTGTGGAGCGGAACACCCATTGGTACCGGGAGATGGTGCGCACTGCTCCCAACAAGATGGACCGTATTGAACAGATCGTGGACTATATATCGGCGGGGAATTATGAGCCGGTGGGGGCGCCGGGGGAGTATATGAGCTATTCCAACGAGGGATATGCCGTGCTCTCTTATATTGTGGATCAGTCGGCGGGGATTACCCTGGAGGAATTTCTGAAGGAGCGGATTTTCCGGCCTCTGGGGATGACCCGGACGGTTCTGGATGTGGACTGCGGCGAGGCCCGGGCCCTGGCTGGGGACAACATTACCAGCCTCTTTGAGCGGGACGACGACGGCAAGCTGGTGTGGGATGACAACTGGTCGGTGCTGCCCCCCTTCCGGGGCTGTGCCTGCGTGAAATCCACCGCCAAAGACATCACCCGCTATTATCAGATGCTCTCCAACGGCGGTGTGTGGGAAGGGAAACAGGTGATCCCCGCCGAGGCGGTGGAGCTGATGGTGGGGAAGGCCTTCCCCCTGCGGGAGAAGTACTATTACTGCATGGGCCTCCAAAAGCGTCTGCTGGGGGGCAGAATGGTGTGCCAGCACGCCGGAGGCCTCCACGGGGTGTCCACCGAGGGTGGCTTTATGGAGGGCGGCTATGGTGTGGCCGTTTTGTGCAACGAGGGAGATCTGGATGTGGAGGAGTTCCAGTGGATCTGCTATAACTACATCCTGGGTCTCCCCCTGGAGACCGAGCACTACTGGGACATTCCCAACGGAAAGACCTTCAGCCGTCCAGAGATGCTCTGCGGCGACTATCTGTGCAGAGAGGGGCTTCCGGTCCACTGTGTGGTAAAGTGGGAGGATGGCGTTCTGCGGGGAACCTATCAGGACCGGAAGGTGCTGCTGCGCTACTGTGGGGAGAACATCTTCACAGCGGTGGACGCCGGGCAGCCGGAAAAGCGGGTGACCACCCTGCGCTTTTACACCCGCAACGGCTCCGCATGGGGCGTGAAGTGCGGCTCCCGGATCTACCAGCGGGTCCCGGACGCCCGGCCATAGGGCCGGAGAGAGGGAGAGGAACCTATGAAAAGCGATCTCATCAAACAACAACATCATCCCCTTCTTCAGCAACCTCTCCTACATCGCCTATGGCGATCAGGTAAAGGGCACTGTCATCCAGGCCGACAGCTCCCTGTACTGGAATGACCTGAGCTTCCAAGATCCAGCCTGAACAGAAGACCACTGGCGCCGGTATCAATCGTACCGGCGCCAGCGTGCGCGTAGACAAATCCAGAAAGAGGGGAAATACAATGGAATATCCCATTGGTATCATCGGCGGCATGGGCCCCATGGCCTCGCAGCTCTTTTACAAGATGGTGACGGAGCACACGGCGGCGGAGAAGGACCAGGACCACATCAATCTGATCCTGCTCAGCGACGCTTCCATGCCCGACCGGACAGCGGCCATCCTTTCAGGAAAGTACGACGGGCCCTATGCGCAGCTCCTGGCCGACGCGCGGCTGCTGGAGCGATGCGGCTGTACAGCCATCGCCATCACCTGCAACACCGCCCACTTCTTCGCCGACATGATCGCGGACAAGATCGGCATCCCCATTCTCCACATGATCCGGGAGACGGCGGCCGCCCTGGCCAGCCGGTGCCCCGGCGGCGTCATCGGTGTTATGGCCACTGACGGCACAGTGCGGACCGGCCTCTACCAGAAGGCCTTGGAGGCCCAGGGGCTCAAGCCCTTTCTGCCTCCGGAGGAGATCCAGAAAGAGGTCATGCACCAGATCTATGACCGGGTCAAGAGGGGCCTTTCCTACGACGGGGAGCGCTGGGACCGGATTGAGGAGGCCTACCGCCGGGGCGGCTGTGACGCCGTGGTGCTGGCCTGTACCGAGCTGTCGGTCATCAAGGGCGATGAGAAATTGGGGGACTGGTATGTGGACCCCATGGAGACCTTGGCCCGGAAGGTCATTGAGACGGCGGGGAAGACCTATCGCTGATAAGAGAGGAGAGACGAACATGGGATTGCCTGAAAACAGCGGCTATGACCTCCACGCAAAGTGGCCCCGGGGGGAGCGGGACCTCATTACCGATGTGCCCGGCGTGAAGGTGGGACACGTGACATTGAAGGCGGGGGACATCCACACTGGGGTCACCGCCGTACTGCCCCATGGGGGGAACTGCTTCCAGGACAAGGTGATGGCGGGGGTATCGGTGATCAACGGCTTCGGCAAAAGCGTGGGGCTCATCCAGATCGAGGAGCTGGGCACCATCGAGACCCCCATCCTTCTCACCAACACCCTCAGTGTGGGCACCGCCTGTGAGGCCCTCACACGGTACATGCTGGAGGGGAACCCGGACATCGGGGTCACCACCGGCACGGTAAACTGCGTGGTCACCGAGTGCAACGACGGGAGACTCAATGACATTCGGGGACTCCACGTCCGGCCCGAGCACGTCCGGCAGGCCCTGGAGAGGGCCGGCGAAACCTTTGAGGAGGGGGCTGTGGGCGGCGGCACCGGCATGGTCTGCCTGGGACTGAAGGGGGGCATCGGCTCCGCCTCCCGGGTGGTGGAGGTGGACGGCCAGCGCCATACCGTGGGCACCCTGGTCATGGCCAACTTCGGCGCGGCGGGCAACCTGGTCATCGGCGGAAGGCATTACGATACCCGGAAGGGCAGAGAGGAGCGGAAGGACGAGGGTTCCATCATCATGCTCCTGGCCACCGACATCCCCCTCAACGAGCGCCAGCTCAAGCGGCTGGCCAAACGCTCCATGGTGGCTCTGGGCCGGGTGGGCTCCTACTGCGGCAACGGCAGCGGCGACATCGCCATTGCCTTCACCACTGCCAACCGACTGCCCCACTACAGCCAGAAAAATATCCTGGAGACTAGGATGTTCTACGACGAGAACATAGACCCGGTCTTTGAGTCCGGGGTGGAGGCGGTGGAGGAGGCCATCATCAGCGCGCTCTACCACGCTGAGACCACCACGGGGGTCCGGAACAACTGCTACCTGGGCCTCCGGGATTTCGTGGCCCGCTACGGCGGGTAAGGGCTTCCCAACCAATGCAGTCCAAGTACGCCCGCCGGAAATCGTATATTTTATGAACAAACATCGTTCCTTTTGTAAACGTTAGCACTCGCCGCTTGACAGTGCTAGTTCACAGTGCTATAACATAATTGTTCCAAGAAGAGGAGTTCAGAGAGCTCCTCCGCAGGGCAAAAGATAAGTGCTGTGAATGGAGGAATGACTTATGTTGCCCAGCATTTTTGGTGAAAACCTGTTTGATGATTTCTTTGATGACGGCTTTGGAATGTTCCCCGTGTGGAATACCCACAATCCCCTGTATGGCAAGCGCGCCAAGAACCTGATGAAGACCGATGTGCTGGAGACCGAGAACACCTATGAGGTGGATGTGGATCTGCCCGGCTTCAAGAAGGACGAGATCAGCGTGGACCTGAAGGACGGCTACCTGACCATCAATGCTGCCAAGGGTTTGGATAAGGAGGAAAAGGACAAGGAGGGCCGCTATATCCGCCAGGAGCGTTACGCCGGCTCGTGCAGCCGGAGCTTCTACGTGGGCGATGTGGAGCCCGATGATGTGTCCGCCAAATATGAGGATGGCATTTTGAAGCTGTCCATGCCCAAGCAGGCGAAGAAGGAGCTGCCCAAACGCTCCACCATCGCCATCAGCTGAGGGGAAAGAGAAAAGCAGGAAGGGTCTGTTGCAAGATGCAGTTTTCAGACCCAAGCGGGAAATATGTGCATTAAAAAAGTTAGCGAGAACCGCCGCCTTGACGGTTCTCGCTAACTTTTTCTTTGGCCTGATTTTTCAAAATCCTATTTTGCAGCAGGCCCCTTTCGATGCAATCGGCTGGGCCAGTCACGGCTGGGCCAGCAATTCCACGGTTTGCACGGTGAGGGTGTTTTCAGTGACGGAAAAGCGGATGTTGTAGCCGGCGAAGTCCATACCGTAGACCCGGTCGGGGTCGTGCTGGTAGGAGGGGCGGGGGTCACGGGCCAGCACCCCCAGCAGAGCCCGGGCCTTGTCCGCCGGCAGCCGGGCCAGGAGCTCCGGCGGACAGTTGACCTCCAACAGGGCGCCGCCGTTGGCCGCAAAGCCCCCCAGGGCCTCCGGGTGACAGTCGGCATAGGGAAGATAGGGCTTGATGTCCAGGATGGGGGTGCCATCCATGAGGTCGGCGCCGGAGACCACAAGCTCGGGACCGTGGCCGGTGTGGAGCCGAATCTCCTCCAGCTTCACGGCGGACAGGCCGATGGGGTTGGGCCGGAAGGGGGAACGGGTGGCGAAGACGCCCATGCGCTCGTTGCCGCCCAGCCGGGGCGGGCGGACGGTGGGGGACCAGCCCGCTCCCACCGAGCGGGAGAAGACCCACACCAGCCACAGGTGGGAAAAGCCCTCCAGTCCCCGGAGAGCGGCGGGGTCGCGGTATTCCGGGGCAAAGATCACGGTGGAGCGAAGGGCCTCCACCAGGCCGCTCTGGCGGGGGATACCAAATTTGGTGGGGAAATCGCTGCGGATATGGGCCACTGGGGCCATGGTGAGGGTGCCGTCCATGGGGGAGCCTCCTTCTGTGCGGGAGAGCCGCCCCCCGCTCTGACAGTTTTGTGGCACGTATTGTATCACAGGCCCGGGCAGATGGGCAAGAGGACCATTTCTTTCCGTTCGCCGGGAACAACGTGACTTTTTCGTGGGCGTCATGCTATACTTATTTTATTGGCATGCACGAAACCAAATGTAAAGATCGGAGCGTGAAACATGAGAAAACTGCCGAAATGGGTACTGGACCTGCGGGGACTCTCTCCCGCGAACTTTCTCTTTCTGACGGTGGCCGGCCTTGTCAACGCCTTTGGAGTGACCATCTTTTTGGCCCCTGTCAAACTCTACGACAGCGGAATATCGGGGACGTCCATGCTGCTCTCCCAGCTCACCCCGGAGGCGTGGAGTCTCTCGGTGTTCCTTCTCCTGCTCAACACCCCCCTCTTTCTCTATGGCCTCCGGCGGCAGGGATCTGTCTTTACCGTATACGCCATCTACACAGTGGCGATCTACTCCCTGGGGGCGTGGCTCATCACCGACGTGCTGCCCGTGGATGTGACCATGGCCTCCCCTCTGGCGGGCTCCGACCTGCTGCTTTGCGCCATCTTCGGCGGACTGATCTCCGGCCTGGGCAGCGGTCTGGCCATTCGCTTCGGCGGCGCCATGGATGGGATCGAGGTTATGGCGGTGATCTTCGCCAAGCGGCTGGGGCTGTCGGTTGGCACCTTTGTGATGATCTATAACATCGCCCTCTACATCGTCTGTGGCTTGGTCCTTCACAGCTGGATCCTGCCCTTGTACTCCATTGTTACTTATATGGCCGCCCTGAAGACGGTGGACTTCATTGTGGAGGGCCTGGACCGCTCCAAGGCAGTCTTCATCGTTACCGTCCGGCAGGAGGAGGTCTGCAAGGCCCTATCCGAGACCTTCGAGCACGGCATGACCATTCTGGACGCCAGGGGGTTCTACTCCAACTCCTCCAGGACGCTCATCTATGTCGTGATCAATCGGTTCCAGATTATTCCCATGAAGGACCTGGTCCACCAGATCGACCCCACTGCCTACATCACCATCCACGACGTAGCCGATGTCTTTCAGATGAACCAGGACAATGTCCCGGAACCGGAGACAAAGCCGGAGCCGGAATCCTGACTCTGCCGCCCGAATGCGGCCCAACACAAAGGAATAGGTCTGACTTTCCAGACCGGAAAGGCGGAACAAAGATATGATCTCTATTTTCTTCAGTCCCAGAGGAACCACCAAAAAGACGGCTCGGACCATTCTGGAGGCAGCCGGGCCAGTGGGGGAGCGGGATCTGCTGAGCCACCCCCTGATCGAAGAGCTGGCTGTACCGGTGGAGGAGCCGGTGCTGGTGGCCATGCCGGTCTACGCCGGACGCATCCCCAAGAGCTGCCGGGAGCAGCTTGGCGCCTGCCTCAAGGGGGCGGGGGGCCCTGCCATCGCCGTGGCGGTATATGGCAACCGGGACTACGATGATACCCTCACCGAGCTCCAGGATCTGCTGGAGGACAAGGGCTTCCACGTGGTGGCCGCCGGCGCCTTCATTGGCCGGCACTCCATCTTCTCCAATGTGGCTGCCAGCCGCCCCGATGAGGCCGACCTGACCGCCATGCGGGACTTTGGGGCGCGCTGCCAGGGGGTGCTGTCTGCCTATGCGCCAGAGGGAGCGCACCCGCCCATCGCCATCAAGGGGAGCCATAAGCTGCCCCCCTACAAACAGGTCTCCTTCCACCCCTCCTGCGGCGACCGGTGCGTGAAGTGCGGCGCCTGTGCCGCCGCCTGTCCCGCCGGGGCCATCCCCAAAGAGACCCCCTGGGTCACCCGAGACGACCGGTGTAACTCCTGCGGCGCTTGTATCCACCTGTGCCCCACCCAGACCCGGCAGTACCGGGGGGAGGCCTATGAGGCTGCCGCCAAGGGTTTTGAGGCCAAGTGCGCCAAGCGCCGGGAGCCGGAGGTGTTTTTCTGAGCCATGAACGAGATCATTCAGAGCCTTTATCACCGCAAATCGGTCCGGGCCTATGAGGATCGCCCGGTACCCCAGGAGGTAAAGCGGGAGCTGCTGGCTGCCGCCGCTCAGGCGCCCACCGCCGGCTGCCAGCAGCTCTACACCATCCTGGACATCACCGACCAGGCCATCAAGGACGCCCTGGCCGAGACCTGTGACCATCAGCCCTTCATTGCCCAGGCGCCGGTGGTCCTCATTTTCTGCGCCGACTGCCTCCGCTGGTGGGATGCCTACCGGGCGGCGGGATACGCGCCCCGGCGGCCGGGGCCCGGTGATCTGATGCTGGCTGTTACCGACGCCGCCATTGCCGCCCAGAATTTGGTGGTGGCGGCTGAGAGCCTGGGACTGGGCTCCTGTTATATCGGGGACATCATGGAGCGGTATGAGGACCACCGGCGCCTGCTGCGGCTGCCCCCCTGGGTTTTCCCGGCTTGCATGCTGGTGTTGGGTTACCCCACGCAGCAGCAGAGGGAGAGAAAAAAGCCCGAGCGGTTCGACCTCGACTACCTGGTCCACCAGAACGGCTATCACCGGCTGGGGGAAGAGGAGCTCCGGGCCATGTTCCGGAAGCGACAGGGTGCCCAGCCGTTTGAAGCGTTCCTCTCCGCCTTCTGCGGACGAAGATATGAATCGGCCTTTTCCAGAGAGATGAGCCGGTCAGTGGGTGAGTATATCCAGGACCTGGAACGAGTGGATGGAGTCTCCACGGAGAAATGACCAAAGTTTCAGAAAGTTTTGTTGCAATTTTCTATCGGAATGGTATAATTGTTGCAAGCGATGCCAAATCGACTTTTGGATTTCATAAGGAGGATGAACCAATGGCAAAATTTGTCTATGACTTCTCCGAGGGCAACGGCTCCATGCGTGAGCTGTTGGGCGGCAAGGGCGCCAACCTGGCGGAGATGTCCAATCTGGGTATGCCTGTGCCCCAGGGCTTTACTGTGACCACCGAAGCCTGCACCCAGTACTATAACGACGGCCGTGCCATCGCCCCTGAGATCGAAGCTGAGATTATGGAGCATCTGGCTAAACTGGAGGAAAAGACAGGCAAAAAATTTGGAGACACCTCCAATCCTCTGCTGGTGTCTGTCCGCTCCGGCGCCCGCGCCTCTATGCCCGGCATGATGGATACCATTCTGAACCTGGGCCTCAACGACGTGGCTGTGGAGGGCTTTGCCGCCAAGACGGGCAACCCCCGTTTTGCCTATGACTCCTACCGCCGGTTCATCCAAATGTTCTCCGACGTGGTGATGGAGCTGTCCAAGAAGCGCTTTGAGGAGATCATTGACGACCTGAAGGACAAAAAGGGCGTCAAGCAGGACGTGGAGTTGGATGCCGACGACATGAAGGAGCTGGTGGTCCGCTTCAAGGAGTTCTACAAGAACGAGAAGGGCGAGGACTTCCCCCAGGACCCCAAGGTTCAGCTCATGGAGGCTGTCAAGGCCGTGTTCCGCTCCTGGGACAATCCCCGCGCCAATGTCTATCGCCGCATGAACGAGATCCCCTATGACTGGGGTACCGCCGTCAACGTGCAGTCCATGGTCTTCGGCAACTCCGGCAACAGCTCCGGAACCGGCGTGGCCTTTACCCGCAACCCCGCCACCGGTGAGAAGGCCCTCTTCGGCGAGTACCTTATCAACGCCCAGGGCGAGGACGTAGTGGCCGGTGTGCGTACGCCCTCTCCCATCAGCAAGCTCCAGGAGGAGATGCCCGGCGTGTACGAGCAGTTCGCCGACATTGCCAACCGCCTGGAGCAGCACTACAAGGATATGCAGGACATGGAGTTTACCATTGAGGACGGCAAGCTCTACATGCTCCAGACCCGGAACGGCAAGCGCACCGCCGTGGCCGCTTTGAAGGTGGCCGTGGACCTGGTGGATGAGGGTATGATCGACGAGAAGGAGGCTGTGTGCCGCGTGGAGCCCAAGCAGCTCGACGCCCTGCTGCACCCCACCTTCGATGCCGATGCCCTAAAGAAAGCCACTGTGGTTGGCAAGGGCTTGGCCGCCTCCCCCGGCGCCGCCTGCGGTAGCGTGGTCTTCTCCGCTGAGGAGGCCAAGGAGTGGGCCGCCCGCGGTGAGAAGGTGGTTCTGGTCCGTCTGGAGACCTCCCCCGAGGACATCGAGGGCATGCAGGTTTCGGAGGGTATTCTTACTGTCCGCGGCGGCATGACCTCTCACGCCGCCGTGGTGGCCCGTGGTATGGGCACCTGCTGTGTGTCCGGCTGCGGTGATATTGTGGTGGACTATGCCGCCAAGCAGTTCACTCTGGCCGGCAAGGTCTACAAGGAGGGCGACTGGATCAGCCTGGACGGCTCCACCGGCAATATCTACGGCGAGGCCGTGGCCACTGTGCCCGCCGATCCCGGTTCCGGCTACTTCGGCCGTCTGATGGGCTGGGCCGACAAATACCGCCAGCTGGGTGTCTACACCAACGCCGATACCCCCCGCGACGCCAAGCAGGCCGTTACCTTCGGGGCCGAGGGCATTGGTCTGGTCCGTACCGAGCACATGTTCTTTGAGGGTGACCGGATCAAGGCCGTCCGTGAGATGATCGTGGCCGAGAACACCGAAGAGCGCAAGAAGGCGCTGGCCAAGCTGCTGCCCTATCAGCAGGGGGACTTCGAGGGCATCTACGAGGTCATGGGCGAGCGCCCGGTGGTCATCCGCTACCTGGATCCCCCCCTCCATGAGTTCCTGCCCACCAAGGCCGCCGACATCGCCGAGCTGGCCGCCGACATGGGTATCACCGCCGAGCGGCTCACCGAGGTGGTGGCCTCCCTCCACGAGGTCAACCCCATGATGGGCTTCCGTGGTTGCCGTCTGGCTGTGGCCTACCCTGAGATCGCTGAGATGCAGACCACCGCTGTCATCAATGCCGCCATCAACGTCACCAAGAAAGGCCAGTACAAAATCAAGCCCGAGATCATGATCCCCCTGACCACCGATGTCAAGGAGATGAAGTATGTCAAGGAGATCGTGGTGAGCACCGCTGACAAGATCATTGCCGCCTCCGGCATTGAGCTGGAGTACGAGGTGGGTACCATGATCGAGGATCCCAGGGCCGCCCTGCTGGCCGGGGAGATCGCCACTGAGGCCGAGTTCTTCTCCTTCGGTACCAATGACCTCACCCAGCTGACCTTTGGCTTCAGCCGCGATGATGCCGGCAAGTTCCTGGGCTACTATTACGATAAGAAGATCTACGAGTCTGACCCCTTTGCGCACCTGGACCAGAACGGCGTGGGCAAGCTGGTGGATATGGCCGTCAAGGCCGGCAAGGCCGTCCGGCCCGATATGCATATGGGTATCTGCGGTGAGCACGGCGGCGACCCCACTTCCGTGGAGTTCTGCCATAAGGTGGGCCTCACCTACGTCTCCTGCTCTCCCTTCCGTGTGCCCATCGCTCGTCTGGCCGCCGCCCAGGCTGCGATCAAGAATCCGCGGAGCTAAGGTTCCCGCTGGCCGGAAGTCATTTCACACAAAACAGACCGCAAAAAGAGGGTCTGTTGCAAAATGCAGTTTTAGACCCAAGCGGGAAATATGTGCATTAAAAAAGTTAGCGAGAACCGCCGCTTTGACGGTTCTCGCTAACTTTTTCTTTGGCCTGATTTTTCAAAATCCTATTTTGCA
>DXCX01000086.1 GCA_019115785.1 Candidatus Intestinimonas merdavium | reverse complement strand
CGCTTGACCTCGTAGCCGTCCCAGCGCAGGAACTTCTCCAGCACGTCCTCCATGAGGTAGCTGCGCAGGTTGCCGATGTGGGCGAAGTGGTAGACGGTAGGGCCGCAGGTGTACATACTCACCTTGCCGGGGGTGTGGGGGACGAAGTCCTCCCGGGTATGGGACGCGGAATTATACAGCTTCATGGCGATTAGACTCCTTATCTGTTTTCCATTCTGTGTTGTTCGTCGATATAGTTTTCCAGCCACTCCAGCCGGGAGGAGAGGGCCTGGAGCTCCTTCTGCACCGGGTCGGTGACGTGGATCTGGTCCACGGAGGAGGCGAAGTCCACCTTCTCCCCGGCGATGCGGACCACCCGGGCGGGGACGCCCACGGCGGTGGCCTCCGGAGGGATCTCGGTGAGGACCACGGCGTTGGCGGCGATGCGGGCGCCGTCCCCCACCTTGAAGGGGCCCAGCACCTTGGCCCCGGCGGAGACCATCACGTTGTTGCCCAGGGTGGGATGGCGCTTGCCGTGGTCCTTGCCGGTGCCCCCCAGGGTGACCCCGTGGTAGATGAGGCAGTCGTCCCCGATCTCGGTGGTCTCGCCGATGACGATGCCCATGCCGTGGTCGATGACAAAGCGGCGGCCGATCTGGGCGCCGGGGTGGATCTCGATGCCGGTGAGATGCCTGGCGATCTGGGAATTGAGCCTGGCCAGGAAGAAGAGCTTATGGCGGTAGAGCCAGTGGGACACCCGGTGGAAGATGAGGGCATGGACGCCGGGATAGAGGAGCAGGATCTCCAGCTTGCTCCGGGCCGCAGGGTCCCGGGCCTGATAGGCGCCCAGGGTCTCAGAAAGTCGTTTGAACATGGGGTACCTCCCGTTCTATGTGGGTTTTGGCCAGACACAAAAAGCGCCTCCCATGCCCGAAGGCATGAGAGGCGCCGTTTGATCCACGCACGCGGTTCCACTCTCGTTTCTCGCTCGCGGGCCGTTAACGGGGCCTGGCCGTGGGGCATTACGCCCCCGCGCTCCCGGATGCACTTCACGCGGGACTGCCGTAAGACCGCTTTCAGCCGGTGACGGTCTCTCTCTTGCCGGTATGCCCCCCGCGCTACTCTTTCCGTTCCTCGCGCCGGTTTCTCCTATGTCCCTAGTATATTATCATCCCCGCCCGGCGGTGTCAAGTCCCGCCCCCGGCGGAGGACTGTCCCAACTTTTTTCCCGGCTCCGTCACATCTTGTGGGGCTGGGGCGATATATGGTATGATAAATCCACAACACGACCGCAAAGGAGGAACACCCATGGCCCTCATCCACTGTCCCGAGTGCGGTCGGGAGGTCTCCGACCTGGCCGCCGCCTGCGTCCACTGCGGCTATCCTCTCCGTACCGCCGGCATACCCGCCCGATACGCCCTTATCCTAGAGGACGCCGGCCCCAACCCCGGGAAGACCGCCGCCATTCTCCACAAGCACCTCACCCTGACCCAGGAGGAGGGCCGCCGTCTCACTGAGGAAACCCCCGCTGTGGTGGTCCAGGGCCTCACCTGGGCGGAGGCCTGCGGCCTGAGTGAGCGCCTCAGCCATGCCTGCACCTGCAAAATGGTGCGGGACAAGTCGGTATGGACCCCGGAGGCTGTCCGAGACGCCGCCCCCGTGGACCTGGAGCAGGAGCGGTCCCGGGCCAGCCCGGAGGGCCGTGCCAGACCCATGAATTTCTGGCAGACCATGGGGGCCGTTCTGGCTGCCCTGGTGATCTGGACTCTTCTCCTGCTCTGGGCGGGTGTCCTCCGGTGAGTCCGCCGCCCGCAGCGGAAAACGCCCCTCCGCGAGAATTTTTTCGCGGAGGGGCGTTTTGTCACTTGTTCCAATTCAGAACGTCCCGGTTCTTGACAAAGTACTCCACGCCGGAGTAGAGGGTGGTGACCACGATGACGGCCACGCATACCGTATTGAGCCAGCTGGGGATACCCAACAGCATGATGCAGATGCACACCATGGTGGAGGCCGTCTTCACCTTGCCGGACCAGCCGGCGGCGATGACCCGGCCATTGTCCACGGCCACCAGCCGGAGGCCGGTGACGGCGAACTCCCGGGCCACCACGATGAGGACCGCCCAGGCGGGCATCTGGCCGCTCTGGATGAACCACAGCATGGCGGAGACCACCAGCAGCTTGTCGGCCAGGGGGTCCATGAACTTGCCGAAGTCGGTGATCTGGTTGTAGTGCCGGGCCACATAGCCGTCGATGAAGTCGGTGATGCTGGCCAGAATGAAGATGGCCAGGGCGATGTAGTGGCTGTAGGGGGGGATCACCAGGTACAAAACCGCCAGGAAGATGGGGATCATGACCACACGGGCCATGGTGAGCTTGTTGGCTGTATTCATGGGTATCACTCCTCGATCTCGCCGGTCAGGTCGCCGTCGGACACGCCGGTGATGCGCACATTGACAAAGCTCCCCGCCGGCACGGTGCCGGCGGCGGTAAAGTAGACGTGCCCGTCGATGTCCGGGGAGTCGGCATAGGTCCGGCCCGCCCAGCAGCCCATATCGGCGTCAAAGCCCTCGCACAGGACCTCCATGACGGAGCCCAGGCGGCTCTCATTCCATCGGTCCATGACCCGGGACTGGAGGTGCACCAGCAGCTCGGCCCGGTGCTGGGCCACATCGGCGGGGACCTGGTCGGCCATCCCGGCGGCGGGGGTGCCCTCCTCGCAGGAGAAGGGGAAGACCCCCGCCCGCTGGAAATCCAGCTCCGGCAGACGCCGGCAGAGCTCCTCAAACTCCGCCTCTCCCTCACCGGGGAAGCCCACAATGATGGAGGTGCGCAGCACCAGGTCGGGCATTTTGGCCCGGAGCTTGGACACCGCCTGGGTAATGAGGGCGCTGTCCCCCCGGCGGTTCATGGCTTTTAAAATCTTGTCGCTCATATGCTGGATGGGGATGTCCAGATACTTGACGATCTTGGGCTCCCGGGCGATGACCTCGATGAGCTCGTCATCGATCTCGTCCGGGTAGAGGTAGTGGAGCCGTACCCAGTGGAAGGGCAGCTTGCAAAGCTCGGTGAGCAGCTCGGAAAGCCGGCGGCGGCCATAGAGGTCGGTGCCGTACCGGGTGATGTCCTGGGCGATGACCAGCAGCTCCTTCACCCCGCTCTCCGCCAGGCCCCTGGCCTCCTCCAGCAGGGACTCGAAGCTCCGGCTGCGGTACCGGCCCCGGAGGTAGGGGATGATGCAGTAGGCGCAGCGGTTGTCACAGCCCTCGGCGATCTTCAGGTAGGCGGTATAGGGGGGCGTGGACACCAGCCGCGCCCCGTCCTCCACGGTGTGGTCAATGTCCCCGAAGTAGGTGGGGGTGTCCCCCTCCATCACCGACTGGATGGCGGGGACGATGTCGGTATAGCTGCCGGTGCCCAGAATCCCGTCCACCTCGGGCAGCTCCTCAAGGATCTCATCCCGGTAGCGCTGGGTGAGGCAGCCGGCCACCAGCAGCTTTTTCAGCTTTCCGGCGCTCTTGAGGGGGGCGATGGACAGGATGGTGTCGATGGCCTCACTCTTGGCGGAGTCGATGAAACCACAGGTGTTGACCACCGCCACGTCGGCCCCCTCGGGCTCCCCGGTGACGGTGTAGCCCGCCGCCCGGCACAGGGCCATCATCTGTTCGGTGTTCACCAGATTCTTGGCGCAGCCCAGGGATACGAATGCAACTTTCAAACGGATGCTCTCCTTCTTTATTCAAATCAGAGGAAGACGCAGCGCCCCTCCCGGCGGGGCGGCATCTTGGGGGACTGGTCGGGGTAGCCCAGGGCGATGGCGGAGACGAACTCCCCCTTGCCAGGGGCGTACTTGGCCTGGATCTCAGGGCCGAAGCCCATGCGCTGGGCAGCGGACATCCAGCAGGAGCCCACCCCCTTCTCCCAGGCGGCCAGCATCAGGTTCTCGATGGCGGCGGAGACGCTCTGCATGGCGCCGTCCCGATCAGGGTAGTTGTCCTTCAGGAAGAAGGCCAGCACCACCGCGGGGGCCCCGCCCAAGCTCACCAGGAAGCTCTCGGTCTCCTTGATGGTCTCCGGATTTTTCTTGAACCGGTCCTCCAGCACCGGGTGGAAGGCCACCATCACCCGGCGCATCAGCTCCCGGAACTCCGCCATCTGCTCCGGGCTCTGGATGACGACAAAGTACCAGTGCTGCATGTTGATGGCCGACGGGGCGCAGCAGGCCGCCGCCAGGATCTCCTCCAGGGTCTCACGGGGAATGGGGTCGCTCTTGTACTTGCGGATACTGCGGCGGGTCAACAGACATTCCATGGCGTTCATTCGGAATCCTCCTCCAATGCTTCGTCGTAGCGGCGCAGGGCCGCGCTGATGTCGGACCAGTGAAACCCCCGTCGGGCCAGGGCGTCGGAGACGCGCTTGAGCTCCCTGCGGTCGGTGATCCTCCCGTGGAGCTTCTGGCGCAGGAAGGCGTCGATGGCCTCCGCCGGGTCGTCAAGCTCCTCCAAGGCCTCGTCCCAGTACGCCCCGGGTACCCCACGGCGGCGCAGCTCCTCCCGGAGCCGGTAGGGTCCATAGCCCTTGGCGGCATAGTGGCGCACCAGGGTCTCGGCATAGGCCCGGTCGTTGAGCAGCCCCAGCCGCTCCAGCTCGTCGGCCACCGCCCCGGCCTCTTCCTCCGTGGCGTCGGAGCGCTCCACCAGCCGGTCGGTGAGCTCCTTGCGGGACATGGGCCGGGTGGTGAGCATGCTCAGGGCCCGGTCCTTCAGGCCGCTCTCCCTGGCGGCGTTTTCCAGGGCGGCCCGCTCCTGCGCTGTGAGCTCCTTACCCACGTACAGGGAGAAGGCCACCACCTCCCGCTCGCCGATGCGGAGCAGCTCTCCGCTGTCCAGCTGGACCAGGATGCGGCCCTTTTTATGCTTGGACGCGGACAGCTTACTGATCCGCATCCTCAAAATCCTCGGCGGACACATCTACCGCCCGTCCGGCGGCCTTGGCGGCCACCTTTGCCTGGGTGGGCAGCAGCTTGTAGGAATTGGCGCGGATGTCGGCCTCCAGCTGCTCGGCCACCTCGGGATTGTCCAGCAGATACTGCTTGGCGGCCTCCTTGCCCTGGCCCATGCGGGTCTCCCCCATGGCGAACCAGGAGCCCGACTTCTGGACCAGGTCCAGCTGGACCCCCAGGTCGATGAGCTCCCCGGTCTTGGCGATGCCCTGGCCGAACATGATGTCGAATTCGGCCTGCCGGAAGGGGGGGGCCACCTTGTTTTTGACCACCTTCACCCGGACGTGGTTGCCGATCATCTCGCTGCCGTTTTTCAAGGTCTCCACCTTCCGCACATCCATGCGGACAGAGGCGTAGAACTTCAATGCCCGGCCGCCGGTGGTGACCTCGGGGTTGCCGTACATGACCCCCACCTTTTCCCGGAGCTGGTTGATGAAGATGACGATGCAGTTGGTCTTGGCGATGGAGCCGGCCAGCTTGCGCAGGGCCTGGCTCATGAGCCGGGCCAGCAGGCCCACATGGGAGTCGCCCATGTCGCCCTCGATCTCCGCCTTGGGGGTGAGGGCCGCCACGGAGTCCACCACCACCACGTCAATGGCGCCGGAGCGGACCAGGGCCTCACAGATCTCCAGCCCCTGCTCGCCGGTGTCCGGCTGAGAGATGAGCATGGAGTCGATGTCCACCCCCAGGGCACGGGCATAGGAGGGGTCCAGAGCGTGCTCGGCGTCGATGAAGGCCACCTCGCCCCCCCGCTTCTGGGCCTCAGCCACGATATGCAGGGCCAGGGTGGTCTTACCGGAGGACTCGGGGCCATAGATCTCGATGATCCGCCCCCGGGGCACGCCGCCGATACCCAGGGCCAGGTCCAGGGAGAGGGACCCGGTGGGGATGGCCTCCACCACCACGCTGGCGTTCTCTCCCAGGCGCATGATGGAGCCCTTTCCGTAGGTGCGCTCGATCTGGGCCATACAGGTCTCCAGTGCCTTTTTCTTGTCACTGGCGGGCGCCGCGGTCTCCACCAGGGATTTTTTCTTGTCTGCCAAACTACTTCACTCCGTTCTTGGTACCGGCCGCGCCGGCATCAGTTGTTCACGGTCCCCTCCACCACACGCCAGATGCCCTGGGTGTCCTGGTGGGTGACAATATTCTCAAATCCGTTCTGGGCCATGATCTTCTCCACATCGGCGGCCTGGCCGATGCCCACCTCGAAGACCAGGCTCCCCCCCAGCCGCAGGGCGGTGCCCCAGCGCGCGGAGATGGCCCGGTAAAAATCCAGCCCATCCAGGCCGCCGTCCAGGGCGGCCCAGGGCTCGTAGTCCCGCACCGACACGTCCAGGTCGGGCAGGTCCTTGTGGGGGATGTAGGGGGGATTGCAGGCGATGACGTCAAAGTCCCACAGGCTGGCCGCCGGCGCCTGGGTGGCGTCGGCCTGGACGCAGGTCACCCGGGCATTGAGGTTGTTGCGGCGGACATTCTGCTTGCAGATGCGCAGCGCCGCCTCCGAGAGGTCGGCCAGCACCACCCGGCAGTTGGGGGCGTGGGCGGCCACCGCCAGACCCACACAGCCGCTGCCAGCACACAGATCCAGCACCCGGGCCCCCTCCCCCGCCGCCTTGGCCAGCAAAATGGCCCGCTCGGCCAGCACCTCGGTGTCGGTGCGGGGGATGAGCACATCCCTGGAGATGTCCAAGGGCAGTCCGTAGAACTCCCACTCCCCGATGATGTAGGCCACCGGCTCCCCGGCCAAACGGCGCTGGGTCAACGCCTCCACCTTCTCCTCCACCTCCCGGGAGGCGTAGAGAGACAGATCCCGGAAAAATTGCTCCCGGGTCTTGTCGGCGGCAAAGCACACCAGCTCCCGGGCCTCCAGCTGGGCCATCTCCACCCCGTGGGCGCGCAGCCGCTTCCGGGTATCCAGGTATAGGTTGTTGTAGGTGGTCGCCATAGAATCACCCTCTATTTATCCGTAATATCAGCGATTTTTCCCGGTTTTACCACTGATCCTTTCCCTTTTCCTCCGGCAGGACCTGCTTTAGGGCCTCGATGCCAACCTCGATCATGGAGTCGTCGGGCTCGAAGGTGGTCCAGCGCTGGATGCCCATACCCGGCCGGCGAATGGCCCGGCACAGGAGGTTGTCGTGTCCGCCCACATATCGGTTGATCTCCCAGGTGAGCCCCACCACCACGGGCAGAAGGGCCAGATGGACCAGGGTCCGCAGCCAGGGGTTGGTGAAATGCCAGAAGGAAAAGACAATGCTGGAGAGCAGAATGGACACCACAATGACCACAAAGAGGAAGCTGGTGCCGCAGCTGGGGTGGTGCTTGGGCTGGGCACGGACGTTCTCCACCGTCAGCTCCAGGCCCTTTTCATAACAGAAGATGGTCTTGTGCTCGGCGCCGTGGTAGGAGAAGACCCGTCGGATGCTCTTGGTCTTGGAGCACAAGATCAGGTACCCCAAAAAGATGACCACCCGGGTGGCGCCCTCCACCAGGTTGCGGACCCACAGGGGAATGTTTGGGAAAAACCACATGACGCCGCCGGAGAGCAGGGTGGGGAGCACAAAAAACAGTCCCACGGAGAAGGCCATGCCCACGATGACCGCCAGGGTGGTAAAGAAGGCCATGGCCTTCTCGCTGCCCAGCTTCTCGTCCAGCCACTTCTCAAAGCGGGAGGGCTCCTCCGGCTCGTCCTCCTCGGGGTAGAACTCCGCCGAATACATCAAGGCGGTGACGCCGGTATACATGGACACACAAAAGTTGACCACGCCCCGGATAAAGGGCCAGCCCAGAACTGGATGGCGGTCCTTGATGAGTTTGCGCTCCTCCGTCTTGATCTCCAGTCCCCCGTCAGGACGGCGGACCACGATGGATTTCTTGTCGGGACCCATCATCATAATCCCTTCTATGAGGGCCTGGCCACCGATCATGGTGCGAAATGGTGTGGCGCAGGCCTGACTCTGTTTTTCTGCCATGGATTCAGGTTCTCCTCTAATTTCTATAAATGGTCCGTCCCGGCGTGGAGATGCCGGGACCGGTATGCCCGGCCCCCATCATAGCAAAGGGCGCCGGAAAAAGCAAGAACAAGATTAGAACTAATGTTCCAATCCTTACTCATCCGTTCATGGGCAGCCGGATGGTGACGATGCAGCCGCCGCCCTCGGCGTTGCCGATGTCCAGGCGGCCGTTATGGCGGGTGATGATCTCCTCGCAGACGGCCAGGCCAATGCCGGAGCCCCGGGCCTTAGAGCTGCCCTTATAGAACTTGTATTTGACATGGGGAAGCTCATCCTCGGGGATACCGGGGCCGTAGTCCCGAATGGTGATGACCACCGCGTCCTCCTCTCCCCGGATGGCGGTGTCGATGCGCTTACAGGAGCCGCCGTGCTTGGCGGCGTTGTCCAGCAGGTTGCAGAAGACCTGCCGCATCCGCTCCGGGTCGCCCGGGATGGGAGGAAACTCCTCCTCGCAGTCGGTGTGGGTGAGGGTGATGCCCTCCCGGCGGAAGAACTCGGTATAGGTATAGACGGCGTCCTCCAGCTCCGCCTTGATGTCCATAGGCTCCACCGACAGGGTAAAGCGGCCGTCCTCAATGCGGGAGAATTCCAGCAGCTCCTCCACCATGTTGGTGAGCCGCCGGGCCTCAGAGACGATGATCCCCATGCCCTTCTTTACGTCGGCGGCATCCCGGACCTCCCCATTCATGATGGTCTCGGCCCAGCCGTTGATGGCGGTGAGGGGGGTGCGCAGCTCATGGGACACGGAGGAGATGAACTCCGACTTCATCTTCTCCGACTGGTCGATCTTCAAAGACATGTCGTTGATGGCGTCGGTGAGGTCGCCCACCTCGTCGTCATACTTCTTCTCCATCTGGATGCCGTAGGAGCCGGCGGCGATGCGCTTGGCCGTCTCGGTGACAGCGGTGACCGGCTCCACAATGGAGCGGACGAAATAGAGGTTGGAGAAGGACACCAGCAGCACGATGGCGGCGCCGACGACCAGGGCCACCGCCACGATTTTGGCCACCTGGAGGTCGCAGCGGTTGAGGGAGGTCACCATGCGGATGACACCCAACAGGGTGCCGTTCCGGCTGATCACCGGCATGGACACGGACATGACCCGCTCCCCGGTGTCCGGGGCGGTCCCGGTCCAGGGGGTCAGCTCCCGCTGCTCAATGGCGCCGGTGACATCGGGGGTCCCCGGATAGGAACCGGGGATGGTCAGGTCGTTGGTGGACTGGTCGATGCTGCCGCTGGGATTGATGATCTGGAGCTCCAGCCGGTCCTTGTCGGCAAAGGTGCTCACATAGTCGTTGGCCGTCTGGAGATATTCGCTCTGGCTGATGGCGCTGCTGAAAAAGGGTAGGGCCGCGGTGACCCGGGACTTGAGGCCCGTGCTCATGGTGGAGTAAAAGTAACTGGCGATGGCGGCGGAAAAGGCCGCCACAGCAAACAGTACGATGAGCAGCACGGCGGAGATGCTGTTGAGCATCCACCGTTTCCGAATCCCTTTTACCTTGGCCACAGCCCCTCCGCCTCCTTTCCTTCTGCATCATGGTCTTATGCCTATCGTCTCGCCCCGCAAAACCATGTTTTGCGGGGACCCCCGACCGTTCTCAGAAGCCCCACTTGTACCCATATCCCCACACGTCGTCGGCGCAAAGTCCGCTTCATTCGGGACGGCCAAAGGCCATCCCTCACCCGCTCCCTTGCGCCTCCTCTCCCAAAGAGACCCGCTTCGCTTGGCTCTCTTTGGGTCCCCGACGCATGCAGGTTTAAAATCCCCACTTGTACCCATATCCCCACACGGTGGTAATATAGGTGGGGTTGGTCGGGTCGTCTTCGATTTTGATGCGCAGGCGGCGGATATTCACATCCACCGTCTTAAGCTCGCCGAAGGAATCCCGGCCCCAGACGGTATCCAAAATCTCATCCCGGGAGAGGGCCTTGCCGGGGTTGTCCATAAAAAGCTTCATAATGGAATACTCCACCTGGGTAAGCTTCACCCGCTGTCCGTTTTTCTCCAGTGTCCGATTCCGTGTGTTCAAAAGGAAGGGGGGCTGGCTGATCTCGCCGCTGTCCAGCTCCACGTCCCCGCCGGTGCGGCGGTAGAGGGCATCCACCCGGGCTGTGAGCTCCGCCGGAGAGAAGGGCTTGGTCACATAGTCGTCGGCGCCGGTCATCAGCCCGGTCACCTTGTCCATTTCCTGGGTACGGGCGGTGAGCATGATGATACCGATCTTGGAGTCGCTGGCCCGGATGCGGCGGCAGACCTCAAAGCCGTCCATATCGTCGGGGAGCATGATGTCCAAAAGGGCCACCTTGATGTCTGGGTTCCGGCGCAGCTGAGCCAGAGCCTCTTCGCCGGTGCCCGCCTCAATGGTCTCATACCCCGCCCGCTTTAGGTTGATGACCACAAAGCTGCGAATATTGGCCTCGTCTTCTAATACCAGCACTTTTTTCATGCCAAACGCTCCCTTTCACATGGGCTGACGGCCACTCAAATCAGATGGAACAGCTCCTTGAGCCCCTCCTGGTCCACGCCGCAGTCCCAGCCGCTGTCGGCGTGCAGCTCGGCGGCATAGATCACATCGTCCTCCTCCAGCAGGATGAACCGCCCCTCCGCGTTGGCCCGGGTCTTCCGGTTGGGGCCGGTGAGCTTATAAACGGAGAGGAAGGGTCTGAGGGCGGCCCCCCCCTCTCCCTGTTCCGCGGAATAGGGGTAGAAGAGGACGCCCCGCTCTCCGCTGCCGGTGTTGTCCAGCCGGGACAGCGCCACCTTGCCCTGCCAGGACTCCGGCATGACCAGGTACCAGCCATCCTCACCGTTATAATAGGTGGTGGAGACCACGGTGGGCTTTCCCTTCAGATCATATTGCAGCCACTGGACCTGCCAGAAATCCAGGCTGCTGACGGCATCCGGTGTGGGGAGGGCGTTGGGCCGTGGCACCTCCGGATAGCCGTCATCGTTGATGTCCTGGATGGAAATACTGGTATTGAGGCGGAAGGTATCGTCGCTCATGCCAGTCGTGGGATTCAGGGTAATGTTTACCAGCTTGTTATTTTGCCAAGTAAAAATATCCGTGATGACACCAGTAATGAGGTTGGAGGTCACAAAGACGGCTGGCTCGGCCACCCCATTGCTGCATAGATAGCTGGCCAGGGGCTTGGTGTTGCTGGCAAGGCCGGTGATCTTGCCCGACAGGGGCGCCGAGCTCCGAAGCACCATCTGCCCGGCCTGGTAGTCGTAATAATCGGCCTGGTAGACGCTGTCTACCGTGTTGAGGGTGATCATGACGATCTCTCGCTGGTTATCCTTGTCCATGTCCCACAGCACATAGTCGGTGTAGGACACCGCAGGCAGCAGGGTCTCTACCTCCTGTCCTGTGACGGAAAAGGCCTCCAGGCGGTAGATCTTGTCGCTCAGGCGCCAGCTCACCACCAGCTCCTTGTCCATGTGGCCGCTGGGGCCGGTCTTCCCGTCCAGGTCCTCATAGGAGATGGAATTGATGGCGGGGGCATCCCCCTCAATGATGCTCCATACCTCATAGGCCCCATCTTCCATCTGGTGGTAGATATAGATCTTCAGCGGGTCAGGGTCGTCCGCACTGGTGGCGCGGAAAAAGGCGATGGCCTCCTGAATCCCGTCCCCATCCAGATCCATGAGCTGGACAGGCTGGGTATTGGTGCCGAACAGAGGGCCGGCGTATTCGGCGCCGGCGCTGCGGACCTTGTCGATCTGATCCTGAAGGTTTCGATAGTCCTCCGCCGCCTTGGGAACGGCATAAAGCTCCTCGGGCGAACTGAAGGCGCAGCCGCACAGGCACAGAAGGGCCGTGAAGAGCGGAATCAGCCCAAACCGTTTTCTTCTCATCTCCGCCGCCTCCCTTCCAATCCGCGCCCGCCGCTTATAGGGCAGTAATCTCGTATGTATCATCATACCATATTTCCCGCCGGTTTGGTATGGGATTTTTTAATTTTCTCTGCCTCAGCAAAAATACACTCTTGCAGTCTCCGCCCACCTTGTGTATAATAGTCTTCGCACCCACACCATTCATGCCGGTATGATGGAATTGGTAGACGTGACGGACTCAAAATCTACTTCGTAGAATGTTGAGTGCCTTGGCAAAACCCTTGATAAATCGGCGTTTTCACAACTTCATAATTTCATTTGATTTTAATATCCCTCCCGCACATCCCTCCAAAATCTGAGATGTGCGGGACACAAGGGAAATTAAAATATAAATGCCGGTGTGTCGGAATTGGCAGACGACCGCGACTCAAAATCGTGTGGAGAAATCCGTGT